>NZ_JACSLT010000002.1:0-373257 GCF_018618275.1 Exiguobacterium sp. s194 | reverse complement strand
GAGGCTGGGACATAACTAGCCAGTTCTAAAGTATTTCAATCAAAAAGAGGGGTCCGGTCACCGATTTTCGGTGACCGGACCCCTTCTTTGTACTTCGGGCGACAACGGTGGCGATGAACTTCCGCAGGTTCACCGCCATGAGCGCGAAGCCGAGCTCGCGTCTCACGCGCTGTTTTCCCCTGACGGAGAAGCGGGTGAAACCCAAATTGGCCTTCAGATATCCAAAAACTGGTTCCACGTCCGTCTTGCGTCTGGCGTAGAGGGCACCCGTTTTCTCATCCGAAAGCAGCGTTCTCGTCATATGCTTTTGTTCTTCCCAGGCCACGTTCACACCGACCTGGCGGTGGCTCCCTTCCTCGGCCTTTGTGCACAGGTCGCGGAACGGACACCCGCCGCAGTCCTCGCTCAGATACATGCGGGACTCGCGGACGAACCCGTCCCTGTCGGTCTTACGGGATTCGTGGCTGAACGGGAGCCGTCTCCCGTCCGGGCAGGTGAACGTATCGGACTCCCTGTCGTACGCCCAGTTCGAGATGTTGAACGGGTTCTCGCGCCACTTCTTCTTCTGTTCCTTCCGGTACATCGTGTACGGGATCAAGGGAACGCGCCCCCGGCGCTCGAGGATGTCCGTGTAGTTCGGCTGGCTCCCATATCCCGCATCGGCGACGATGTAGGCGGGTAACTCGAGGAACGTTTCGACCTCGTCAAGGAACGGGGCCAACGTCCTCATGTCGGTCGGGTTCGGAAAGACGTCATACGCCAGCGTGTACTGGCCCGAGGTCGCGATCTGGACATTGTAGCCGGGCTTCAATTGTCCGTTCTTCATGTGATCATCCTTCATCCGCATGAACGTCGCGTCCCTGTCGGTCTTCGAGTAACTGTTCCGCGTGCCGAAGGCGGCCATGTGTTCCTCGTATCGGCGTTTCCGGGCAGCGAAGTCGGAGGCCTGCTTGCGGAGGCGGCGGGGTTCCTTGCGTCTCGCGCGCAGTCGTTTGCGTTCCTCGACGTCGGTCGTCGACGCGATTTCCTCATCGATCGCGTCGACCTTTTCCCCGAGTCGCGCCGCGACCTCCTCGAGTTCTTCGACCGAGAGCGCCTCCGGGCTCTCGCGCTCGATCTCTGGGATGACCTGCTCGGCCATCAGCTCCTCGTACAGCCGGTTCGACTTCTCGACGAGTGCGGCGCTGTATTTCTCGACGGCCTTCCTCCAGACGAAGGTGTATCGGTTCGCGTTCGCCTCGAGTTTCGTGCCATCGATGAAGATCGCCTCCTGGTCGATCTCACCCGCCTCGACGAGGTGGCAACGGAACGTGACGAAGGCGGACTTCAGGACCGGGGCGACGTCCGGATGGACTCGGAACCGATTGATCGTCCGATAGCTCGGCTCGTGTCCCTGGGCGAGCCACATCATGCGCAGGCTGTCCTTGAGAAGGCCCTCGATCTTCCGGCCCGAGAACACGGACTGCGTGTACGCGCAGAGGACGATCTTCATCATCATCCGCGGGTGATAGGCCGGGCAGCCCGTCGTTCGCCAGAACGTCTCGAACGCCTCGTCCGGGATCTGTTCGACGAGGTCGTGGACGGCGAAGGCGATGTCGTTCTCCGGGAGCCGAACTTCTAAATCTAGGGGCAAAACCAACTGGTTCATGGTATACTCTTTGTACATAGGGGCACCTCCAAAGTTATGGTTTGGTCACTTTAACTTTATCAGAGGTCGCCCCTATCTGTTTATATCGAAATGTGCGTACGAACCCATAAAAAGGAGAAGAGGCCACCTGGCGCGAACGAGTCGCGCCAGGTGGCCTCTTTCTTATAAATCTACTGAGTTATGTCCCAGCCTCGATTTCATTCTCGAATCAATTCATAAAACGTGATGAGCGTCTCCGCGAACTTCGTATTCAATCGTTCATAGCCGAAGTGCGGGAACCCTTCGAGCCGACGAATATACACTTGGTCGCCGCCGATTTTCCGGCAGACGTTGAGTGTCAATTTCACATCGGCGAAGCGATCGTCCGGTGCGTAGAAACAAGCGAGCGGCAGACGCGGCAGATGTTTCTTCTCTTCTTGATGCTCGACGATTTCCTCTTCGATTTCACGGTATTGACCGTACGTGATCTCCCCGAAGCGCGACGACTCTTCCCCGCCACCCATGAACGTCATCATGCCGAGCGGAAGGTCAGGACGGAAACGGTCGACCGCACTGGCCACGACTTGTTTCAGTCCGCCGATTTGGCGGGACGGATGCCAGTCGAACAGCGGTGAGATGTACGTCAGACTGCCGAGCGGCACGTCATATTCCTGGAGCAAGCGGTTCGTCAACAACGCCCCGAGACTGAACGCGATGACGTGAATCGGCAGCTTGTACTGACTCGCCTCACGTAACGTGTTCTTGATTAACAATTTATGGTCTTCCGCCGTCAAACCGACCGTCTGGCCGGTCACGACGAGGACTTCATACTCGTCCCGCAACCGTCCTAAAAACGCCTCACTCAAACGCGACGTGAACTGGAGCGGATACACGATCACGATGACCCCTTTTCGTGATTCTTCTTCATAAGCCATGCTGTCACCTCATTTTGTTATCACATATCTTTATACTAACAAAAAACATCAGCCGAGACTGATGTTTGGTTGAAAATCCGTCTAGGGTCTTAGCGCGGGTCGTACCGTAAATGAATCAGCTCCATCGGTTGATCGTACACTTCCTCTTGGATGCGATTCAGTTCGATGAACGCCTCATGACTCAAAAAAGCGATGGCTTGCTCGTTCGAGCTTTCGACGTACAGCTCGATCGGTTGGACTTTCCGTTCCCGTAGATGCGACAACAGTGCCGTCCCTAGGCCTTGGCGGTGATGAGCCGGATGAAGATAGAGACGGAGTACTTCCCATGTGTCCCCGCGGTCGATGGCGTGATAGAAGCCGATGACGTCGCCTTCGGCCTCACCGACAATGAACAACTGCTCTTTCGCTTCCTCGCTTGAACTGATGGCGCGGACGATCTCTTCTTGTTGATAGGCGCGTTCCATTACTTTCGAACGAACCTCGTCTCGTTCACTGACCGTCGCGAGCGCAATGTCGCGGATGGTGGCGGCATCTTCTGGCACGGCTTCTCGAATCTTCATAACGGCATCCCCCTTTTGGCCAATCTAGTAGTAACATTCCCCATCGGCAAAAAAATATCCTGCCCGTTCATTACTTTTTGATGTCGAAATGAAGGAAGACGTTATTTTCCATTTTGTGTCGGGTATAAGAGTATCAATGCCAACTTACAAAAAGGAGTGTTACCATGGAACCGAAACTACAACACGATCCACAAGTCGAGCAAGCCAATCATCCGAACCGTCAGTTTGAACAAACGAACACAGGAGGTCCAAAAATCACAGTCGTGACCGGGATGCTCCTCGGCGCCCTCGTCGGCGGCCTACTCGCCTTACTTAGCACGTCAAACCGTGAGAACACGAAACAATCGTTCTCGAGCGCGAAGTCATCGGTCGGCGGTCTCGTCGATACGGTCAAACAAGACCCGGCCGGAACGGCGTCACAAGTCATCGGTCAAGTGAAAGCAGCGAGCGAGGTCATTCAAGACGTCGCGACCGACGTGCAAAACGTCTATGAAAAAGTCGCCGGTGAAGTCGACACGGTCAAACAAGACGTGAACAAAGTCGTCGGGACGGCGCAAGAAGCGAAATCGGATTTACAATCGATCGGCGAGAAAGTCGTCGAAGCGAAAGATACGGCACTTGGCAAAGAGAACTCAACAACTGAAGACAAGCCGCAAGCCTAAAAAAAACGACCTTTCGAGTGAAAGGTCGTTTTTCTATGCTTATGCGAAACGTTTCGCGCCTTCTTCGAGCACTGCCGCTTTGTCCGTTTGCTCCCATGGGAGTTCAACGTCTGTACGACCAAAGTGGCCGTAAGCTGCTGTCTGCTTGTAGATTGGGCGACGAAGGTCGAGCATCTTGATGATGCCGGCCGGACGGAGGTCGAAGTTCTCACGAATGAGTTCGACGAGCTCAGTCTCGCTCAATTTGCCTGTGCCGAACGTATCAACCGCGATCGATACCGGGTGAGCAACACCGATTGCGTAAGCAAGTTGAACTTCTGCTTTGTCAGCAAGTCCCGCTGCAACGAGGTTTTTCGCCACGTAACGAGCTGCATACGCTGCTGAACGGTCAACTTTGGTAGGATCTTTACCTGAGAACGCGCCGCCGCCGTGACGAGCGTATCCACCGTACGTATCGACGATGATTTTGCGTCCTGTGAGGCCTGCATCCCCTTGTGGTCCACCGATTACGAAGCGGCCAGTCGGGTTGATGAAGTATTTCGTGTCCGCGTCGATGAGTTCAGCCGGGATGACTGCATCGATGACGTGCTCTTTCAAATCAGCTTGGATTTGCTCGAGCGTGATGTCTTCCGCGTGTTGTGTCGAGATGACGATTGTGTCGATGCGAACTGGGTTGTTCGCTTCGTCGTATTCGACTGTCACTTGTGTCTTACCGTCTGGGCGAAGGTAAGCGAGCGTGCCGTTCTTACGAACTTCTGCCAAACGACGTGACAATTTGTGAGCGAGTGAAATCGGGAGCGGCATGAGTTCCGGCGTCTCTTTTGTTGCGTAACCGAACATGAGACCTTGGTCACCAGCACCGATCGCATCGATTTCTTCTTCAGTCATTTGTCCTTCACGAGCTTCGAGCGCTTGGTCAACACCTTGCGCGATGTCTACCGATTGCTCATCGATCGATGTGAGGACAGCACAAGTCTCTGCATCGAAACCATATTTCGCACGTGTGTAGCCGATCTCACGAACAGTTTCACGAACAACTTTCGGGATATCCACGTAAGTTGATGTTGTGATTTCACCTGCTACGAGCACGAGACCTGTTGTGACAGACGTCTCAGCCGCAACGCGGGCGTTTGGATCTTCAGCTAAAATTGCATCCAAAATCGCATCTGAGATTTGGTCACAAATTTTATCCGGATGTCCTTCCGTGACGGACTCCGAAGTGAAAAGTCGACGGTTCAAGTTTGCCATTTCGAAAAACCTCCTATAATAAAGGGTGATGTGTGGACGGTACTCGTTCCCCTTACGCGTTGCTTTGGGACGGTAATGAAAAAAACCTCTCGCCATGTTCAAATGGGAAAGGTTGAATCGTTCTTCCTTACCCTCTTATCGTTCGAAGCTTACGCTTCGCTTCAGGATAGCACCTTTTCCGAATAACAATGAAAAATCGGACGGTTGCTGGGCTTCGTAGGGCCTTGTTCCCTCCACCGCTCAGAATAAGAGTATCCGTTACGAAGACCATCATATAAATGACACCCCGTTCTGTCAAGCGTATCGACCGAATTCGTCAAACTTTTCACAAACGGTCAAATAGTTATGTTTGTGAAATATCAAACATTTTTTTGTCCGTTTTGGTTTTTGTACTATGACCTGGTACAGAATATGTTAGAATGACAATGTAAGAAAGCGCTTACTTTAAAGGGTAAAAAATGCTTGTTTTTGATTAGTATGTCACATATAATAAAAACGTCATACTGATTAAACGCGGAAGTATGCGGATTTCATCCACATCTATTTAGGGGAAAGGTGGGATTCAGGATGGCGACAACGCTCCTGAAAATCGAAGAATTAATTAAAGGTGCCGACATGATGCGGAACTTGACGGTTCCAGAACTGGTGGAAGAAGCCATTCGCAACGGTGAAGGCGTACTGACGAAAGACGGGGCTTTATCGGTCAGTACCGGGAAATTCACAGGACGGTCACCGAAAGACAAATTCGTCGTGCAAGATGAAGTCAGCAATCATTTAGTAGACTGGGGTCCAGTCAACCAACCGATCGCGGAAGAGAAGTTCACCGCGCTACTCGACAAAGTGTTGACGCACCTCGAAACGAAAGACAAGCTCTATTATCTCGAGGCTTCTGCGGGGGCAGACGAGCACTATACGCTCCCGGTCCGTGCCATCACGGAATACGCGTGGCACAATTTGTTCGCCAAACAGTTGTTCTTGCGTGAATGGCCGACGAAAGGTGCCTTCGAGCCCTTCACGGTCATCTATGCACCGAGTTATAAGGCCGATCCATTCATCGACGGGACGAACTCCGAAACGTTCATTCTCGTCTCATTCGCCAAGCGGACCATTCTGATCGGGGGAACAGAATACGGCGGTGAGATTAAAAAATCGATTTTCTCGGTCATGAACTTCTTGTTGCCGGAACAACATGTGTTATCGATGCACTGCTCGGCGAACGTATCGGACGCCGGCGAGACGGCCCTTTTCTTCGGTCTATCGGGAACTGGGAAGACGACACTGTCGGCCGACCCGGAACGCCATTTGATTGGGGATGACGAGCACGGTTGGTCACCCGACGGCGTCTTCAATATCGAGGGCGGTTGCTACGCGAAGACGATCAATTTGTCGCGCGAGAACGAGCCGGAAATCTACGATGCCATCCGTTTCGGCTCATTGATTGAGAACGTCGTCTTAGACGAGAACCGGGCACCGGATTATAAGAATATCTCGCTCACCGAGAACACACGGGCCGCCTATCCGATTCAATTCATCGATAACGCGATGCTTCCGTCACGGGCCGGTCATCCGAACACGATCGTCTTCTTGACGGCCGATGCATACGGGGTATTGCCTCCAATCAGCAAATTGACGAAAGAGCAGGCGATGTACCACTTCTTGTCAGGGTATACGTCAAAACTCGCCGGCACGGAGCGCGGCGTCACTGAACCACAGGCGACGTTCTCGACCTGCTTCGGGTCACCGTTCTTGCCGCTCGCACCGGAGCGCTATGCGGACATGCTCGGTACGCTGATTGAGAAGCACGACGTCGACGTCTATCTCGTCAACACGGGTTGGACCGGCGGCGCGTACGGAGAAGGATCACGGATGAAGCTCGCCTATACACGGGCGATGGTGAACGCGGCGGTCAACGGCAAATTGCGTGACGTCGAGACGACGCGCCACGACATTTTCAATGTCGAGATTCCACGCCACATTGACGGCGTGCCAGGCGACGTGCTCAATCCGCGGGACACATGGAAAGACGGAGCGCGCTACGATGCCGAAGCAACGGCGCTCGCCCGGAAGTTCCAGGACAATTTCAAACGATTCACGAAAGCGAGTGAGGCGGTCGTTGCGGCCGGACCAATCATCGTATAACGAAAAATGAGACGATTGCCGATTCGGCAGCGTCTCATTTTTTTGAGTTGGCGAGCATCCATTCCATCGCCGCATCGGTCGTCTTCCATTTTTCCCAAAACGGGAGTTGATGGGCGAACGGGACGACCCAAAGTTCGGCCCGCTCCCCCATCCGTTCCGCTACCGCCGTCGCATGGCGCAGGCGGACTTGTTCATCATCGGTGCCGTGAATCAACAACGTCGGTGCATCCCATTCCTTGTAGAGCGGCGAGCGCTCAACATAAGCGGCACGGGCCGCTTCCGGGTCGCCCCCGGTCATACGGCGCAACATCTTCCGCATCGAACGCTGTTCTTCATACGTCCACTCGAGATTGGTCACACCCGCCCATGACGTGACGGACGTGAGCGGTCGTTCCGCGGCGAGCGACAACGCCATCATGCCCCCGCGCGAGAAACCAAGGGCATGAATGAACGTATCCGTTCGACGGACACGATCGTAGAGAGACAGGACGTCCTCTAGATCGGCGCCGCCGAAGTCCTCTTTCCCGCTCCCGCCATGGTTACCCCGGTAAACGGGCGCCACGACGTGAAAACCTTTGGCAGCGAACTGCATCAACCGGGGCAAACGCACATCCCCGATGCGTCCTGTTCCGCCGCGCAGATAGAACAGGACATGTCCGTTCGGCCGTTTCGGTGTGATCGTATAGGCGACGACGTCCTCACCGTCACGCGTCGCATACCAGCCACGATGGACCGGATAACCGGCGTACGGCGGCAGGACCTCGACCTTGTCAAACCAATTGTTTTTCATAGAGCACCTTCATCGTTTCCGGGAGCACCCGGTCTTTCATCATGAAGCTGTACCGATTGTTCCGGAGCAGATTCGTCGGCAATTCCTTCATAAGGACGGCCCCATCGGTCTCGTCGACCGCCGGATGATCGTCGAAACGTTCGATTTCGGCGAAATAAATATTTTTAATGACCGTGTCGCCACGCCCAAGCACGCGATATTGGCCGAGATAATGGAGCGTCTTCACGACACCGCCCGTCTCTTCATACACTTCCCGAATCGCGGCGTCATCCTCGTGTTCGCCGGGTTCGACTTTCCCACCCGGAAACTCGAGCCCGCGCTGCTTGTGCTTCGTCAGCACCCATTGATTTTCAAAGCGAGCGACGACCCAAACGTGGAGCGGTGTATCCGAAAATGGATAGTGCGCAAAGCTCAACTCGACTTTATTGTGATAGTAGTCCGTGAATGTCAACATAGTCCATCCCTTTCTTTCCCCTGTCTACTCTCACTTTACCTTGTCTTCCACTAGTTTCAAACAAAAAAATAGGCCCGCCGGAGCGGACCTACTCAAAATTATTGGTTCAAGCGCTTTTCAAGCTCAGCTTTTTGCTCTTCGTAACCTGGTTTTCCAAGCAACGCGAACATGTTCGCTTTATACGCTTCAACGCCTGGTTGGTTGAACGGATTCACTCCGAGGATGTATCCGCTCATCGCGCATGCCTTCTCGAAGAAGTAGAACAAGTAACCGAGGTGGTACGGCGTCATCTCTGGCAATTCGACGACGAGGTTCGGGACTTCTCCGTCCGTGTGGGCGAGGAGTGTTCCTTCAGCTGCCTTGTCGTTGACGAATTGAATCGTCTCACCAGCGAGGAAGTTCAAGCCATCGAGGTCTTGTGAATCTTCCGGCACGTTCATCGCGTGACGGACGTTCGTGACACGGATAACCGTCTCGAACAAGTCACGACGACCTTCCTGAATGTATTGTCCCATCGAGTGGAGATCCGTCGAGAAGTCGACTGCCGCCGGGAAAATCCCTTTGTTGTCTTTCCCTTCTGACTCGCCATAAAGCTGTTTCCACCACTCCGATACGTAATGCAAGGCTGGTTCGTAGTTGACGAGCAACTCGATCGACTTGCCTTTCGCATATAAAGCGTTACGGACGACCGCGTACTGGTACGCTTCGTTTTCCGCCAAGTTCGGAGACGAGTAAGCCGTTTGGGCATCGCGTGCACCTTCCATGAGGGCGTCGATGTCGATGCCTGCTGCCGCGATCGGAAGGAGTCCGACCGGTGTGAGCACCGAGAAACGACCTCCAACGTCATCTGGAATCACGAACGTCTCGTAGCCTTCTGCATCCGCGAGCGTCTTCAAGGCGCCACGGGCACGGTCTGTCGTCGCATAAATGCGTTCACGTGCGCCATCTTGACCATACTTGTCTTCCATGAACTGTTTGAGGACACGGAACGCGATGGCCGGTTCAGTCGTCGTTCCCGATTTCGAGATGACGTTGACTGAGACGTCCTTGCCTTCGAGCACTTGGAGCAACTCCGTCAAGTATGTCGACGAGATGTTGTGGCCGGCGAAGAAGACTTGTGGTGCGTTGCGTTCTTCCTTAGATAACACGTTGAAGAATGAATGTTGGAGCATCTCGATTGCCGCGCGTGCGCCGAGGTATGATCCACCGATTCCGACGACGACGAGGACGTCCGAATTTTCACGGATTCGTTCCGCAGCCGCTTTGATGCGAGCAAATTCATCCGTATCGTAGTTTGTTGGAAGGTCGACCCACCCAAGGAAATCGCTACCTGCCCCACTGCGGTCATGAATGACCGAATGCATTGCTTTCACGGTTTCTTGCAATTGATCGACTTCATGTTCCCCGACGAAAGACAGGGCGTTTGAATAATCGAAACGTACTGTTGACATGTCATTTCCTCCTTTAAATCGCTCATTGAAGAGCCATACATGACCCATCATAAACGGAAACGTCGGATTCGTTCAATCATTATTGCAAAATAGGCATGAAATCGCCTTATTTGCTCAGTTCAAGAATCGCTGCGACGTCTTCACGTTCGAGCGTACGGAAGCGACCGAATGCGCCTCGTTTCATCGCCGAGTCGAGGATGGCGTCAAATGTCGATTCATCGATGTCATAGTCACGGAGTGAGCTTGGTGCACCGAGCTCGTCGAAGAAGGCGCGGACAGCTGCAATCGTCCGTTTCGCCGTCTCAAGATCGTTACTGGCCGGTTCAACGTTGAACACTTCCGTCCCGAGGCGTGCAAATCGAGCAGCGTTGTCTTCTTCAAGCACATGCTCCATCCAGCGCGGGAACAAGATTGCGAGTCCGCCTGCGTGTGGAATGTCATGGACAGCCGAGACCGCATGCTCGATGTTGTGTGACGCCCAGTCGCCCGAGGCGCCCATTTGGAGCACACCGTTCAAGGCGATTGTTCCGGCGAACAAGATGATGGCGCGCAAGTCGACGTTCTCCAAGTCATTGACGAGTTTCGGTGCCGATTCGACGACCGCTTTCAACACACCTTCCGTCATACGCTCTTGGACCGGCGCATGGTTCGGGTGGAAGTATTGCTCGAAGCAATGGCTCATCATGTCGACGATACCGTAAATCGTTTGATCTTTCGGTACCGATACCGTATAACGCGGATCGAGAATCGAGAACGTCGGATAGACGAGCGGGTGACCCCAACCATATTTCTCTTGCGTCTCCCAGTTCGTGATGACCGAGCCCGAGTTCATTTCAGAACCAGTCGCCGCTAGCGTGAGCACCGTACCGAACGGGACCGCTTCTGTCGGGATGTGGTCGCGAAGCACGATATCCCAAGCATCGCCTTCATACGGGATGGCCGCCGAGATGAGTTTCGTACAATCGATGACCGAACCACCGCCAACCGCGAGCAACGCGTCGATGTTCTCTTCGCGTGCTTGTTTGACCGCGCGACGTACCGTCTCGATGCGCGGGTTCGGCTCGACGCCTGAGAAGTCGACGTAATCGATCCCAGCATTGTTTAACTCGGCCACGACTTCTTCGTACGTGCCGTTCTTTTTGATGCTCCCGCCTCCATAGACGAGCATCACTTTCTTGGCGTCAAGCGCCTGTAACTCGCTCGCGAGTTTTTCGATTTGATGAGTCCCGAAAATAAGTTTCGTCGGGTTTTTGTATTCAAAGTTGTGCATAATTCATCCTCCTTCGAAAATATGTAACACCTACACTATATACCCTGTTTTTTGTGATTGAAAAGCAATCAGGCCTGAGCGTAGATGCGGTCGATGATTGTATGGAGCGTCACCGCCTGTTCCGCTTGCTGGTACGACGGCTCCTGACGACACGCCTCGAGAAACGTGTGAATCTGTCTCGCATACGGGTCTTCGAGCGCGAGGTGAGCCGGTGTCTTATCGAACAACGCCCCGTGCTCTTCCGTATGGATGACGAGTGGGAACAGCGACGCGCCACCGTTCGTTCCACGCAGTTCGACCCGCATCGTGTCCGCCGCGTCGACGTTGGCCATGAAACTCGCGTCTAAGAACAAGGATGCCCCATTATCGAACGTGACCATCGCCCGCGCCGTGTCTTCGACCGAAAACGCGTCCGCGTCCCAATCGCCCATCAGCCCGACACCAGGTCGTGTTCCGAGATATTGACCGACGTGACCGACCACATCGACCGGCTTCGGATAATCCATCAAATAGAGGGCAAGGTCGAGCATATGCACCCCGATATCGAGCAGTGCGCCGCCGCCCTGCAACTCTTTATTCGTGAACACGCCCCATCCCGGGATGCCACGGCGCCGAAGGGCGAGCGCGGTCGCGGCATAGATGTGTCCGAGTTCACCCGCCTCGATCATCCGCTTCAATAGTTGGGTATCCGACCGATGCCGGTAATGGAAGCCATAATGAAGGGTTCGCTCAGCTCGTCTGGCCGCTTCTAGCATCTCGTTCGCCTCGTAAGCCGAGATGGCCGGCGGTTTCTCGCAGAGGACGTGACAGCCGGCCTCGAGTGCGGCAATGACTTGTTGTTTATGTAAGGCGTTCGGTGTACAGATGCTGACCGCATCGAGTGTCTCTTCGGCGAGCATCTCCTCGACCGTCTCGTACACCCGTTCGATTCCGAACTGCTTCGCCACCGCCTCCCCGCGTTCGCGTGTCCGATTCATGACGGCGACGACGTCTGCGCCTGCTGCGATGTATTGCGGGATGTGGGCGGTCTTGGCAATCCCGCCCGTACCGATGATTCCGATTTTCATGGTCCTCACTCCTTTTCTGTACTGTTCGTGAACGTGTGGGACATTTCCTGTACAAAAAAAAGACGACCTGCACAGGGCAGGTCGTCTCAATCACTTACTTTTTGAAGTTCGTGTTTTTGATCCAGTCTTCGAGCTTGTCCTTGAGGACAGTGAAGCCTGGTGCTTCTTCTTGCTTGAAGTTTGAAGCTTCGTTGCGGCGTGGTGCGCCACGACGAGCTGGCTTAGCCGACTTCTCGCGTTTTGGAGCTTCTTGTGTCGCTTTCATTGAAAGCTTGATTTTCTTAGATGCTTCATCAACATCAAGAATTTTCACTTCAACTTCTTGACCGACTTGAACGTACTCGTTCACGTCTTTCACGTAGTCGTGTGAGATTTCAGAGATGTGGACAAGACCTTGAGTCTCGTCGTCGAGTGCGACGAACGCACCGAAAGGTTGGATTCCTGTTACTTTACCTTTTAAAACTTGATCTTTTTCGTATTTTGCCATTACAAACACTCCTATGCTAAATTCATCAACTTACTATAACATACTTTTTTCGATAAAGTGTACAAATTAGTAAAAAAGATTATTTGGGATTGTTTTTGTGTTTCAAAGTCGACGGGTCGGGTA
The DNA here is from genome assembly GCF_018618275.1 of Exiguobacterium sp. s194. Classification (NCBI taxonomy): domain Bacteria; kingdom Bacillati; phylum Bacillota; class Bacilli; order Caryophanales; genus Exiguobacterium; species Exiguobacterium sp. s194. The sequence goes on along the minus strand of NZ_JACSLT010000002.1, from coordinate 360,444 downwards.
AATACAAATCAAGCAAGACTTCAAGTATTCCCCCCTGATTCCGCTAGGCTAACGCCTAGCCCTTTTTTTGTTCAAAAACTTGTAAACGGTTGCTGCGCGGCCACATCAAACACCGTTTCCCCCACCATTTCATTCAACATGATTGCGTTTCGATACACTGCCATCCCCAAATTCGTCGCTGCCGGACCGTGCGAATGTTCTAAATTCGTATGGGTAAATAAACTTCCCGCCAATGTCGTCTTCGTCGCAATCTGATAGCGATTGTTGACACGCCACTGCTGCTCCGCCTCCCATTCGATGTCGAACCGTTCGACCCATGTCGGGATGCGCGGTCGATATCCGGTCGCCGCCACGACCGCATCATATTCACCCGTAAACGATTGTCCCGTATATTGTTGCGTCCCTTCGACAGTATAAACGATTTCGTGTGCGATGTGCTCGATTTCAATCTGAGTGTACAGGTTCGTCGCTTGATCACTTCCGTCCGCCGTCCGATGATACAAAAATCCATAAATCGCCCGAAGCGTCTCAGGATTGACCCCGTTCCGGAACCGCTCGAACGCTTTCCCGAGCTGCTCCCGCTCCGCAGAAGGCAATTGATTGAAATAGTCGACATACGGCAAGCTGAAAATTTCCTCGCCGAGCTTACCGCTCTCTAGTGATTCGAACACATCCGAGCGCGTCACCCAATCGATGCGTTGGCGCATTTTATCGGACCGGGTCAATAAGTCGAGATACACTTCAGCCGCGCTTTGACCGCTACCGATGATGACGATGCGATTGGTTTCAAGCAATCGCTCCCGCTCCATCCGATACGAACTCGTATGGACGACATCTTGGAAGGCGTCCGGGACAAGCGGTTCTGCTCCCGTACCAATGACGACGTGACGTGACGACAGCACCGTTTCCCCATCCGGTGTCTCGACCGTGACGAGAAACCCATCCGCCGCCGGACGGACATCGGTGACCCGGTGTGAGAACTTGATCGTGTCGAGCGAGGCGGCGACCGATTGTAAATACCGGTTGAACTCCGTCCGGGGAATTGTCGGGCTCTCCTGGACGATGAATGTCTGCAAGCGGCCGTTCTGTTTCAAATAGTTCAAATAACTGTGACGGTTCGTCGGATCGGCAAGCGTCACGAGATCATACAAGTAATGCGTCTGCATCGTCGCCGACTCGAGCAGCATGCCTTCGTGCCACTTGAAGTCGTCCCGTTCCTCAAAACAGACACCCTTCAATGACGTCGCTTCACTGAGCGCCATCAATCCGAGATTGTACGGCCCACAGCCGATTGCTACAAAATCCACTTGTTCCATTGGCTTCACCTCGCTCGTCTTTTCCCACCTATTATACCGCTAAAACGTAAACAGACCCTCATCGCTGAGAGTCTGTTGTTGTCGTCGTCACCTCGAACTGTTTCATAAACCGATCGATGCGACGAATCGCTTCTTGTAACTGTTCGACCGACGTCGCGTAACTGGCACGGACGAAACCTTCGCCACTCGCACCGAACGCGTTGCCCGGTACGACCGCGACCCGTTCCTCGAGCAAGAGACGCTCGGCGAACTCTTCGCTCGTCAAGCCCGTGTGACGGATTGACGGGAAGGCATAGAACGCGCCTCCCGGCACGTGCGTCGGTAATCCGGCGTCATTGAGGGCCTGGATGAAGTAGTTACGGCGCTGTCGATAGCTCTTCACCATCTTCGGTACATGTTGGTCGCGACTACGGAGCGCCTCGAGACCGCCGAATTGGACGAGTGTCGGGGCACACATCATGCCGTATTGATGGACTTTGAGCATCTCTCGCGTCACGACTTCCGGCGCGCATGTGAACCCGAGCCGCCAGCCCGTCATCGCGAACGCCTTCGAGAACCCGTTGACGACAATCGTCCGCTCGCGCATATCGTGGAGCGTCGCGAAACTCGTGAACGGCTCATCGTAAGACAGCTCGGCATAAATCTCATCGCTGACGACCCAGAGATCGTGTTTCGTCGCGAGTTCCGCAATTTCGGTGAGCTCTTCGCCCGTCATCGTGGCCCCGGTCGGATTCGATGGGAAACAGAGGAGCATCGCCTTCGTCCGTTCGGTGATGGCCGCCTCGACATCGTCCCGGTTCAAACGGAACCCGTTCTCCGGACGACAGGCGACAGGAACGACCGTCCCGCCAGCGAGTTCGATGAGCGGTCCGTATGAAACGAAGGCCGGCTCGACGACGATGACCTCGTCACCCGGGTTGAGGAGTGCCCGGAACGCGATATCGAGCGCTTGCGATGCGCCCGTTGTGACAATCAATTCCGTCGCCGGATCATACGTCGCCCCGAAGCGGTCCGTCATATAACTCGCGATTTCTTGTCGCAATTCGAGGAGTCCTGCGTTCGCGCTATAGGCCGTGTAGCCTTGCTCGAGCGCCGCATAGCTCGCCTCGCGCACGTTCCACGGCGTGATGAAATCTGGCTCCCCCACCCCGAGAGAGACGACATTTTCCATCGTTTGCGCCAAATCGAAGAATCGGCGAATGCCGGACGGCTTCATCGAGACGACTTGTTGGGATAGTGACTTCATGGCGTAATATTCAACCGTTTGTCTTCGACTTGTGGGGTGAATAAAATGCCATCATGCTTATACGTCTTCAATTTGAAGTGCGTCGTCGTCGAGACGACCGAGTCAAGCGGTGACAATTTGTCCGACACGAACGACGCGACGTCTTGAAGCGAGTTCGCCCGAATGACGACTTGCAGGTCGTAAGCCCCTGACATCAAATAGAGCGCCGTCACTTCCGGGAAGCGATAAATGCGTTCCGCGACCTCATCGAAACCACGACCCCGTTTCGGAGTGACTTTGACGTCGATGAACGCCGTGACATCGTGGCGATTGATTTTTTGCCAGTTGACCATCGCCCGGAAGCCGAGCAAGATGCCGTCCGCCTTGAACTTCTCGAGCATCGCCTCGACAGTCGCCTCGTCGGTCGCGAGCAAGTTCGCCAACAGTTTCGTCTCGAGGTAGCCTTTCTCTTCGAGCAGCTCGAGCAATTCCAGTTCTTTCGATGTATACATAGTTATTCTCCTTCCGTTCTACCGGGGAACGCCCCTGTGAACGTTCTCTCTGTCTGTCTCACATAGTCCCGTCGTTCGGCTTGGACGATATGGAAGTTCTTCATTTCCATATTGACCAAACCGTGCTTGTGACAGAACCGATCAAAGTAACGACGGCGCGTCTCGTCTTGTTTGGCCGACAAGTTGTCGGTGCCATTGAACGCATAGAGCACCGTCGCGCGGGCGGGATGCCGAATCGTCCCGACCTCACTGACACGTAGAATGAAATCCCAATCCCAGTAGTTATAAACGTCCTCGTCGAACGATCCAATCGTCTCGTGGAGCTGTTTTCGATACAGCGTGCCGGACGGGATGAACGTCGAGTCTTGACGGAGTCGTTCCAAATCGAGGTCGTAGGCGAACGCCTCCCAGTCGGTGACGCGTCGGCGTCCGTCTTCCCATATGAAGCGGAACAGTTCCGCATCCGTGAAGACGAGGTCGGCCGCGCGGATGTCCTCGAGCGCCTGCTCGAGATGTGTCGGCATGAGCAGATCGTCATCGTCGAGCAACAAGACATACTCGCCGTTCGCCTCTTGCACGCCGAGATTGCGGGCTTTGACGTGATGGTTCTCGCCAAGTTCGATATAACGAATCGACAATCGATTCAAAAAAGGCGCCAAAAGATGCTGTTTTGGCGGCCCGTCATTATTGATTACAAGTACTTCGAACTGTTGAAACGTCTGGACGACCAGGCTTTCCAGCAGTTCGGTCAGTTCTGTCTCCCGTGAATAGACCGGGATGACGATGGAAACGAGCGGGTTCATCCGCGGTAAGCAGTTTCGACGTGTGGCAAGATTGTTTCCCAGCTCACGCCATTCTCTTTTGATACCGTGACGAAATCGCCATAAGCGAATACGCTCTCCACGCCTTCGATGGCGACGAGTTTCGCGAGAAGCGGTTGGTCCGTCTCTTCGCCAGCTTTTACGCTTTGGCTTTTCGCGCCGAAGACGTTCTCAGGAAGTGTGATTTTCATTGCATTTGGATTCGGTGTTGGATCGATACGTAACATCGTGGTTCCCCCTTATAAGTGACAAGATTCTGAAGACGCGAGTAAGTGTGCCGCCATGGCCCGTGTTTCCGATTCGGTCGGACAGTCGCCGAACGCGTCTGTCAAAATCCGGCGAATCGTTTCATCCAACTCATCGATCGTGTCGATGTGGATGAGCGCCAAGGCGATATCATCAAACTCTGGTCCATACGACCCAAGCCCGTAACCGAGTGGGTCCCATGCTAATAATAAGTCTTCTGCTCTCATTTGTTAAACCCTTCTTTTTACCTTGATTTCAAATCGTACTCCCTCAATCTACCTCACTTTTCAATCCGATGCTAGTGAGCGTTCGAATTTCCCTCGTTTTCAAAAACAAGCGACCACTATATATAGTAATGAATCAACAGTGAAAAGAAGCAGGATTTTCTCAAAAAATAACGAAGGCGACTGCCGAATGAGGTCGTTCGCTTCTCGATTGACCGCTTACATAAAAATGAATGTGCTGTCGTTTAACCGTCGCTCAAACTTTTTTCTATCTCAAATCTCATCTCAAATCGGATGACAGCGCCGTTTTTGAGTAAAAGTAATTCAAGCGTCTGCAGTTTGCCGAATGTTAAGATTGCAAAACTAAATATAGGTGATTTATGATTAAAAAGACAAGAAAACGTCAATATATAGTTAACGGATATTTATCACGTTCAGCTCACATTGACGTCGTATCGGACAAGTTCCGCTATACCTTTATAATATCTACATCCGAAGAAGGAGTGATCGTTTTGACATCCCCTATCCACCACGAGACGCTGTTGGCTGCGACACCAACGCTCGCTGACGTCTCGACATTGATCCAATCCCTTAAACAACGCTACCCACAACTCAGTGTTGAACGATATGAAGAACGGGCCGTTCGGGCGCTCGAAGGAAAGACACTGACACAAGATGTAGTATATGAACTCTTGACGATGCACGCCCTCGACATGTTGCAGGCAGAAGAGCCGGACTGGACGTTCGTTGCCACTGAGATGTACTTAAACCGCCTCTATTTAGAAGCGGCACGAAACCGTGGCTATGACGCCTCGATGCGTTACGGTGCGCTCTATCCGATGATTGAGACGCTCACGACAAAAGGCATCTTCACGTCGGCCCTACTCGATACGTACTCAAAAGAAGACATTGCCTACTTGGAGACGTTGATTGACCCGTCACGCGACCGCATGTTCACTTACATCGGTCTCCGGACGTTGTCGGACCGTTATCTCGGCCGTGACCATGTCAAGAACCTATACGAGTTACCGCAAGAGCGGTTCATGGTCATCGCCATGACGCTCATGCAAAAGGAGAATGCCGACCAGCGCGTCAAACTCGTCGAAGAAGCGTACTGGGCACTCTCGAATCTCTATATGACGGTTGCCACACCGACGCTCTCGAACGCCGGGAAATCGTACGGGCAGCTCAGCTCATGCTTCATCGATACGGTCGACGACTCACTCCGTGGCATCTACGATTCGAACACGGACGTGGCCACGCTCTCTAAAGGCGGCGGCGGGATCGGCGTCTATCTCGGCAAGATCCGCTCACGCGGCAGTGACATCAAAGGCTTCAAAGGTGTCTCGAGCGGCGCGCTGCCTTGGATGAAACAGTTGAACAACACGGCGGTCTCGGTCGACCAGCTCGGCATGCGCCAAGGCTCGATTGCCGTCTACCTCGACATTTGGCATAAGGACATCTTCGAGTTCCTCGATGCGAAATTAAATAACGGGGACGAGCGTCTCCGGACCCACGATTTGTTCACGGGCGTCTGTTTGCCAGACTTGTTCATGCGTACGGTCGAAGCCCGCGGTGACTGGCACTTGTTCGACCCGCACGAGATCCGGACGGTCATGGGCTTCAGCCTCGAAGACTTCTATGATGAGACAGAGAACGGCGGTTCATTCACGGAGAAATACATGGCTTGCGTCAATACGCCTGAACTGACTCGCGTCACGGTACCGGCCATTGACCTTGTCAAACGGTATATGCGCTCACAGCTCGAGACAGGAACGCCTTACATGTTCTTCCGCGACGCCGTGAACCGCGCCAACCCGAACAAACACGCCGGCATGATTTACAGCTCGAACCTCTGCTCAGAGATCGCGCAAAACATGTCGCCGACGACAATCGATGAAGAGTACACGGAAGACGGAAAAATCGTCATCACGAAGACACCTGGTGACTTCGTCGTCTGTAACTTGAGCTCAATCGCCCTCGCCCGGGCCGTCAAATCGGACGTCCTCGAGCGACTCATCCCGATTCAAATGCGGATGCTCGACAACGTCATCGACTTGAATACGATTGAAGTGCCACAGGCGATGATCACGAACCAGAAATACCGCGCCGTCGGACTCGGCACGTTCGGCTGGCATCACTTGCTCGCACTTGAAGGCATCCGTTGGGAATCGGTCGATGCCGTCCAGTACGCGGAGAAGCTGTACGAGAAAATCGCCTACTTGACGATTCAAGCCTCGATGGAACTCGCCAAAGAAAAAGGCGCGTTCGGGGTCTTCGAAGGATCGGAATGGCACACGGGTGAGTACTTCAAGCGCCGCAACTACCGCTCACACGACGAACTCGATTGGGACGGTCTCGCCGCAGCGGTCCATCAAAACGGTGTCCGCAACGCCTATATGATGGCGGTCGCTCCGAACTCGTCGACGGCCATCATCGCTGGCAGCACCGCGTCAATCGACCCGGTCTATAAGAAGGTCTACTCGGAAGAGAAGAAAAACTATAAGATTCCGGTGACGGTCCCTGACCTCAACTCGGAGACGAACTGGTTCTATAAATCAGCGTTCGAAGTCGATCAACTCTGGAGCATCCGTCAAAACGCGGCGCGCCAGCGTCACATCGACCAAGCAATCAGCTTCAACCTGTACGTCAAAAACGACGTCAAAGCGACCGAACTCCTCTCGATGCACCTCGAGGCGTGGTCGCTCGGAATGAAATCAATCTACTACACGCGTTCGACGACTGTTGAAGTCGACGAATGTGAATCGTGTGCTTCATAACGTCACGTAACAGAAAGGTGGGAACGACCATGCACATCGCCATCGTCTATAGTTCCATGAGTGGGAATACAGAAGAAGTCGCCGAGCTGATTCAGGAAAGCCACGTTAATCAGGGCGACCGCGTCGTCTTGTTCGAGGCGGACCGCATCGGCCATCGCGAAGCCCGATCGCTCGCCACGTACGACCTCGTCTATTTCGGATCGTACACGTGGGCCGACGGCGTCTTACCGGACGAAATGAAAGACACGTTCCGGCTCGTCTTGAAAGAGCTCGACGTGCCGCTTCGCCAAGCCGCCGTATTCGGGACCGGGGACAAGATGTTCGTCCACTTCTGTCGAGCGGTCGATGAGATGGCGTACCACCTTTCGAAATACGGGATCCCCCTCGCCGGTGAAACGTTGAAAATCGAGCAATCACCGCGCAATCAACCGTACAACGTCCGTCATTGGGCCGAACGGTTGGCTAGAAACGCCGAAGAAGGAGTATATGTCCATGAACATTCAAAAGATCAAACTACTGTCGCCCAAACATCCTAACCGGGCGACAGCCATTATCGGGGGCGAGACGAGTTCCATCGTGAATTGGAACGACATCGCCTATCCACAGTTTTATACCATCTATAAGCAACTGCTCTCAAACTTTTGGATCCCGGATGAGATTTCGATGTCCAAAGACATGCAGCAATGGCCACAGTTGACGGAGCGCGAGCAGGATGCCTTCAAACGCATCATCGGTCTGCTGTCAATCCTTGACTCGGTGCAGACGCGTTACATCCTCGAGTCGTCGATGTTCTCATCCGACTCGTCGGTGCACGCCGTGCTCGCCGTCATCGCTCAGCAAGAAGTCGTCCATAACCAATCGTATAGCTACGTCCTCTCGAGCCTCGTCCCGCTCAGCGAACAAAATCGTATTTTCGATATCGCCAAGGACGACGAGATGGTCATGAAACGCAATCAATTCATCTTGGACTTATATGAGGACTTCCGCGCCGATCAAACGGCCGAGACGTTTGCCAAATCGCTCGTCGCCTCAATCATTCTCGAAGGCATCAACTTCTATTCCGGTTTCGCCTACTTCTATAACTTGGCGCGCCATCAGAAGATGGTCGGCACGTCGACGATGATCAGTTACATCCAGCGCGACGAGATGCAGCACTCCTATTTCGTCAGCCAGTTGCTCCGGGCCGTCTTGACGGAAAATCCGGAGATTGACGCGGACGGTAGCTTCAGCCAGTTCGTCTACAACACGATGGCGGAAGCCGTCGACCTTGAAATCGAATGGTGTGAGTATGTGTTGCGTGATCTCGATGGACTCGACGTCAGCGAGATGCGCGACTACGTCAAATACCTCGCCAACAAGCGTCTCCGCGTCATCGGCTTGAACGATCTGTATGAAGGGTTCAATGAGGATGTCATGCCTTGGATTCGCGCTTATTCAGATGATTCATTGAACGCAACCAAGTCAGACTTCTTTGAACAAAAATCACGCTCGTACGCGAAAGTCACCGACGCCAACGGCTTCGACGACCTGTAAGCACAAAATCCCCCGACTCACGATGAGTCGGGGGATTTTTATAATGGATGAAGCTTAATGATAAGCGCGTACGTATTGGGCAATACCTTCCGCGACACCTTCTGCCATCCGTTGACGTGAGGTGTTATTTCGTAAATGTGTAACGTCTTGCGGAGATGAAATGAAGCCGAGTTCGACGAGGGCCGATGGCATCGTATTATAACTGATGACATAATAGTTCGCCGTCTTGACGCCACGGTTCGTCATCCCAGACATTTTCCCCATCAGATTGGATTGGATATTTGTCGCCAGGACACGGCTCTTGGCGCTATGGGCCGAATAAGACGAATAGAATGTTTCGACCCCTTTGGCCGCAGGCGTCGTCGCTGCGTTTGTATGCAAGCTGACGAACAAGTTGCCGCGAAGTGTCTTAGCGGTCTGAACGCGTTGATCGAGCGTCAAATAGACGTCCGTCGAGCGCGTTAACCGGACTTGATATCCATATTTCGACCGAAGATACGTCTCGACCCGCTTCGTCACGTCGAGGACGATCGTCTTCTCATAAAGTGATCCATTGACCGCTCCCGGGTCACCGCCTCCATGGCCCGCATCGAGGACGATGACGGCGCCACTCGTTGCATTCGGTTTAAGCGTCATCGCGTAAGCCGTTGAGATGTAGCCATCGCGGCCATTGTACTTGATTTTATAGAAACCGTTCGCCGAACCGTAATGGTCGACTTGAGTCCCGTGCGCGAGGCGACCGAGTACCGCCGAGCTCGCCGAAGCGCTCGCCCGAACGTTCAACACGTCTCCTGGTGTATTCGTGTACACTTTCCCTTTCGGCGTGGCCGCAGGGGCGGCCGGGGCCTTTCCAGCCGTCAGCCAAGACGTTGGCGTATAGAACGTCTCCGTTCCGATATAGACGACCGACCAGCTCGAATTATGTTTACTGTAAGTCACGGTCGTATACTTCGGCAATACGCGAGCGGCCGGTGAAGACTGAAGCGTTTTCTTGTAGAGGTTCGCATTCCGATTCGCATAGCCTTGTACTTTTTGAATGACCGGTGGCTTCGCTACAGGCGGTTTTGCTACCGGAGGCGCACCCGTCGTGATCCCAACTGTCGGCGTGTAGTACGTCTCGTTCCCGAGATAGACGACCGACCAGCTCGTGTTGTACTTGCTCGAGACGACCTTCGACTTAATCGGCAATACCTTCAACACCGTTGAACGTTGATTGCGCTGACCGAACAGCTTCAACTCACGGTTCGCGTAACCATCCGTTTTCACTACTGGCGGTTTTGTCGTCACCGGAGGAGTGGCTGGCGCTCCCGACGTAATCCAAGCGGTCGGCGTGAAGAACGTCTCATTGCCGAGATAGACGATTGACCAGCTCGTGTTGTACTTGCTCGAGACGACTTTCGACTTGACCGGAAGCACCTTCAATACGGTCGACCGTTGATTTCGTTCACCGAACAGCTTCAACGACCGGTTGGCATAACCATCCTCTTTCGTCACGGTCGGTGTCGAGGTGACGACTTTCGGGGCAATGTATGCTTTGGCCGCATAATACGTTTTGCCGCCGATATACACTTTTGCCCAAGACGAGTTGTGGACCGCATATTGGACGGTCGTGCCTTTTTTGAGCGTCCGATAGACAGTCGCTTTGCTATGGGCGGACACACGGATATTCAAGTTGACCGTGGTCACGCCTGTCGAAGTGGCCGCTTGCTTCGTTACGGTCGAAGATGGTGTAGCGATTCGCTTGATATACTGTGCTGAAGCATAATACGTACGACTGTTTAAATATATTTTGCTCCACTCTTTGTTATAAGTTCCATATTTTACTTTTGTTCCCTTTTTTAGCGTTTGAATCAATTTCCCGTTCGTGCTCGGTGTAGCGCGCACATTCAGATTGACAGTTGTTTCTCCTTCCAAAATAGCCGCTTCAGCTGACGGTATTTGGATTGAAAACAACAAGACAATCATGATGAGGGCAAGTTTAAAAAGCTTCATATCCATCCAAAATATTCCTTTCTTCTACGCGCATCGCAACTGACAACACCTTCATAGTAGCACATTGCTTTTATTAAAAAAGTAAATATTTGAAAAAATAATGAATACTTTTTACAAAAAAAGGGGAATGTTTTTTACCCTTGTTTTCGAACAATCAAGAACGAATCGGCACCATGCCGCTCGGTCTCGACCACGAAAGAGTCCGGGAGCTGGAAAGCTGCAGTCAACGAGCCGTTTGTTTGGAGCGGAGGTTCTGGCTGACGGATCACGAATCCATCAAGCCCTTCCACTTCGGCAATTTTTAAAAATCGCGTCAAATGCCCTTCTCGCTCTCTATATCGGCTCGCCTCCTCGAAAGGTTTAGCCGCCACCCCACCCCAATACCGTCCTTGGACGTGTTCCGAATAGACGCGGACCGACGCTTCCGTGATCGGGTCCGGGGTATGGTCGAAACGTCCGAAGTCCCGGGATGACTTGTCTTCGATGAGTGAGCCAATCGCTGCATATAAATCAAAGTCGTTTTGGGACGCAAGGTCGAGGACCCCTCGTTGGACAGCCTCGATATGTCGCTGCAACGAACCCGGCGTCGCGGACGCCTTCAGTTTTTTGTCCCCTTCATAGGCGTTTAAAATCCGTCCGACTTCCCCGGCCTCACGAACGAGCCGATAGTACGTCTTGTCCTGCGCCTCCTTACCATTTCCGGCCTCTTGACGCTGAAGCGTGATGGCGTACTGGTTCGCCAGACACGTCGAAATGACGAACACGTCCATCAGTTCTTCCCGTAGCGCCGATTGGTCGTTCGCATACAATGCTCCGCCGACTTCACCGACTTCTTCTAGCAGTCGGGCCAACCCCGATAATGGCCGCCAATAGCCACCTAAATGAATAATCATTTGATCGATTCGTCGTTGTAATTCCTTCATATTTAATCACCTATCCATCCTCTTTATTTACCGCCTGCGTGGTATACTATGCTCAATCAAATTGTTAAGAAAGGGGCTATGCATCTTGTCGCCAGCCAGACTATGGCAATTACTTCGTTTCCTGCTCGTCATCATCGGCCTCGTCTTCGTCATCTGGGGACTGAGTGTCCTCTTCACGTACACGTATCCATTCGTGTTCGCTCTCTTGTTATCCTTGTTGACGGTTCCACTCGTCAATTGGTTCGAGCGTGAGACCAAGTTACCACGTGCCCTCGGCACACTCGTTTCTTTGTTGATTGTCATGAGCGTCGTCAGCGGAATCATCGCCATCGTCGTGACGCAACTCATTCGCTACTTGACGATCGCCGCCGAAAAACTACCTGCCCAGATTGAAACGTTCACCGAATACATACAACGCCTATTCAATGAAAAACTCGCCCCGTTGGTCAACGATGCGTACGACAGCATCCAACGGCTGAACCCCGAACAGGCGAACTCGCTCGAAGGCGGCATCACCGAAATCGGTGTCCAACTCGGCGCCGCGATCGGCGTCTTGTCCCGAGGTGTCGCCGGCTTGTTGCAGGACATCTTGAGCGCGTTGCCGCTCGTCTTGCTCTTGTTCATCGTCATCGTGCTCGCCTGGTTCTTCATCACGAAAGACTGGCCGAATTATATGAAGTCTATCGCTCGCTTGAATGAACGAAAAGGCTTCAAGGAGTTCGAGCTCGTCATGACGAATTTACGCTCGGCACTGTTCGGTTACGTCCGCGCGCAATTGACGCTCATCTCGATCACGTTCGGAATCGTCTTAATCGGCATGTTCATCCTTCGTGTCGACAATCCGTTCTCGTTCGCCCTGCTCGCGGCCATCTTTGACTTGTTGCCGTACCTCGGTGTCGGAACGCTGTTATTGCCGTGGGCCGCCTATGCCGCCGTCACGGGCGAATGGTTCCTCGCGATCGGGCTCGTCGTCCTCTATATCGTCGTTATCGTGCAACGCAATCTGGCCGAACCGAAAATCGTCGGCTCTCACATCGGCCTCGACCCGCTCGCCGCCCTCATCTCGATTTTTGTCGGGCTCCAGCTGTTCGGTGTACTCGGCTTCATTTTAGGGCCGGTATTGGCCGTCCTGCTCAAAGCCCTCTATAACGCCCAAGTGTTCCACTATATGTGGAAGTTCGTCATCGGGCCGACGACACCAAAAGAGCGATGACACGTCATCGCTCTTTTGTCTTCGGCACCGCCACGAACGGTGCCCCTTCAGTTTGGTCCGGATGCGTCACCATCCCGGTCGTGCCCGCCTCATAGGCGGCAACGGCCAAAATACAGGCGTCGATGATATCATCGACTTGCACGTTCGACATCTTCCATTTCCATGGCGAGCTGTTCGAATAACGGCGCAACAACTCGATCCGTTCGAGCTCTCCCGCCTCGGTCTTCTTGCTGAAGGCCGCCTCGTTCCCCGTCATGACGGCAAAACACACTTCAGGATGCGACTCGTAGACATCTGCATCCGTGATCGTTTGAAACTCACGGATACGCGGCACCAAGTTCCACGCCTGTTTACTGATCCCTTTTCCGACCAGTTCCCGGCTCTTCGCATTCGCCTCGGCATAGGACGCCTCCATGAGCACGTCTTGAATCGGCGGCGTGAAGATGGACGACTTCCGCTGCTTCAGTTGTGACCGCATCCAGGCATCACACGACCGGTCCGGCGCATCAATCGTCGCCAAGTCTTTCGGCATGTCGACAAAATGGACGGCCCCTTCAATCAATAAATCTTCCAACTTTTCTGAGATGGTCAAACAGAGCGAGATGCTGTCGTACGTGATTCGTACCCAGCTCCCGCGCGCGCCATCAATTCCTACTCCGACCACGTCGTCCCTCCTGCATCAAAAACAATATTCCGAGCACCGCGCATAAGACGGTCACTCCCAACAACCATTGACTCGGCCAAGCCGTGTATCCGAGTCCGGAGACGACGGCTAAGCCAATCAATAACAATCCTGACTTCAACGTTTCCACTCTTCGAGCATCAATGCGAGCGTGCGCACCATGACCCCAGTCGGTCCTTTTGGTCCGAGATCGCTTGCCGCCGAACGTTCACTCGTCCCGGCGATATCGAGGTGGAGCCAAGGCGTGTCGCCGACAAACTCACCGACGAACGCGCCACCAAAGATCATATGCCCATAACGGCCCGGCGAGTTGTTCAAATCTGCGACTTCTGATTTCCGGACTTGTTTAATGAAGACGTCGAAGTATGGCATTTGCCAGACGAGTTCATTCGTCTCTCGGCTCGCAGCTTCTAAGGCGCCGTAGAGCGACGCATCGTTCGTCAGGCAACCAGTCACTTCTGTGCCGAGTGCGACGAGCACACCGCCCGTGAGCGTCGCCACATCGATGATGGCTTGTGGTTCATACGTCTTGGCAAACGTGACTGCGTCAGCGAGGACGAGACGACCTTCTGCGTCGGTGTTGAGCACTTCAATCGTCTTCCCGCTCATCGCCGTGATGACATCATCCGGTTTGAACGCGTCCCCTGAGATCATGTTGTCCGTCGATGGGATGACGCCGATGACGTTCACGTTCGGTTTCGTCGTCGCAAGCGTCTCGAATAGGCCGAGCACGGTCGCCGCGCCCCCCATGTCGCCTTTCATACCGACGATGCCGTCTTTCGGCTTGATTGAGTAACCACCTGTATCAAACGTGATTCCTTTTCCGACGACGGCGACGGGCGCTGCATCGCCTGCACCGTGGTATTCGAGGACAATCAATTTCGGCGGGATGGTCGACCCTTGATTGACGGCGAGCAGTGCACCCATCCCGAGCGCCTCCATCTCTTCCTTCTCCAAGATGCGATGGCTGAAGCCATGACGTTCGGCCAATTCGACCGCATAGTCCGCGAGTGTTTCCGACGTCAAAATATTGGCCGGCATCATCGTGAGCGTCCGTGCGACATTGACACCGCGTCCGTAAGCGGCACCCGTCAACGCCTCTTCCTCTACACCAGCACCGAGCAACGTGATCGTCACGTCTGACTTCGCCGGCTTCGGTTCAGATTTGTATGTAGGGTGCTCATATGTCGCCATCTCATACGCTTCGGCAAACAATTTCGCCGTGTTCGGTCCGAACGTGTCGAGCGCGACCGCGACGTTTGTGAAGGCGCGTGCTTTAATTTGTTTCGCGACTTTCCCGAACCAATTGCGCACGTTCTCAGGCGTATTCTCGTTGCGTTGTCCAAGACCGACGAATAGGATGCGTTTGACCGTTCCTTCGAACGTCGGGACGATGGACAGTTCCCCTGTTTTCGTCGAGATGTCCGACGCTTGGATGAGCGACTTGACGCGCCCGTTAAACAACGTATCGAGGCCTTCGTCAATCGTGTCGGCCGCACCGATTCCGACGACGATCGTGTCGTATGAACCGTTCCAATCTAAATCCTTCACTTGATACATGTTTGCCACTTCCCTTCTTTATATATGGTTAGCATAACGAACTTCGGCGAAATAATGAAACAGTATGCGTAAGAGTCATGAATTCTTCGAATTCAGGCGTTAACTCCTCGTTGTGACGATGATTTATTTTATGATAGGATAAGAAAGTACGCAATCAGGCATCCCTCACTGTTGAGGCGAGGCCATTTTGTTCGGTCGAGGCTTCCCCTAGTAGTAGACCGTTGCTACTTTAATCTTCCAGGTTTTCGTTAGTTCCTTTTTCATTTCGGGTAAGAACTAACGAGATAACATTGGAAACCACTATTTCTTTGAAGAGAGGGACTACGCTTATGTCACACATTAAAGGTATTGGCGCATCTGCAGGAATCGCAGTTGCGAAAGCATTCGTCATGGAGACACCTTCATTCGACATCCCGACAAACAAAATCGAGGACGTAGCAGCTGAGAAAGCCCGTTTCCAAGCGGCCATCGCTCAGTCAAAAACAGAACTCGAAGAAATCCGTCAAATCACGCTTCGTGAGCTCGGTGAAGACAAGGCTGAGATTTTCTCGGCTCACTTGCTCATCGTCGAGGATCCTGAGATCGTCTCACAAGTGAACGACAAAATTGAAAGCGAACACATGAACGCTGCGAAGGCGCTCGATGAAGTCGCTCAAATGATGGTCATGATCTTTGAATCGATGGATAACGAGTACATGCGTGAGCGCGCAGCAGACGTTCGTGACGTCACGAAACGTGTCATGGCGCACATTCTCGGTGTCACGTTCATGACGCCAGCCTCAATCTCAGAAGAAGTCATCATCATCGCTGAAGATTTGACGCCGTCTGATACAGCTCAGCTCAACCGTAAGTACGTCAAAGGATTCGCGACAAACATCGGTGGACGTACGTCTCACTCGGCAATCATGTCTCGTTCACTCGAGATCCCTGCCGTCGTCGGTACAAAAGTAGCACTCGAAGAAATCAAAAATGGCGATCTCGTCGTCATTGACGGGACAGAGGGCGACGTGTTCGTCAACCCGTCTGAAGAACTCGTCAACGAATATAACGAAAAACGCGCTGCATTCGAAGCGTATAAAGAAGAGTTGAAACAACTCGTCAACGAAGAGTCGATCACAGCCGACGGCCACAAGGTCAAACTTGCAGCGAACATCGGTACACCGAACGACCTCGAAGGCGTATTGAAAAACGGCGCTGACGCCATCGGTCTTTACCGGACTGAGTTCCTCTACATGGACTCGGAAACGTTCCCGACGGAAGAAGAGCAGTATACAGCTTATAAAGCAGTCATCGAAGGTATGGACGGCAAACAAGTCGTCATCCGTACGCTCGATATCGGTGGAGATAAAGAATTGTCTTACCTCGACCTTCCAAAAGAGATGAACCCGTTCCTCGGCTATCGTGCGATTCGCCTTTGCCTCGAAGAGACGGACTTGTTCCGCACACAGCTTCGCGCGCTTCTCCGTGCCTCAGCGCACGGTGACCTCGCCATCATGTTCCCAATGATCGCGACGCTTGAAGAGTTCCGTGCTGCGAAAGCCATCTTGCTTGAAGAAGAAGCGAAGTTGAAGACAGAAGGAATTGCTGTCGGTAACTACGAAACTGGGATGATGGTCGAGATTCCATCGACTGCCGTCATGGCGAAGCAATTCGCGAAAGAAGTCGACTTCTTCTCAGTCGGCACGAACGACTTGATTCAATACACGATGGCAGCGGACCGCATGAACGAGAAAGTCTCGTACTTGTACCAACCGTTCAACCCGGCCATCTTGAACTTGCTCCACAACGTCATCACAGAAGCACACAAAGCCGGTAAATGGGTCGGTATGTGTGGAGAGATGGCTGGAGAAGAGCTTGCGATTCCAATCCTGCTCGGACTCGGTCTTGACGAATTCTCGATGTCGGCTTCAAGCGTCCTTCGCGCACGTAGCCTCGTGAAGCGTTTGACGAAGTCGGAAACAGAAGCAATCGTCAACGACGTCCTCAACATGGATACAGCTGAAGAAGTCGTGAACTTCCTCAGTGAAAAATTCGATATTAAGAAGTAACACAAAAAAAGAAGTTCTCGCGGTTGCGAGAGCTTCTTTTTTGTTTACTCGGCTCCTTTGTCATCCGTTCTGAAGTCGAGCG
The DNA here is from genome assembly GCF_018618275.1 of Exiguobacterium sp. s194. Classification (NCBI taxonomy): domain Bacteria; kingdom Bacillati; phylum Bacillota; class Bacilli; order Caryophanales; genus Exiguobacterium; species Exiguobacterium sp. s194. The sequence goes on along the minus strand of NZ_JACSLT010000002.1, from coordinate 343,287 downwards.
CTTCCCCGGCGACGACCGTCTCTCCGAATGGGACGAAGACGATTTTGCCGTCTCCGTTCGTCCAGATGATCGGCGTGATGAGCGATGGGACTTTGTCACGAATCAAGTTGAGGTCGACATCGAGCAAGACGTCCCCTGCTTCGACCCGGTCGCCTTCTTTCACTTTGGCGACGAAGCCTTCTCCTTTCAGGTTGACCGTGTCGAGTCCGACGTGGATGAGAATCTCTCGTCCGTCGTCCGCGAGTAGGCCGATTGCATGTTTCGTCGGGAAGAACGTGGTGATTTGACCGGTGACCGGCGCAACGACTTGTCCCGAGCTCGGCTCGATGGCAAATCCTTCACCCATCATCCGGCCCGAAAAGACTTGGTCCGGCACATCGTCAAGCGATAAGATGACACCCGACATCGGGGCAAGGAATCGATGATCGGCATGTTCGGCCGCTTCCGGTGTGATGACAGCTTTTTCTTTCGGTTTATATTCGCCGCCTTCGATGATGGCCGCGATTTGTGATTTGAGCGTATCCGATTTCGGACCGAAGATGGCTTGAATGTTATCCCCGACCTCGAGCACTCCGGCCGCTCCCAAATCTTTCAGCAAGTCTTTATCGACTTGTTTGACATCGTTCACAGTGACACGCAAGCGTGTGATACAAGCATCGAGGTGTTTGATGTTATCCGGTCCACCGAGTCCAACGAGCACCTCATACGGTAAATCATCTCCGACGACGGCGCGGGCGCCTTTGCCTTCAGCGACGGTTTCACGTCCCGGTACTTTCAAGTCGAACTTCGTGATTGCGAAACGGAACCCAAAGTAATAGATGACCGCGAAAACGAGACCGACTGGAATGACGAGCCACCAGGCTGTCCGGTTCGGCAACACCCCGAACAAGAGATAGTCGATGAGTCCGCCCGAGAATGTCATCCCGATTTTAACATTGAGCAAGTGCATGGTCATAAAGGAAAGTCCAGCGAAGACGGCATGAATACCAAAGAGAAGAGGTGCAACGAAGACGAACGAGAATTCGACCGGCTCGGTGATTCCCGTCAAGAATGAAGTGAGGGCTGCTGAGAAGTAAAGTCCTTCAACGTCTTTGCGACGTTCTTTCGGGACAGTATGGAACATGGCGAGACAAGCGGCAGGTAATCCGAACATCATGAACGGGAATTTGCCGGTCATATACGTACCGGCTGTAAATTCGACCCCGTCACGAAGCTGGGCGAAGAAGATCCGTTGGTCCCCTTGGACGAGATCCCCCGCTTGGTTCGTATATTCCCCGAACTGGAACCAAAACGGAGAGTACCAGATGTGATGCAGACCGAACGGGATTAGTGAACGTTCGACCAAACCGAAGACGAAGGCGGAGACCGCGACGTTCGCTTCAATGATCGTGCTCGAGAACGTGTTGATCGCTGAACCGATTGGCGGCCAAATATAGGCGAGGGCAATCCCGATCAATAAGCTGAACGCGGCGGTCGCGATTGGCACGAATCGTTTCCCTGCAAAGAACCCTAAGAAATCCGGCAACTTGATGTTGAAGTACTTGTTGTACGCGAATGCGGCAATCAAACCGGCAATGATACCCCCGAATACCCCCATTTGGAGCGTCGGAATCCCGAGTACCGTGGCATAGGCCGGGTCTCCTTGAGCTATTTCCGCGGTAATACCGTTCCACGTGCTGATAACCTTGTTCATAATCAAATAACCAACGATAGCTGCTAACCCGGCAACACCGTCCCCGTTGGCTAGCCCGATGGCGACACCGACGGCGAACAGAAGACCTAGATTGGCAAACACGATATCCCCGGCATCTGTCATAACTTGCCAGACGAGGACGAGTGAATCGTTTGCCAAGAAAGGTAAGAGCGAAACGAGATCAGGGTTTTGGAACGCGGTACCAAATGCGAGTAATAGACCGGCTGCCGGTAGAATCGCAACCGGAAGCATGAGTGCCTTCCCGATTCGCTGCAAAACACCAAACACTTTCTTCCACATCATGGTTCCCTCCTTTTGTCAGAATACTTACTTTTCCCCATCTGCCAGTAGGCTGAAACCGTTTCACCCATACAAAAAAAGCCAACCCATAATGGATTGGCTTATAGCTTCAATTAGTTAGCTTTCTTTTCGTTACCTGAAGCGATGACCGCTTGCATTTCTGATTTCAACGCATCCGAACGTGGTCCGAAGATGGCTTGAATGTTGTTACCGACTTCAAGGACACCAGCTGCTCCAAGGCGTTTCAACTCTTCTTTGTTGACTTGGCTCTTATCTTTTACTTCGACGCGGAGACGTGTGATACATGCGTCAAGGTGTTTGATGTTTTGTGAACCACCGAAACCAACGAGGATATCTTGTGCAAGTTCCGAACCTGTAGCAGTTGATTGCTCAACGACTTCATCTTCACGGCCCGGTGTTTTAAGGTTGAACTTACGGATAACGAAGCGGAATCCGAAGTAGTAAACGACTGCGAACACGAGACCGACTGGAATGACGAGCCACCAGTCTGTACGGTTAGGAAGTACACCGAAGAGAAGGTAGTCGATCAAACCGCCCGAGAACGTCATCCCGATTTTGACGTTCAAGATGTGCATGACCATGAATGAAAGGCCCGCGAAGACTGCGTGTACTGCGAACAAGAGTGGAGCAACGAACAAGAATGAGAACTCGATCGGCTCAGTGATACCAGTCAAGAACGATGTAAGTGCTGCCGAAGCCAAGAGACCACCGACGACTGCTTTACGTTCAGGACGTGCTTCGTGGTACATTGCGAGTGCTGCTGCTGGAAGACCGAACATCATGAACGGGTACTTACCAGTCATGAACGTACCGGCTGTGAGCTCAGCGCCATCACGAATTTGTGCGAAGAAGATAGCTTGGTCACCACGAACGATGTTACCCGCTGCATCCGTGTACGAGCCGAACTCGAACCAGAATGGTGAGTAGAAGATGTGGTGAAGACCGAATGGAATCAATGAACGTTCGATCAAACCGAAGATGAATGCCGCGAACGTGCGGTTTTCAGTCAACATGAAGTTTGAGAACGTGTTCAAGCCGTGCTGAACTGGTGGCCAGATGAGAAGCATGACGAAACCAGCGACAACTGCCAATACCGCAGTAACGATTGGGACGAAACGCTTACCAGCGAAGAAGCCAAGGAATTGCGGCAACTCGATGTTGAAGTACTTATTATATGCCCAGGCGGCGATCAGACCGACGATGATCCCTCCGAATACCCCAGTTTGGAGCGTTGGAATCCCGAGTACTGATGCGTAAGCCGGATCACCTTGTGCGATGATTTCAGGTGTGAGTTCGAGCCAAACACCCATAACTTTGTTCATGATGAGGAATCCGACGATGGCTGCGAGTCCGGCAACGCCGTCCCCTGCTAAACCGATTGCGACACCGACTGCGAATAAGAGTGCTAAGTTCGAGAAGATAATGCCACCCGCTTGCTCCATGAGCTGAGCGAATTTCACAACGCCTTCGTTCGTTAACCAACCAGCGCGTGATGTAAGGGCCGGGTTTTGCATCGCGTTACCGAATGCAAGAAGAAGACCGGCTGCCGGCAAAATCGCAACAGGAAGCATAAGTGCTTTACCGACTTTTTGAAGAACACCAAAGATCTGCTTAAACATGATAAATCCTCCTTTTTGTGATTGTTTCGTGCGGAAAGACGACTGTAGATGTCAGACAACCGACGTATCTAAACGTTTTCATAATAAACGTTTATAAAAACAGAAACAGGCATGAATAAGGTATAGAACGTAGACCTCTCCTAATAGAGAAATCGTTGCGTTCCACTCCTTACTCATGCCTGATCGAATCAGTAACACGTAAGATACGTGGTATCAGTTATCTACTTGTTAGGCGCTGGAGATGCATCGTCAAATATGTCGCTTCACCTCGCGGGACCGGACGCTTTAATTCGCGTTCCATGATGCCCATCAGCTCCCAAGCAGTACTATAGCATAGCGGATATTCTTCGCGCAATACCTTTTCAATTTTTTGTGGGGCCTCCACCATCTCACCCGTCGCAACCCGCTCAACGGCGTACCTTAAGTGCCGAAGTAAGCGCTTATAATCGAGTGAACTCCGGTCCATTTTGACGTTCAAACGACTCTCAATCGTCTGAACGATCTGCCCGATAATTTGGTTGTGTCGATTGACCTCGAGGACGTTTTTGAACGTCGTCGCCGAATGGATGTGGAGCGCGATGAAACCGATCTCCGCGTCCGGCAATAACACGTCAAGCCGCTCGTGAATCATATCGACGATACGTTCGGCGAGCGCGTACTCGTTCGGATAGAGCGATTCGGTCTCAAGCAAGAACGGATTCGTGACTTCCATCCCTTGTTCAATCCGCTTCATCGTGAAGAACAAGTGGTCGGTCAAACCGATATGAATATGTTGGTCGACTTTTTTACCGGTGTTGTTCTCGATAAAGCCGACGATTTCTTGCATGAAAGCAATAAAGTCCTCGTCGACGTGTTTGACGAGTTCACGATATTGCGATTGCTCTTCTTTGTCCGTCAGTTGATACACTTTCTCCGGGACACTGGCCGGGTCGACGAGATCGCCCGCTTTCTTGCCGAAGCCAATCCCTTTCCCGAGTAGAATGACTTCCGGTTCCGGATCATGTTGGCAAATGACAACGCTATTATTCAACACTTTCTTGATCGTATACATCGGTAATGTCATTCGTATCGCATCCCTTACTCACTATAATCGTTTCGTACTAAGTATATCGGTTCATCCCCCAAAAAAGTAGGCGGAAAACAAAAAAGACGAACATTTCTGTCGTCTTTAAAACATTGAATAACCACTCTTGCGCAAGTAGCGAATCGTGACCCCAGCCAAAATCGCACCGAGCAACCCGAAACCGAGCATGAACACATCCAGAAACTGAAGGCCGAGCACGCGTTCGTAAACGTTGGCGAGCGCTGTCGATGTCTCAGTGATGTAACTCGAGAGCTTGACGTTATCAATCATCATAATGACGAAAATCGGATAGATGAACACGAGCGTCCATGTTTTTTTAAGCAGCATGTTCAAAATGAAGCCGATGCTGAAGAAGATGACCAAATAAAGAATCGCCCCAATGACAGCCTGGATAATATGCATGCGATTGCCCCCTTTTCCCGTTGTCTATTATACCGAATCGTTTGCGCTTAGGTCAAAGGTGAACCGTACGCCACCGACAATAAAAAAGTGACCCGCTCCTATGAGCGGGCCACTCAGATATATGGCTTAGAATTTACCTTTTTTGAGGACGAGACCGTACTTCTTCAATTCGAGGAAGTGTTTGTTGTCGATCACTTTCTTCATGAATGAAGCGTTGCGACCGAAGATCTTTTTGCCCATGACGATGCCGATGCCGTCGTTATGGCCAAGTGATGCGACTGTCCCTTTGCTCTCATACGTGAATTTCGAAGTTGATTTCCCGTTGATGAGTGCTGCGATGTTTTTCGCCACGTTGTGCGCTTGTTGTGTCGCGATTTGCGCAGTCGGCGGGTATGGACGGTTTGAGACCGGATCCATGACAGCCGAGCAGTCACCGATGATGAAGACGTTGTCGTGACCAGGGGCACGGTTGTCCGCCTCGACCATGACACGGTTACGGACCGCTTCAAAGCCAGACTTCTCAACGATCGGGCTACCGCTGACGCCACCTGTCCAGAGAATCGTGTTCGCTTCAATCGTCTCTGTCGTGTCGCCTTGGAGTGGACCGAATGTGACGACACCAGGCTCAACGCCTTTGATGCCGTTGCCGAGTTTCATCTCGACGCCGTTGCGCTCGAGCCATTTCTGCGCGTACGTCGTGAGTTCTGGGTCGAAACCAGGAAGTACAGTCGGAGCGGCTTCGATGTTCACGATGCGAACCGCTTCACGTGGCACGTCATACTGTTTGCAAAGCTCAGGCACACGGTTGACGAGCTCACCGAGGAACTCGATTCCTGTGAATCCTGCGCCACCGACAACGATCGTCACGTACGAGCGGTCAGCTGAACCGTTCGTTTTATATTGAGCGAACGAGTACTCGATATGTTCTTTGATTTTACGGACGCTGTTCAATGAACTGATTGTCATCGCGTTCTCTTTAAGGCCAGGGATACCGAATGTTTCAGGTACGCCGCCGAGTGCGAACACGACATAATCATATTCAACGGCTGAACCGTCTACGAGCAAGACTTGTTTTGCCGTAGTATCGACGCGATCGACGATCCCTTTGACAAATTTCACACGTGACGGGTTCACGACGTCGTTGATGTAGATGCGAGCTTGATCCGGTTTCATCGTTCCGGCCGCTGGCTCATGAAGCCACGTCGTCTGGTAATGGTAATCATGCTTGTTGATGAGCGTGATGTTCGCGTCGCCAGCTGAGAGCGTCTTCTGGAGGTTGACCGCTGTGATGAGTCCACCGAAACCTGCGCCAAGAATAACAATGTTAGGTCGTTTCATGTTCATTTCCACCTTGTTTTGATAGTTTTGTTTTCTTGAACAACCATGTTGTGTGTTTTTTCACATGAGTGTTCACAATAAAGCCTAAACCTTGTTCAACCAATGTTCACAATTGCTTCTCGTTCATTGTACGCTGTTTGTTTTGTTTTCTCAATGGAAAAGCATATCTTCTTGAATTTTTTTTGAATGTGTAGCATGTTTGTACAGAATGGATTTAATTCACGATTGTCACTATAATAGATGTATACGTTTTGAGGAGGAATTCGATGAAATCGACGAAAGATGTGATCATCATCGGTGGCGGCCCAATCGGACTGTTCACCGCATTTTATGCAGGTATGCGCCAACTCGATACGGCGTTGATTGAAAGTTTGCCACAACTCGGCGGACAATTGTCGACACTGTATCCAGAAAAATATATTTACGACATCGCCGGCTTCCCGAAAGTGAAAGCCCAAGATTTGATTGACCAATTGAAAGCCCAAGCCGATCAGTTCGAACAGGACTACCGCCTCGGGGAGACAGTTGAAACAGTCGAGCGTCTCGAGGACGGCACGTTCCAGATTACGACGAATAAAGACGAGTACCATACGAAAGCGATCATCATCACGGCTGGGAACGGGGCATTCGCCGCACGACCACTCGGTCTCGATGGTTGTGAAGACTATGCGAACCTTCATTACTTCGTCGACAACATGGAGAAATTCCGTGATCGACGCGTGATGATCGCCGGCGGCGGCGACTCGGCTGTCGACTGGGCACTCATGCTCGAAGGAATTGCCAAAGAAGTCCATATCGTCCACCGTCGCGACCGGTTCCGTGCCCACGAGCATACGGTCGAACAGATGAAAGCGTCGACGATTAACGTCTGGACGCCATATAACATCGAATCACTTTCAGGTGAGACGCACATCGAGTCGGTCGAATTGACAGACAAGGACGGCGAATCGAAATTCGTCGAGATCGATGACCTCATCTGTAACTACGGTTTCGTCTCATCGCTCGGCCCAATCAAAAACTGGGGCATGGAGTTCGAGAAGAACACGATCCGCGTCGACTCGCGGATGGAGACGACGGTCGCCGGCATCTTCGCGTGTGGTGACATCGCCACGTACGAAGGAAAAGTAAAATTGATTGCGACAGGCTTCGGAGAAGCTCCGATTGCCATCAACCAAGTGAAGCAGCTCGTCGACCCGACAGCGCGTCACCCGCAACATTCGACTTCGGTATTCGCCGGGAAATAAAGATGTGGCCCTCATCGCGATGATGAGGGCCATTTTCATTTTCGGATTGTTTGGAGGATGACCCGGTCGACCCAGTCATCGAGTTGGGTAAAGACAAAACCTGCCTTTTTCGCCTCGGCGATTGACATGTAATAGTCGACGTCCGTATCGTACGGCGACGACTCGCCGTCTTTGATGATTTGGACGGGTTTATTTAAGTGATGGCCAATCCGTTCCATGAGCGCCCCAAGTGAGATGATCCCTTCACTCGCCGCATTGAACGGTCCGGACACGTTGGCCCGACCGACCCATTCTAAAAAGGCCGCTGCCTCAAAACTTGAGATAAAGCCCATCTTCGCTTCGGGATGATGCAGGACGACCGGCTCTTCTCGACGGACAGCATCGATATAAAACTTGAGACGGTCCGTATAGTCGTCCGGGCCCAAGACGATTGGCAAACGGACGGTCGCGACCGGGAATGAGGCGCGATGGAAGAAGTAGGACTCGGCTTCCCGCTTCCCTTTACCATAGTCATGTTCGGATTCGAGATGATAGTCGTGGTGGAGCGGATTGAAGTCACTTTCTTTCAAATCGGCACCCGGTGCATAGACGGACATCGTCGACGTGAGCACATATTTGCCGACTTGGTCCATGAAGGCGTCCGAGGCGATTTTCGCTTGATATGGGTTAAAACAAATATTGTCATAGACGACATCATAATGATCGCGCGACAAGTCTTTCATCGTCGCCACCGATTGTCGGTCTCCTTTGATCGAACGGATTCCTTCCGCCTCGGGCACTTGGAGTTGTCCTCGCGTCACAATCGTCACATCATCCCCAGCTTCCGCCAACCGAAGTGCCAATCGCTTTCCGAAATAACGTGACCCGCCGAATATCAATACTTTTCTCATCGTCCCTACCCCTCCTACATAAAAATGACATCTCTTTTCATTTTCCCTTGCATCCTCTCGCCTAATCTTCCACTTCCTTGAATTTTTTTGTTATTCTTATATATATAGAAAAGAAAGAGGCGAGGCCCATGCATCAAATCATGTTAGAAAAAGGATGGACGTGTGAGTTACCGAAGCAATACGCCATCTACCAAAGTTTATCGGATTTCAGCCGCTACTCGGTCCTTGACCAAGAAGAAGAGAGCGTCTGTTCATTCCAAATCACGACCGACACGTGTAAAATCACGGCGTTCCGCCCTTGGCAACATCACATCGAATTGGATGCGACGTCAAAAGTGATTCGCTTGATTTTGATGGAAGAAAACGACTGAACCAAAAAAAGGCCAATCGTCCATATGATTGGCCTTTCGTTTAGCAATCTCCAGGTGTCCCGGCGTTCGACGCCGTCCGGAAACTCGAACCGCATCCGCACGTGGCGATGGCGTTCGGGTTTTTAATCGTAAACCCGCCACCGAGCATCGACTGCTTATAGTCAATCTCGAGGCCATCGACGACGCCATGATCGGCTTCAGCGACGATGACACGGACGCCGTGATGGTCGAACTGGATATCTCGATCCGTCTTGTCTTCATCAAACCCCATCCCGTACGAGAGGCCGGTGCATCCCCCACCTTGTACCTTGATGCGCAAGTACTGATTTTCGGGGTGTTCTGTCTGTTTCATCATATCGATGACTTGTAATGCAGCTGACTCTGTCAAATGAATCATCTGAACTCCTCCTTCATTATCTTAACTTCAAGTCAACTGACTTGAGATTTTGTGAAATATCTTGTATAACTAAACTGTAACAAAAAAAATTAAATCGTTCCATCTTCGGGGCAGGGTGAAATTCCCGACCGGCGGTATTGAAGACATGATCTTCTCAGCCCGTGAGCGAGCAAGGCGTTGCTTGCTGATTTCGTGAGATTCGAAAGCCGACAGTATAGTCTGGATGGGAGAAGATGGCGGCATCCGACCGATATCCGGATGTTTTCTTTGGTGTGGTCTAAACACCGATGAGAACATCTATTTCGTATGCGCGTAAACTCTCCCGATTGTTTGATACAATCGGGTTTTTCTATGCGACGGGTGCCATTCATCAAGGAGCGACAAAAGGAGAGATTTTGATGAAAACAACGCGCAACAAACGATTGACAACACTGGTGACGCTATCGATGCTCGGGGCCATTTCTTTTGTCCTCATGCTCTTTAACTTCCCGCTGCCATTCCTACCACCATTCCTAAAAGTGGACTTTAGTGACATTCCCGCGCTCGTCGCCGGAATCGTGTTCTCCCCACTCGCAGGCGTCGTGGTCGTCGCTCTAAAAAACGTCCTCTACTATGTCTTTAACGGTGGCGGCGTTCCGGTCGGTGAAGTCGCAAACTTCTTTGCAGGTGTCGCTTTCATGTATCCGGTCGCATGGTTCTACCATAAACGTAAAACGAATAAAGCGCTCGCTTCAGGCCTCGTGGCCGGCACAATCACGATGGCACTCAGCTTGGCGATTTTGAACTATTTGCTCATCTTACCAGCATACGCGTTCTTCTTCGGCATGACCGAGATGGCGCAACCGGCAGTCAAAACGGACCTCGTCCTCTATGGCATCTTGCCGTTCAACCTTATTAAAGCGTTGTTGATCAGCGCCTTGTTCGTCCCACTCTTCCTCAAGTTGAAGCCGTGGATCGAACGCCAGCGGATGCAACTTCAAGCGTAACTGACATGCACCTCGATTTCGATCGAGGTGCTTTTTATTTGGATACGTTATGCTTAGGAGAGGATTGGAGAAGATGGATTGAACACGACTGAAGAGGTGACCCTTTTTTTAGAAAATGATGATGAATTGATGCGTCTATTGACGACCGTCGCTTCGCTCAATTTACCCGACTGGTGGATCTGTGCCGGATACGTACGGGCGAAGATATGGGATGACGTGCACGGCTATCCAGTACCGACGCCGACCGAAGATGTCGACGTCATCTACTTTGACCAATCTCACAACGACGAAGCAATCGAAAAAGAGTATGAGGCACAACTATACGCTCTGTTACCAAACGTCCCTTGGTCGGTCAAAAACCAAGCCCGCATGCACCTGGTCAATCAATTGCCACCCTATCAGTCTGCGACCGACGCCTTGACCCACTTCCCCGAGACCGTCACGGCCATCGGTGTCAGCCTCGACAACAGCGGACGGTTGAAGTTGGCTGCCCCTTACGGCATTGACGACATCATTGGACTGAAATTGCGACCGACCCCAGCATTTGCAGACGGATCCCCGCATCACCACATTTATCAAGCGCGGATCCAAAATAAGAATTGGCAAGCCACTTGGCCGAAACTTCAAGAAGTGGACGTGACTCGTCACGGACTGTAGAACCCGACCGCCGATACGGTCGGGTTTTGCTATTCATTCATCTACAAAAAAAGAGCGACCACCGAAGTGATCACTCTGAGTATATCGTATTTGATTAGAGAAGCAGACCAGCAAGCGTGGCTGACATCAAGTTAGCAAGCGTACCTGCGAGAATCGCGAGGACACCCATGCGCGCGATATCGTTCCGACGGTTCGGTGCCATTCCACCAAGACCACCGAGAAGGATCGCGAGTGACGAGATGTTAGCGAATCCACAGAGTGCGAAGGCGATCATCGCTTCCGTACGTGCTGAGAGCTCACCCGTTCCAATTATTGGTGCGAACTCTGAGAAGGCAACGAATTCGTTCAAGACGAGTTTCTGACCGAGGAAGCTACCGAACTGAACGGCATCAGCCCACGGTACACCGATGACGAATGCGAGTGGTGCGAACACATAACCAAGAATCAATTCGAGCGAGAGACCGTCGAATCCGACCAAGCCGCCGATTCCACCAAGAATCAAGTTGACGAGTGCAATCAATGAAACGAACGCGAGAAGCATCGCACCGACATTCAATGCAAGGAAGAGACCGTCAGACGCACCGCGAGCGGCCGCATCGACGAAGTTCGCTGCTTTGTCCTCTTCATCTTCAGCAATTTCGATATCATCATTATACTCTTCTGTTTCAGGAACGATGATTTTCGCGAACAAGAGACCAGCAGGTGCAGCCATGAAACTCGCTGCGAGCAAGTACTCAAGCGGTACACCAAGGGCAGCGTATCCAGCGAGAACCGAACCGGCAACCGACGCGAGTCCCCCGACCATGACGGCGAAGAGCTCCGATTGTGTCATTGTCGGAAGGTAAGGCTTGATGACAAGTGGTGCTTCCGTTTGACCGACGAAGATGTTTGCCGTCGCTGAGAGCGACTCTTTACGTGATGTGCCGAGAGCTTTCGCAAGGGCTGTCCCGAGAATACGGATGACCCATTGCATGACACCGAGGTAGTAAAGCAAAGCGATTAAAGAAGACATAAAAATGATAATCGGCAACACTTGGAATGCGAAGACGAAGTTGTCCCCTCCTACAGCTGTACCGAAAACGAAGGCGATTCCGTCATTTGCTGTGTTCAAGACGTTCTGAACGCCTCCTGAGATCCATTCTAACGCGCTACGTCCTGCTGATGTGAAGAGGACGAGGAAAGCGAACGTAAACTGTACCGCGAAAGCGGCAAGAACGGTACGCCATTTGATGGCTTTACGGTTGGTTGAGAAGATGTAAGCGATTCCAATTAGTGCCAAAATACCAACCACGCTCATGATATTCATTGGTGTTGTGCTCCTTTCATATTGGGGAAACCTGATATTGTGATATACCCGAATCGAGATGTGTCCTACCGTTTGAAACGCTTTCTTTTTATGTTGTTAAACGTCAGACAACCTACATTCGAACCTCTTTGAATATAACAGACCCTTTTTAAAAATGCAACGGGTCAAAACAGTCAAAATAAAAAAAGTTTGAAGTTGCTTCAAACTTTTTCACCAAGCCATTTCTTCAATTTTTTCATATACGTTCGTCACGAGTTGCTCTGGCGTATCTCCCGTCACGACCTCTCCATCGACTAGGCAAAACAAGTCGAGCGAACAGACGCCACAGTAGCCTGTACAGCCGTATTCAACGACATCTAGGTCTGGATCGGACTCTAGTTTGGCCCGGGCGATTTGCGAGCCCATCGCCAAATTGGAGGCACAGAACTCAATGATCGGATTCATCATGTCATTCACCCTTCCCCTTTCCCTCAAAACAGGAAAATGGTTCTTCTACGGCGTATTATAACATGATACAGTTGAAGTGTAACAAAGGGGGATTTTTATGCGCAAATTAGTCGTCTTGGGAGGCGGTTACGGGGGTATGCGTGTAATCGAACGCGTCCTCGGCCATCAGCTGAAGGACGTATCGATCACACTCATCGATCGTCTACCTTACCATGGGTTAAAAACAGAGTATTACGCACTTGCGGCGGGGACCGTATCGGATCGCGATATCCGTATCGATTTTCCAGAAGAGATCGATTACATATACGGTCAAGTCACCGATATCGACGCTGGAGACAAGATGGTTCTGCTCGCGAGCGGTGAAAAAGTACCGTATGACGACCTCGTCATCGGACTCGGATGCGAGGACAAGTATCACAACGTGCCTGGCGCCGCCGAGTTCACGTACAGCATCCAAACGTTAGAAGAATCACGTAAGACCCAACAAGCCATCAACGGTCTGTCGCCCGGTTCAATCGTCTCAATCGTCGGTGCTGGATTATCGGGTGTCGAACTCGCCAGCGAGCTGCGCGAGAGCCGTCCTGATTTGACGGTCCGTTTGTTCGACCGTGGCCCATCGGTCTTATCGTTCCTATCGAGCCGCGTCTCGATGTATGTCCAGTCTTGGTTCGAAGAGCACGGCGTCGAGGTCATCAACCAGTCGAATATCGTCCGGGTCGACGCCGACGGCCTATGGAATCACGAGCAACACTTCCCGTCTGATTTGACGGTTTGGACGGCTGGGATTCAACCGGTCGCCGTCGTCCGAAATCAAGGGTGGGAACTCGATGGCGGCGGGCGCGTCAAATTGACACCGCACCATTACGTCCCGGAACAGCCGGACATCTTCGTCGTCGGAGACAACGCCAGCCTTCCGTATGCACCTTCCGGTCAACTCGCTGAAGCGCAAGCGGAACAGATCGTCCAAGTGTTGCTCTGTAAATGGAAAGGCGTCAGTTATCCGGATTTACCGGATATCAAACTCCGAGGAACGCTCGGCTCGCTCGGGAAGAAGGCCGGCTTCGGTGTCTTCATGGGCAAACAGTCCCTCACCGGAAAAGTCGCTCGACTGCTCAAGTCCGGAATTCTTTGGAAACATAAAGTCATTAAATAACATGAACGGGTCGACCTTTAGGGTCACCCGTTTTTTTGTTTATCAGATTCGATTTGGCGTTCTGCTGCCATCTCCTTGAGTCAAAAGTCTTGTATCTGAATCCCCTGTATCCTTATCTAAATATTCAGATTTTTAATTCCATTGACATATTCTACCCTATGGGAAAACTTGTTACTCTATGGGCACGGCAGTTCGACATCGCGTCACCTCGCCTACATAACCCGAAGGAGGAAACAAGTTGAAAAAAGTTTGCAGCACTGCCCTCGCCTCACTGCTCGTCTTGTCAACCGTTCCAGGAGGCGCAGAAGCCGCCCCGAACAAAGAGAAAGAACGTGTCATCGTCGTCTTCAAGGAATCGGCGAAAAACATCCCGCTCTCGATTGAAGGCATGGAAGTTCGCCAACAGTACAAAAACATTCCGGCCGCAGCGCTCGAAGTACCGAAGGCTGCCTTGAATGGCTTGAAGAACAACCCGAACGTCGCCCACGTGGAAGTCGATCAAACGGTACAAATCGAAAATCAGACGCAAGACTGGGGCATTCCAAAGTTGAAAGCTCCATCAGCTTGGCAGAGTGGCTACACCGGGAAAGGCGTGAAAGTATCGGTCGTTGATACCGGAATCTCGCCGCACCCTGATTTGACGATTTCTGGTGGTGCCTCGTTCAGTACAGTCACGAGCTCATACGCGGATGACAACGGTCACGGTACGCACGTCGCCGGGATTATCGGTGCCCGCAACAACAGCATCGGAACGGTCGGGATTGCCCATGAGGCGAGCATCTATGCCGTTAAAGCACTCGAAGCCAACGGTAGTGGTAGCCTCTCGAGTATCATCGCCGGGATTGACTGGTCGATCACGAACGATATGGACGTCATCAACTTGAGTCTCGGGACGACAAGTCCATCGACGACGCTCCAACAAGTCGTCGATCGCGCCAATAACGCGGGTATCCTCGTCGTCGCGGCAGCCGGTAACAACGGACGCGCTGACGGTACAGGTGACCTCGTCAACTACCCAGCCCGTTACAGCTCGGCCATCGCCGTCGCGGCGACGGACATCAACAACAACCGCGCCTCGTTCTCGGCGACAGGTAGCACGGTCGAAGTCGCGGCACCAGGTGTGAGCATCAACTCGACACTCGCGAACGGCGGCTACGGTCAAATGAGCGGGACATCGATGGCGACACCTTACGTCGCCGGTAACCTCGCACTCATGAAGCAAGCGTTCCCGACGTTGTCGAGCTCGCAACTCCGCACGAAACTGTCACAAGATTCGATCGACCTCGGAACGGCCGGCCGTGACACCTGGTTCGGGAACGGACTCGTGCAAGCACCGACGTCTGGCGGCACGACGCAACCGGTCCAAGCGCTCACGACGACAGTATCGACATCGAAATCAACTTACTACGCTGGTGAGGTCGTCTCGATTTCTTCAACAGTCCGGAATTCGAACGGCCAAGCGGTCGCGAACGCCGACGTCCGTGTGACGGTCACACAGCCAAACGGCGCGACGCTCACAGGAACAGGCAAGACAAGTTCAACGGGCGCCATCACGTTCACGCTCTCGACAAGCTCTTCGTCACAACGTGGGACGTATCAAGTAAAATCTGATGCGACGCTCACTGGTTACACGGCAGGTTCGGCGACGTCGTCGTTCCAGCTTCTATAACGCAAAAGAGTCGAACGACAATCGTCGCTCGACTCTTTTCATGCTGTCGTCTGTTCAATGGCCGAATAGACTTTCCGTAGTTGGACGACCCCTTCGTCCACCACTTCCCCATCGATGAGCACGAGCGGATAGAACCACTCGTCCTGCTTGATCGCTTCGGCGATGTCATCGTCCGCCGTCTCAAAATCGATATACTCGAACTCAAACGCCTGATTCGGATATTTCCGTGCCAATACGCTTTGCAACCATTCGTATGTCTCAATCGAACTCGGCGCCCCGACACAGCTCGCACACTGTACTTCGGCCCCATATACCGTGATTTTCATATCCATTCCCCCTCTTCTTTCCTATTATACAAAAATCAAGAAGCTGCATCGTCACAAAACGCTCAGCGTTAATGATTGAGAAACAATCTCAAACTTGCTAGAATGAAAGAGAACCAGAAAGGGGTAGATACCATGGAAATGTTTGAGCAAGTCCAAGAAGTACTCGATAAATTACGCCCATTCTTGCTTCGCGACGGCGGTGACGTCGAACTCGTTGATGTAGAAGAAGGCATCGTCAAACTTCGTTTGATGGGTGCATGCGGCAGCTGCCCATCTTCAACAATTACATTGAAAGCCGGGATTGAGCGCGCGCTCATCGAAGAAGTACCTGGCATCGTTGAAGTCGAACAAGTATTCTAAACAAAAAGGGAGACAATCATGTCATCCCTTTTTTTCATGCATGCGTCCATTCGTCCAAGCTCTCGACCATATAGGTCGGGAGTTTTTCTTGCTCCTGGATGAAAGCCGGACCGTGCACGCCGGAGTTGACGTGGAGCGTCCGAATCCCGCCGTTGATCCCGAACAAGATGTCGGTATGGTAGTTATCCCCGACCATGACGACTTCTTCTTTCGTGAGACCAATCATCTCAAGCGCGATATCGACCATGACCGGTTCCGGTTTGCCGATAAAGAACGGATCTTTTTCCGTCGTCACCGTCAAGACGGACGTGAGCGCACCGTTCCCTGGTAAAAAGCCGCGTTCGGTCGGAATGGCGATATCGCCGTTCGTCGAAATGAAACGAGCGCCGGAGCGGATCGCGAGCGCGCCTTTCGCCAACTTTTCGTATGTGATGTGTCGGTCGAGCCCGACGACGACGTAATCCGCCTTCGCCTCTTCCGTCACATGGAAACCGCGTTCTTCGAGCGCCAGGCGCAGGCCATCTTCCCCGATCATGTAAATCGTCGCCCCTGGCGTCATCTTCTCGATATAACGGGCCGTCGCCATCGCACTTGTCAATACGTGCTCAGGCGTCACATGCACTCCCATCGAGACAAGTTTATCCGCCACTTGCTCCGGCGTCATCGACGCGTTGTTCGTGACGAATAAGTATGGGAAGCCGGTCGCCTCGAGTCGATTCACGAAATCGACCGCTGCTTGAATCGGGGCCGTCCCCGCATACATCGTGCCATCTAAATCAAATAAGTATCCTTTAATCGGATTCATCCAATCACTCGCTTTCTGGTAAAAATGCTGATACAGGACCGAGCTCCACCTCGAGATAGCGTCGGACCTGCTCTGGGAATGCCTCGAACGTTGATTTATCACGGTCGACCCAGGCGTCGAACCGGGCCGAATCTGCCGTGACGAACTCCCTGACATAGTGCGCCCGTAATCCGACGAGCGCTTTCGTCGCTTCCGCCGTCTCGGCGTCGAGCACACGCTCGTCGAGCAAGATGTCGACAATATCCTCATAGCTGCCCGGGTCACGCATGATGAACCCGTCAATCATCGAGTTGCCGACGTCAATCACGCCCTCCATCAAGTGAACGGCCAAACGTTGTTTCGCCAGCTCGATGGTGAACGCGTCCCCCTCTAATTGGTCGAGTCGACTGAGCATCGTCTCCATATGGGTCAACGTCTCGTTAATCTTTTCTCTGTTTACAAAATACATCGCAATCCCCCCTGCCTCCTATAGTAATCCTTTTTCTCGTTCGAGAAAAGAATCTCTCCTATTTACATCATTTACGTAATTGTGATACACTAATCCACGGATTAACACAACTATTAGTATGTCACATTAAATAGATATCATGTGGAGGGTACAACACTATGGAACGAGAATTAGCGTTAGAGATCGTACGAGCAACCGAGGCAGCAGCATTGGCCTCATCGAAATGGATCGGTCGTGGTCAGAAGAATGAAGCGGATGACGCAGCGACATCGGCCATGCGTGAAGTACTCGGTACAATCAATATGGATGCAACTGTCGTCATTGGTGAAGGTGAACTCGATGAGGCACCGATGCTATACATCGGGGAACGTCTCGGGACGACGTTCGGACCAGAAGTCGATATCGCCGTTGACCCGCTCGAAGGGACGTCGATCGTCGCCAAAGGACTCGGGGACGCCATGGTCGTCATCGCGGTCGCGGATAAAGGCGCCCTCCTCCACGCACCAGATATGTATATGGATAAGCTCGTCGTCGGCCCGAATTTAAAAGGCAAAGTCTCACTCGACGAACCGCTTGAGTCGATTATCGAGAAAGCCGCCCTTTATAACGGCAAGCGCATCGAGGAAGTGACCGTCATCATGCAAGACCGTGATCGTCATGAACATTTCCGTCAAGCGGCGATGAACATGGGCGCACGCGTCAAGCTGTTCGAAGACGGCGACGTCTCGGCGGGAATCGCAGCGGCCGTCAAGTCGAACCCGATCGATATCTTCATCAGTACGGGCGGCGCACCAGAAGGCGTCATCACGGCAGCGGCCGTCAAAGCGCTCGGTGGCGACATGCAGGCACGCCTCCACCCGATGAATGAAGAAGAGACGGCACGTGTCATCTCGATGGGCATCGAGGACCCGCTCCAATTGCTCACGCTTGACGACCTCGTCAAGAGCGACGACTGCATCTTTGCGGCGACAGGCGTCACATCGGGCGAATTGCTGGACGGCGTAAAATTCTTGACGGACGATATTGTCGAGACGACGTCACTCGTCATGCGATCGAAGACGAAGACGATTCGTAAAGTCGTCGCCGAGCACACGTTATCGCTCAAGCCATACCTCCAAAAACAAGAAGTCAACGCATAATCAAAACCTCCGCTCATCGTGAGCGGAGGTTTTCGTTTAGAACCCTTGTTCAAAATCAGTCCCGACATGGTTCGTCTGCGGTTGTTCCGCTTTCCGAAGCGAGTCGTAGAACGTCGCGTACGTCGTCGTGAAGTACGGATAGACGTACAAGAAAGCGATACCGAGTGTAATGATCCCGAGAAGGAACCAACCGATGAACGAGAGGACGAGTTTGAACGCATCCATCTTGTGGCCGTCCATCATCCGACGTGATTCGGTAATCGCCTCGAGAGCCGATAATTCCGGTTGGTCACGTAAGATGTAATACGTGAGAGAATACGAGAAACTTTTAATGATTCCCGGAATCACGAGGAGCAATGACCAAAGGAAGATAAACAGTCCCATGAAGAACGGGGCGAGCACGTGCTTGACGTATCCCTTTTGGAACGGCTCGAACAATGTCGCGACGACCGGCTTGTCACCGCGCGATACAGATAGAACGAGCCATGACCAACCGACCGCGAGCGGTGCGATCAATAACGTGAGGAGGAGCGACAAGAACGTAAGTCCTGTGTCCGCTGCTGTCGGAACCGCTTCTGGGTCTACAGGAGGCGCGAACGATTGTGGAATCCCGTTCAAGACGACGAATAAAATCAAAAGGCCGGCGAGTAACCAACGCTTTCCAGTTAACATTTGTTGTGCATGTTGCTTAAGTTGTGCAGTCATTTTCATCATCCTTTTTTTTGAGTTCTCTCCTCAGTGTACGTCATCCCTTCATGAAAAGTTTCAAAAAACACGAAAAAAGGGAAAAGGTTTTTCCCCTCCCCTTCAATACATGACATTGCCCATGAAAAACTGGGACATCGATACGATAAATAAGAGCACACCTGTGGTCACTGCCGTCCATGAAATGATTTTAAAGAGACGGCTTCTCAGAAACGCCTGACGATATTCAAAGCGGCGGATCAGCAAAACGTGGACAACCTCATAGATCAGGACTGCGGCGGTGAAGTAAAACGTCATGATACTCCCGAACCCGAAGAACAACATTGCCAGTAGGCCCAAGCCGAAATTATGGATTCGATTATGGACGTCATCGCGGTCACCGACAGTCGCCGTTTGTACGTGTTGCATACTTCCACCTCACTTCCAAAAACCCACAAAAACCCGAACAGAATTAATAACCTTAAATATAAGTTATCACAATTTTCCTATCCCTAAACCTGTCACACCGTCTTTTCACCTAAAAGAAACATTTGGAAAATAAATGTAATAAAAAAAGCGCTGATGTCATCAGCGCGTCATGTTCCGGTCGAAGGCTCGGCTTCTTCCGATTTATTGAATTTGCGTTTCAGTTTGAGCGGTTGTTTCGTGCCGCCGAATACTGGACCGTCTTCCGCCTCATCGATTTCCGTCTCTTTTTTGAGCACAAAGAACGGGCACCCAAAGTTACAGTATTCATACACGTAATCCATCACGTGATCGATTCGATTGTCATACGTCGCGAACTTGGACTTCGTCTCATAGAACCCTTTCAACCGAAGTTGTCCGTGGCCCCAATCGCCGACGATATAATCGTATTTATCGAGCACGTCGCTATAGCGTGCGATGAACGCTTCCTCGTCAAAACCGTCACGCTTCTCTTCGATGACGGTATAGCCGTGGCGATTCACTCTAATCATGTTTCACACCTCCACTGTTCTATCATAGCATGCCAACCGGTCCCGTCCCTATCCTTTTCGGATGGCATTATGACGGGTCACGATCGTCTCGCGTAACACGTCACGCAGCAGTTCCGGCATAAAGTAACGCTTCGGCTGATCGGCCAAATACGGAAGAAGCGGTCCGAACGTGAACATGTCGACCGTGACGACACGATACGTCCCGTCTAGCTTGATTTCCTCACCATTAATCGAATAGCGACCGTGTCGGCTGTCGATTCCATGGAGGATCGGGCTACCGAGCACCGTCCCGCGAAAACCGAGGCCACGGACATGCATTGTCGTGAACGCATCTTCTTGGACGTCGTTCAAAAATCGGACGAGGGTAGCCCCGTCAAGCGTCAAGAGACAAGGGTTGATCGGATGCGGACAAATCCGGTGCAACATATTTAGCGTGACGTGGCCCGGGCGCAAACCTTCTAACAAGACACCGGATGGGATGATACTCAACTCGGCGTCACACCAGTCCGCGAGTCCGCTCGCCAATAGGTCTCCGATGGCTGACGGACCGAACCAGTCACTTTCATAACCTGGTGTCTCGGCAATCGTCACATCGAGCAGACGCTCTGCTTGACCATATTCTGCGGCTAGGACCGCGACCGTCGCTTCATCAGGTTCGCGCTCCGATACATCGTGGAGACAAGCCCGTTTCTCGATGACCCGCTTTCCTTCGATGGTCAACTCGATTTGCCCGACGTACTGTCCGTATTTACCGGCCTGCGCGATCAGGACGCCGTTCGTGACGACACCTTCATCGAGTACGTGGTGGGTATGGGCTCCGAGGATGACATCGATTTCTGGGAACGCCTCGGCGAGCCGCTCGTCGGCGTAAAAGCCGAGATGGCTGAGCGCGATGATGACGTCGCAGTCTCGAAGTGTCTCGAGGGCACGCGCCGTTGCCCCGTGTGGTGCTTCGATGGCCCAACCGAGTTCAGGATAAAGCTCTTCATACGGCGCGGTCACCCCGAACAGCCCGATCTGAATTCCCTCTCGTTCGACGATGAGCGTCTCCGACGCCCATTCTGGCCGTTCACCAGCTGCTTGATAGACGTTCCCTAATAGGACTGGGAACGCGGCCTCGTCATACAGATGGGCGAGCCAGTCGTGCGGGAACGTGATGCCTTCATTATTGCCGATCGTGACCGCCGTCGGTCGAATCCGGTTGAGCAGTCGGACGTTCACTTGTCCGCGCGTCACTTCTGTCGCCGGATGGGTGCGGTCGGCATGGTCGCCGAGATCGAAGACGAGCGTCTCGTCCGTCCGATGCTCATTCAAAAACGAGACGAACCGCGGCCAGTTATGGAATTTCGAATGTAAGTCATTATAATGGAACATCGTAATCGTTCTCAAGACGATCCCCCTTCCTAGAACAGACTGATTTGGCTCGGGGCGAGTTCATATTCGGCACCGAGAATCTCAATCAACCGTTTGGCGTTTGGTACCGCGTCGCCGGCCGAGTTGTTGTTGAAGTAGACGTACACCGACTTCGCTGTTTCGTCGACTTGTTTGAGGGCCGCGGCGAGCTCCTGCAGTTCATCCTCACTATAGCGATACAGGCAGCGTACGTGACGCCATTCCTGGCTCGTCATGCCCGGTTTTCGAAGCCAGCCGGCGGTGTTGCGGCCGTGCAAACGTACGACGGCCACATCCGGATTGGTCACGACCGGGACGAACGGGATGCTGCTCTCTTTCGTTTGCGGCTCATCACAAATCGTATTGATGAAACGTTGTTCCGCCAAGAACGCGAGCGTCCGCTCCCGGAACGCCTCCGAGAACCACGTCGGGTTCCGGAACTCGATGGCGATGTCATAGTCGCGCAACTCGTCACGGATTGTCCGTAAATAATCGAGATGTGGCTTCGAGACATCAAACCAGGGCGGGAGTTGGACGAGCACGGCTCGTAGCTTCCCGGCCTGTTTCAGCGGTTCGACGGACGTCCTGTATCGCTCGAACAGCTCGGCGAGGGGCAGCTTCGGTTCCCGGTCATGCCCGCTCATTTCCCTGGAAACTTTGACGATGAATTGGAACGTTTCCGGCGTTTCCTGGTTCCATTTCTCGTAATTCTTTACCGGTTGAATCGCATAAAACGAGGAATCGATTTCAACGGTCGGGAAATGCCCCGCATAGGTCGACAGTTTATGTTTTCGTTCTTCTGGGGTCGTATACAGTAAATCATGGTCTCCCCACCCCGTCACACCGACATAAATCATCACATTCCCTCCTCAACTTATTGTTCGAACGTGGCCGCCGTGTTACGTTTCGACCAATTCAACGTTCCCGCGAACGTCACGAGCAACAGGACGAGCCCCATCACAAACGGATAGCGCATATCGATATCGAAGGCGATTCCGGCAAGCGTCGGTCCGACGATATTCCCGATGCTCATATAAGCATTGTTCATCCCCATCGCAAAACCTTGCTCTTTATCTGCCATTTTCGATACGAGCGTATTCAATACCGGTCGTAAAATTGACGTCGACAAGAAGATAATCAACGTGACCGCGAAGAAAATCGTGTAAGACCCGGCAAACAGTGAGAACAAGAAGCCGAGCGCAGCGAGCATGATAAAGATGAGCACGACTTTAATCTCACCGAACAGCGAGACAAGACGGTCGACCGCGAACAGCTGGACGATGACGCTGACGATTCCCGTCCCGGTGATCATGACCGCAATCTGTTGTGGCGTCGCGCTGAACGTCTCACTGACGAACAGACCGAGGACCGACTCGTACGCCATCAAACCGAACGCCATGACCAAGTTGATGACGAGCACGAAGAAATACGGTTTCCGTGTCGACGACACGAGTTGACGCGGTAACGATTCACTCTCACTCGTTTGGACATACGGTTCACGGTCCGGTTCTTTCAATAGAATGATTGACGAGATGACGGCAACGAATGATACGATCGCCGATAACAAGAGCGGTGCCTTCAACCCGAATTCGGCGAAGAATCCACCGATTCCTGGGCCGATGACAATCCCGAGCGACATTGCCGCGGAAATATAACTGTTCCCTTTCGCCCGTTGTTTGAGCGTCGTGATATCGGCCACGTAAGCAAAGATGGCCGGAATCAAGAGAGCGGCCCCGACGCCGCCGATTGCCCGTGAAATCAACAGGACGGTCAAGTTGTCTGATAAGTAAAAGACGCCCATCGAGATGGTAAAGCCGATGAGCCCGAGGATGATCATGAGCCTGCGCCCGTAAACATCCGCCCATTTCCCGGCAATCGGCGACATGAGCAGCTGGGCCCCGGCAAAGACAGAAATCATGAGTCCGGCAGCGGTGCCGCCTTCTCCAATCATCTTCAAATAATCAGGAATAATCGGTATGATAATCCCGAATCCTGCTACAGCGATGAACATGTTCAACATGAGAATCGCCAATTGTTTCTTTTGTTTAGTCGTCAATGTATGTCACTTCCTTTTCATCCTTTCATTTTACTTGT
This sequence comes from Exiguobacterium sp. s194, assembly GCF_018618275.1. NCBI lineage: Bacteria > Bacillati > Bacillota > Bacilli > Caryophanales > Exiguobacterium > Exiguobacterium sp. s194. Next base: position 319,485 of record NZ_JACSLT010000002.1, on the reverse strand, counting down.
TGATGAATGAAATGAGCAAACGATAAGACAGCAAAACACCCATCCTTGACCAGAGGATGGGTGTTCAAACACTTGCTTATGAGATGCGTGATTGAGCGAGTGCTTGGTTGGAACGATTTTTCGGTAATAACAGTGTGATCACATACACGATTAATGTTGGAACTGCCCAAGCAAGTCCGATCTCAGCCATCGGCAAGTTCGTGATCCAAGCTGTTGCTGCTGACGGCGCCAATCCGTGTGTCGTCTCGAAGAGCGAGAGAACGAGGGCCGTATATACAGTCGCCTTCATGGCGACATGCGGGTTGCGTTGAATCCGCTCCGTAATCGAGACGAGTACGAGTGCGATCATGACCGGATACAAGAGCGTGAGGAGCGGTACTGCGATTTCAATCAACATACCAAGTCCGACGAGTGAAATCATGAAGCCGAACAATGTCGTCGCGATGACGACTTGGTAATACTTGAGTGATTCGAACGTGTTGCTGATGAAGCGTGAGAACTCAGTGATGAGTCCGACCGCTGTCGTCAAACAAGCGAGGAAGACCGCAGCCCCGAGTACGAGCATTCCGACTTGTCCGAAAGATGAACCTGCAAACGCTTGAAGCAAGCTTGCTCCGTCTGTCGTTCCTGTTTGGCCTGTCATGTTCGCTCCAATCGAACCGAGCGAGATATAGACGAGCATCAAACACGTGACAGCGAGCATTCCAGACGTCCGAAGAAGTGAAGATGCTTCTTTCTGGTCCGTCATCCCGTTCGCTTTAAGCGTGACGAGCACGATGGCGCCGAAGACGAGAGCGCCGAAGACGTCCATCGTCAAGTAGCCTTGTTTGAAGCCCTCCCCGAGAGCGCCAATCCACGTCTCATATCCTTCTGCTGGTGCGACCGGCTTCCCGAGTGGAGCCACAAGGTTCGTGATTCCGATTGCCGCAAGCAAGAGCAAGAGAATCGGTGTGATGATGCGTCCGATGACTTCAATCAATTTCTGAGCGCGTAACGTCAAGAAGAACGTCAAACCGAAGAAGACAGTTGAACTGATTGCGAGCGTGAGTGTAGATGGCGCACCGAGGAACGGTACGACTCCCATCTCATACGTGACTGCCGCCGTCCGTGGAATCCCGAAGAACGGTCCAATCGCCACGTACATTAATCCCGTCAAGACGAGCGCAAGTCGCTTCGGAATATACCGAGCGATTTGGTCAGATCCACCGCCTACCCGCGCGACTGCGAAGAGCGCGAGTAATGGTAGCCCGACGCCGGTAATGACGAAGCCGACTAGGGCTGGGACGAGGTTCTGTCCTGCCATCGCACCTAGCATCGGTGGGAACAGCAAGTTCCCGGCCCCGAAGAATAATGCGAAAATCGTGAATGCTAACGGGAATAATGTCGATTTTTTCATACAACTACCTCCACATACATGTAATACCTTCCGTGTTACCAATGAATCAAATGACTAAATTTTCTGACAATAAACCGCTTGGTCTATTCCATTATACACACTTTCATTTTTTTGACCACCCTATCCATAAAAATGATGTTTATTTTTTTAAAATGTGGATTTATTGTATGGAACCGTTCCCTTAATTTACAAATTATCGGTTGGTCGCACTCACTGACTAGCTGTAAATGAGAAAAATGGTCAATAACGGATATCAAACTTCCGGAATGATTCGACCGTCGTGTCTTCCGCTTCAATCCGTTCGACCTCGACAAAACGATTCCCGTCATAGAGGGCGCGTTTATAGGATTCGAGTCTCTCCGCGTCTCCTTCGATTTGAAGTTCAACCGTCCCATCATTCAAATTCCGGACCCAACCTGTGATGCCGTATTCAAGGGCAGTCGCTTGCGCGAAGTAACGGAAGCCGACCCCTTGGACCCGGCCTGATACGATAAGATGCTGTACCTGTTTCATATAAGTCTCCTCCTCTAATTTGAAAGAATGGGTTTAGCCTCTGTCTCGTTAGGCAACAATATATAAGTAAAATACTGGATAGGAGTGGTGATGTGGAACAACTTGTGACTGTGGTGACGACAATTTCAGATTGGCTATGGGGTGTGCCAATCATCTCGTTACTCGTTTTGTCTGGACTCTATTTGACGATTCGTTTAGGATTCTTCCAATTCCGATACCCCATCTACATAATGCAACAAACGTTAGGCAGTGTCTTTAAAAAACCAAAAGGTGAAGGTGACATCAGTCCCCGCCAGGCGTTGACGTCAGCCTTATCTTCGACGATCGGTGCCGCCAATATCATCGGGGTACCGGCCGCCATCATGTTCGGCGGGCCGGGCGCCATCTTTTGGATGTGGGTCATCGCCGTCGTCGGCATGGCCATCAAGTTCTCGGAGAGCGTCCTCGCCGTCCGTTACCGCGAGAAGAACGAGGCCGGTGAATTTGTCGGCGGTCCCGTCTACTATATGGCGAAAGGCTTGAAGCTGAAATGGCTCGCCTCATGGTTCGCCTTCGCTCTCATGATCGAACTCATCCCGAGTATCATGGTTCAAGGAAACGCCGTCAGTTCGGCCGTCCGAGAGACGTTCAACGGCAATACCCTTGTTACCGGGATTATCGTCGCCGGGCTCGTCGCCCTCGTTGTCTTCGGCGGTATGAAACGCATCGCGAAAGTGACGGAAGTCATCGTCCCGGCGATGGCTCTCGTCTATGTCGGTGCCGGCTTCGTCATCGTCTTGATGAATTTCTCACAAATCCCGGAAGTACTCGGGCTCATCTTCTCATATGCATTCCAACCGATGGCCGCGCTCGGTGGTTTCGCTGGTGCCGCCATCGCCGAGACGATTCGTTGGGGCTTCGCCCGTGGTCTTTATTCGAACGAAGCAGGACTCGGGACGGCACCGATTGCCCACGCCGCTGCGCAAACGGATCATCCGGTCCGGCAAGGCTTCTGGGCCGTAATCGGGATCGTCATCGATACGCTCATCATCTGTAGCACGACGGCGTTCGTTGTCTTGTCGTCCGGGGTATGGACACGGGCCGATGCGATGAACGATCCAGCCGCCCTGACAACCATCGCGTTCCAACAGTACTTCGGTTACACGGGTAGTCTGCTCGTCACAATCTCGCTCATCTTCTTCGTCTTGTCGACGATTATCGTCATCATCTTTTACGGGTCGCGTCAAGCCGAGTATTTGTTCGGCTTGAAGGCCGGATTCCTGATGAAAGTCGTCTATATCGCCTCGATTGTCATCGGTGCGATCGGTGGAGCCCAGATGATTTGGAACTTCCTTGATTTGATGCTCGCGATGATTCTCATCCCGAACATGATTGCCGTCTTATTGCTCAGCGGTGAAGTGAAGCGCTTGACGACCGAATTCTTCACGTCCGAGAAATACTATAAGAAAGACGTCGCCGAGAAGAAGGCGTCGTAACGACAAACCCGGCTGCATGAGCAGCCGGGTCCTTTTTTATGTTACTGATTCGATTTTGTCGATTGCTTGGCGAATCCGTCCGACCGAGGCATCGAACTGTCTTTGCTCCTCATCCGTCAATTCGATTTCGACGATTTGGCGGATGCCGGTCCGGTCAATCAAGGCCGGCACACCGATATGGAGGCCAGATGCCCCGTATTCGCCGTCAAGATGGGCACCGATCGTCACGACCGAGTTCTCGTTCCGGACGATGGCGCGGACGATGCGAAGCAAACCGAGCCCGATGGCGTAATACGCGGCACTCTTATACTCGATGATTTGGTTGGCCGCATCACGGACACGTTGGTAAATCGCGTCCAAATCTTCTTGGCGATACGACTCATTCTCCGCGAGCAGCTGCTGGACCGATTTTCCGTAAATCCGGGCGTTGTCCCAAGCGACGAATCCTCCGGCACCGTGTTCGCCCATATAGTAGACGTGGCAGTTCCGTGCCGACAAGTCGAAATACTCGCCGACCTTATAACGGAGACGGGCCGTGTCGAGCACCGTCCCCGATCCGATGACGCGATGCTTCGGCAAACCGGACGCCTTCCAGACGACGTGTGCCATGACATTGACCGGGTTCGTCGCGACGACGATGATGCCGTCGAATCCGCTCGCCATAATTTGTTCCGTGACATGTTGCATGACCTTCGCATTTTGTTCGGCGAGGTCCATCTGGGTCTGACCGAGCTTTTGCGCGGCACCGGCCGTGATGACGACTATATCGGCGTCGCGGCAGTCCGAGTAGTCACCTGCCCAAATTCGGACCGGACTCGGGGCGAATGATATCCCGTGATTGAGGTCCATCGCCTCCCCTTCAGCCTTGGCGTGGTTCGAGTCAATCAAGACGAGCTCTTCACAGAGCGCGGCCATCGACAGTTGATAGGAGAAACTGACGCCAACCCATCCGGCGCCGACGACGGCGATGCGGGTGATGTCTTCTGGGTCAATCGTGTTCAAGTGATCCATATGCTTCATCCCTTTCTAAACGTGTTCTCTTTCTTAGCATACCCGACTCTCCTTCGTTTCACGACAAAAAAAGCGAACTCGCTTGTGAGGAATTCGCTTCTAAACAAAACAATGTTTATCACACATATCATTCTCGCTCCCGATAATAGTGTACCGGCCGAATCTCGAGCCTCCATCCTAACGATTCCGCTTCGGGCACTTGGGTCGTTGGATGGATGGAAGCGATTCTGACCGCATCCTCCATATCCAACGCTTCAATCAGGAACGCACTTCCCATGACTTCTTTCGATTCTGTAACAGGCTCATCCGTAATCGAAATCTGATGTGACTCCCGCTTGAGTTGTTTCATGCTTGGTTCAAGCCCCATATCCATCAGCACCTGTTCACTTGCATACAGCTCCTGTAAGTGTGGTTCACACGTCGCCATGATTTGATCGATTTCTAGGTCGGTCTTTTCGTTCATTTTGTCAGCGTTGAAATATCCCGTTACTAAGAACATCATGTGATTTTCTCCTCTCGAATCTACGGCACGCATCAGCTATCCATGCCCTATTCCCTGTTTACAGGCATAGCCTACACAAAAAGACGGTCGACATGAAATCATGTCAACCGTCTTTCAGTATCTATGCAGGATTATCCGATCGATCCTTCCATCTCAAACTTGATGAGACGGTTCATTTCGACGGCATATTCCATTGGCAATTCTTTCGTGAACGGCTCGATGAAGCCCATGACGATCATTTCCGTCGCTTCTTCTTCCGAGATTCCGCGGCTCATGAGGTAGAAGAGTTGCTCTTCTGACACTTTTGAGACTTTCGCTTCGTGCTCGAGTGAGACTTGGTCGTTCAAGATCTCGTTGTACGGGATCGTGTCCGACGTCGACTGATTATCCATGATGAGCGTGTCACATTCGATGTTCGAACGTGCGCCTTTCGCTTTACGACCGAAGTGGACGATACCGCGATACGAGACTTTTCCGCCTTGTTTCGAGATCGACTTCGAGACGATTGACGACGACGTGTTCGGTGCGAGGTGAATCATTTTCGCGCCCGCGTCTTGGTGCTGCCCTTTACCGCCGAGAGCGATCGAGAGCGTCATACCGCGTGAGCCTTCACCTTTCAAGATGACGGCCGGGTATTTCATCGTGAGTTTCGAACCGATGTTACCATCGATCCACTCCATCGATCCACCCGCTTCACAAACGGCACGCTTCGTGACCAAGTTGTAGACGTTGTTCGCCCAGTTCTGAATTGTCGTATAGCGGCAGTATGCGTCTTTGTTGACGAAAATCTCAACGACCGCTGAGTGGAGTGAGTTCGTCGTGTAGACCGGTGCTGTACATCCTTCGACGTAATGGACAGAAGCGCCCTCGTCGACGATGATGAGCGTCCGCTCGAACTGACCCATGTTCTCCGAGTTGATGCGGAAGTAAGCTTGGAGCGGTTGCTCGAGCTTCACGCCTTTTGGTACATAGATGAACGAGCCACCTGACCAAACAGCCGAGTTGAGTGCCGCGAACTTGTTATCTGTCGGCGGAATCAATTTTCCGAAGTACTCACGGAAGATGGCTTCATCTTCTTTCAAAGCAGTGTCTGTATCTTTGAAGATGACACCTTTCGCTTCGAAGTCTTCTTGCATGCTGTGATAGACGACTTCAGACTCATACTGAGCCGAGACGCCTGCCAAGTATTTTTGCTCCGCTTCCGGGATTCCGAGCTTGTCAAACGTACGTTTGATTTCTTCAGGAACCTCGTCCCACGAGTGCTCTGTCTTTTCAGACGGTTTGACATAATACGTGATCTCATCGAAATCGAGTGCCGTGAGATCGCCGCCCCATGTCGGCATCGGCATTTTGCGGAACTGTTCGAGTGATTTCAAGCGGAACTCGAGCATCCATGCCGGTTCTTCTTTCATGCGCGAGATCGTCTCTACGATTTCATTCGTCAAGCCGCGGCCTGAACGGAAAATCGAGATGTCTCGGTCATGGAAGCCATATTTATAATCGCCAATGTCAGGCATGTTTTTCGCCATATCGGTCTCCTCCTTCTGCTTACGCTTCCTCGTCGACTCCCTTTTCAAGCGCTTTCCACGCAAGCGTGGCACACTTGATGCGAGCCGGGAACTTTGAGACGCCAGACAACGCTTCGATGTCGCCTAGGTCGAACGTGTCTGTATCGTAGTCTTTCCCTTGGACCATCTCCGAGAAGATGTTCGCCAATTGGAGAGCCTCGTCCACAGATTTGCCCTTCACGATTTGAGTCATCATCGATGCCGAGGCGAGACTGATCGAACAGCCTTCCCCTTCGAACTTGGCATCTTTCACGATTCCGTCCTCGACTTGGAGTTGGAGTCGGAGTGAATCCCCGCACGTCGGGTTGTTCAAGTCGACCGTCACGCCATCTTCGATGACGCCACGGTTTCTTGGTTTTTTATAATGATCCATGATGACCTGTCGGTACAACATGTCGAGATTGTTAAAACTCATAATTGAAATACTCCTTCGTTTGACGTAGCCCTTCGATGAAGCGGTCGACTTCTTCTTTCGTATTGTACAAGTAGAAGCTCGCTCGGGCTGTCGATGATTGCTTCAGGAGGCGCATGAGCGGCTGGGCACAGTGGTGGCCGGCCCGGACCGCGATGCCTTGCATATCCAATACGGTCGCAAGGTCGTGTGCGTGCACGTCACCTAAGTTGAACGTGACGAGTCCAACGCGTTCCTCAGGCCCGTAAATCTCAATGCCTTCAATCGTACGCATCTGTTCGATGGCGTACGTCGCGAGCGCCCGTTCGTGGGCCTCGACGTTCTCAAGACCGAGGTCTTCTAAAAAGTCGATGGCTGCTGCCAAACCGACGGCGCCAGCGATAATCGGCGTCCCCGCTTCGAACCGGTACGGGATGTCTTTCCACGTCGACTCATACAAGTCGACATAATCGATCATCTCGCCACCGAATTCGACCGGTTCCATGTGTTTGAGCAACTGCTTCTTCCCGTATAAGACGCCGATTCCGGTCGGACCGAGCATCTTATGGCCTGAGAAGGCGAGGAAGTCGCAATCGAGTGCTTGCACGTCAAGTTTCCGGTGCGGTGCGCTTTGCGCCGCATCGACGACCATGACCGCACCTTTTTCATGGGCGAGCTTCGCCACGTCGGCGATCGGGTTAATCGTGCCGAGCACGTTCGAGACGTGACTCATGGCGACGATTTTCGTCCGGTCCGACAAGACGGCACGGACCGCGTCGAGCGTGACCCGACCGTCCGGCGTCAATTCGACGTAACGGAGCGTGGCCCCTTTACGCTTGGCGAGCTGTTGCCACGGAATCAAGTTGGCGTGGTGCTCCATCGGTGTGAGGACGATTTCGTCCCCCGCGCCGACGTTGGCATCCCCGTAGCTTGACGCGACGAGGTTAATCGCCGTCGTCGTCCCGCGTGTGAAGATGATTTCTTCTGGGACGGCGGCGTTGATGAATGAACGGACGCGCTCCCGCGCCCCTTCATACGCATCCGTCGCGTGCGTCCCGAGCGTATGGACGCCCCGGTGCACGTTCGAGTGGATGCGGCGATAGTAATCCTCGATCGCCTCGATGACAGCGAGCGGCTTTTGGGAGCTCGCCGCACTGTCGAGATAGACGAGCGGATGACCGTTGATTTCCTGATCTAAAATCGGGAACTGTTTACGAATCGAGGCATCGATCATCTTAACGTACTTTCCCTTCGATGACTTCACGGAGACGGTCTTTGACCGACTCGATCGCGAGTTGCTCGACGACCGGGTTCAAGAATCCGTGAATGATCAACCGTTCGGCTTCTTTGCGTGACAGACCGCGGCTCATCAAGTAGTAGAGTTGCACGTCGTCGACGCGTCCGACCGAAGCGGCGTGACCTGCCATGACGTCGTCCTCATCGATGAGGAGAATCGGGTTCGCGTCGCCACGTGCCTTTTCAGACAACATGAGGACACGTTCCGTTTGAACGCCGTTCGATTTCGAAGCGCCATGGTGAATCATCGATGTCCCGCTGAAGATGGCCGTGGCCGAATCTTTTTGGACACCGTGAATCAAGATGAACCCTTCTGAAGACTTCCCGAAATGGTCCGTCCGGATGTTGAAGTTTTGTTTCTGTGCGCCACGACCGATCGTGACGGCTTTCGTGTCTGAGAACGTGTTGTCTCCGACGAGGTGCGTTTTCGTCTCGACGACCGAGTTGCCGTCGTTCATGTGTCCGAGCGCCCATTCGAGGCGTGCGTTCTCATAGACGACACCGCGGCGGTTCATGAACGAGAGGGCCGACTCAGCAAGCTGATCGACACCACCGAAGACGACTTTCGCGTTCGCGGCAGCGAACACTTCTGTCACGGCGTTGACCGTGTGCGGCTCGTTCGTGTTCGAGAGGAAGCTCTCGACGTACGTCAATTCACTGCCTTCGTCTGCGACGATGATCGTGTGGTGATAGAGCGCACCGTTCGCTTGTTCCATCGTGAAGATGGCTTGAAGCGGGTCTTTTAATTGTACGTTCTTCGGTACGTATAAGAACGCACCGCCGTTCATGAGGGCAGCGTTCAACGCAGACAAACGTTCTTCGTCCACGCGGACACCTTCCGTCATGAAGTACTTCTCGACGAGCTCTGGATGTTGTTCCATTGCTTCGTTGATGCCCATGAAGAGGACACCTTCTGGCGTTGCAAGTTCGTTGTAGACGACATGACCGTTGCGTTCAACGAGCACGTTTGTGCGATGGTCTCCAAGAAGTGCTTCGATTTCAGGCGTCAAGCCGTCGTGCTTCGTGAGTTCGACGTCTCCAGAGACGAAGTCCCATTTATCAATCTTGATTTTTTCAACTTTTGGCAAGGCGAGAGTCGGCGCAAGTTCTGCTGCTTCTTTGCGACGGTTGACCATCCATGAAGGTCCACCGAGCGCCTCTGCACGTGCCGCTACTGCTTGTGCATCCAATTCAAATTGTACGGTCATCGTACAGCCTCCTTACGCTTCTGTGTCTACTGTCATTCCAAGATCTTGCTTCACCCAGTCGTAACCTTCTGCTTCGAGTCGTTGTGCAAGCTCTTTGCCACCTGACATGACGATTTTCCCGTCCATCATGATGTGAACAAAGTCTGGCTCGATATAGTTGAGGAGACGTTGATAGTGCGTGATGATCAAGCAGCCGAACTCTTCGTTGCGCATTTCGTTGACGCCTTTCGCGACGACTTTGAGCGCATCGATGTCAAGACCTGAGTCAATCTCATCGAGGATGGCGATGTTCGGTTTGATCATCATCATCTGAAGAATCTCGTTACGTTTTTTCTCTCCGCCTGAGAAACCTTCGTTTAAATAACGGTGTGCCATTGCTGAAGGGATTTCAAGGACGTCCATCTTCGCATCGAGTTCACGGATGAACTTCATGAGCGAGATTTCTTGGCCTTCTTCACGGCGCGAGTTGATTGCTGAACGCAAGAAATCGGCATTCGTGACACCACTGATTTCAGCAGGATACTGCATCGCGAGGAACATTCCGGCTTGCGCGCGCTCGTCGACTTCCATCTCGAGTACGTCTTCACCGTTCAAATCGACGCTTCCGCCTGTTACTTCATACAATGGATGACCCATAAGTGCCGATGCGAGTGTTGATTTACCCGTTCCGTTAGGACCCATGATGGCGTGAATTTCGCCACCTTTAATTTCAAGATTAAGACCTTTGACGATCTCTTTTCCTTCGATTGAGACGCGGAGGTCATCAATTTTCATGTGTGGTACGTTAGACATTCGGATACCCCTTCCGTTTTCTCGCCATTTTTGGCGTAGATTAGATATATTCTAATCTTAATCTAGGCAATTTTTTATTTCAAGCGACTCACCTTATTATTCATTCTCAATAAAACATAAATGTTGAGAATGAGAATATCGGGAAATCAAGACATTATCCAACTTTTTCCTCGGTTAACGCCAAACTTGCTTTCCGTTCTTTCAAGGCGCCGGCGAAGAAGAAGGCGCCGCACGCCGTCAATACGGCCAAGCTTCCAAACACTGGCAACGCTGCATTATCGAATCCATCAAGCAACACTCCCCCGATGACGGGGCCAATCGTCTGACCGAGCGCCGTCAATCCCATCGCCCCGAAATACGTCCCGCGCAGATGGGCCGGTGCCAATTCGTCCGTCAACACGTCCGTCATCGTGAACATGAGCACCTCTCCGACCGTGAAGATGACCATCGCGACGAATAAAATCCACGTCTCGGTCGCGAAGCCGATCAGGAGGAGTCCCGACGACAGTGTGGCGACACCGAAGAAGAGTGACTTGATCGGTGAGACCCGCATCCCGAATCGCATAATCGGATATTGGACGACAAGGACGGTGATCGCATTGACCGTCAATAGATAGGCGAACAAACGTGAGCCGTCACTGAATCCGTCATGGAAAGCGATGAACTGTGGCAACGTCGCATTGAACTGACTATAGCCGATGATGGCAAAAATCATCCCGATGATGACGAAGCGGAACGTCTTATCTTGTTGTAACACACGGAACGTCTCCGTCAAGCGCGGCCGGACTTTGACGCCGTCCCCTTCCTCGAACGGATACTTTCGGAACAGCGTCGAAATGACGAGTCCGTACATCACGTAAACGCCCGTCACGACGAAGAAGGCGCTCTTTGCGCCGGTGAGCGACAAAACGACCGCGAGCAATGGCCCAATCGCCGCCGCGATATTGATTAAAAAGTAGCGGACGTTATAGACGATGACGCGCTGGTCCGGCTGCGTCGTATCGCTGATGAGCGCGCGAGACGCCGGTTCGAGGAACGACCGCGACACACCCATGAGTACCGAAAATATGTAAAACCAAAATAATTCTGTCACGAGCGCGAAGCCGCTGAACGTCAAGGCGTTCAAGACGATGCCGATCAGCATCAACTGTTTGCGCCCGTACCGGTCAGACAGCGTTCCCCCGAAAAAGCTCATGAACAGACCCGATAGCGCCGAGATGGCGAACACCGTCCCGATGACACTCGCCGAGAAACCGAGCGTCGCGAGATAAATCGCAAAAAACGGCATAACAAAAAATGTCGACAGCCGGGCAAAAAATGTGCCAAACAAGACACCCAGCGTCAGCGGATGAATGTGTCGTATGTTCATCCGGATCCCCCCTTTTCCTACATATATGTAGTGTACTTCTATTGGTGAACCAAAACTACTCCAAATAAAAAAGGCCCGGGATAGCCCGGGCCTTGACGAAATTATTGTTTGACCGGTACGACCGCACCTTTGTACTCATCCAAGATCCACTGTTGTGTCTCTTCTGACGTGAGGACTTCAAGGAGTGCTTTGACGCGCTCATCATCTTCGTCGCCTTCACGTGTGACGATCAAGTTGACGTAAGGTGAATCTTCACCTTCGAGAGCGATTGCGTCTTCGAGTGGGTTGAGGCCGGCATCAATCGCGTAGTTCGTGTTGATGAGGACCGCGTCCCCTTCACCGTTGTTGAACGCTTGCGGGAGAAGTGCCGCTTCGACGTCCGTCTTGAACTCCAAGTTTTTCGGGTTGTCGACGATGTCTGAAACCGTCGCGTCCGTTGTCTTGCCGTCTGCGAGTGTGAGCAACCCTTCAGATTGAAGCATCGTGAGGATACGTCCGTGGTCAGCGACCGACGAACTCATGATGATTTCAGCGCCTTCTGGAAGCTCATCGAGTGACGCGTAGTCTTTCGAGTACACACCGATCGGCTCGATGTGAACGCCGCCGGCTGAAGCGAATTTGTAGTCTTTGTTTTCAGCCATTTGCGACTCGAGGTACGGCTCGTGTTGGAAGTAGTTCGCGTCCAACTCCCCGTCTGCGAGCGTCTTGTTCGGGAGGACGTAGTCTTGGAACTTCTTGATTTCGAGCGTATAGCCCTTCTCTTCGTATTCGTCTTGGACGTGCTCTAAAATCTCAGCGTGCGGGACGTTTGATGCGCCGACGACGAGTGTCTTGTCATCGCCTGAACCTGATTCTGAATCCCCACCGCCGCAAGCCGCGAGAATCGTAAGTGCTGAAGCTGCCGTTAAACCGAGTACTGTTTTCCATGATTTCATTATAAAACCCCTCCAAATTTTCTATTTAGATTAAGCAGAACGCTTATCAATTACAGATACGAGTCGATCGCCGATGAACTGAATGACGAAGACGATGACCAAGATTAAGACGGTCGCGACGAACGTGACGTCACTTTGTGAACGCTGGAATCCTTCGAGGAACGCCAAGTTCCCGAGTCCTCCACCGCCGACGACCCCTGCCATCGCCGTGTAACCGACGATCGCGACGATCGTGACCGTGATGCCTGACACGATGGCCGGCAATGCTTCTGGGAACAATACTTTATAGACGATCTGCCATTTTGTCGCACCCATCGACTCAGCCGCCTCGATGACGCCGCGGTCGACTTCGCGAAGCGCGAGCTCGACCATCCGAGCATAGAACGGGGCCGCACCGATGATCAGTGCCGGCAGTGCTGCCGTTGACCCGAGCATCGTCCCGACGACGAGTAACGTGAACGGGATGAGCAAGATAATCAAAATGATGAACGGGATCGACCGGAAGATGTTGACGACCGCGCTGATGACCGTGTAAATCGGACGGTTCTTCATCATGAGCGGCTCGTTTGTGACATATAGGAGCATCCCGAGGGCGAGACCGATGACGAACGTCGCGGCTCCGGCGACGAGCGTCATATAGAGCGTCTCCCACGTCTGTTCTAACATGACTTGCCAATCTACATTAGGAAACATCGCTTTCTACCTCCACTTCCACTGCCTGTGATCGGATTGAGGCGATGGCCCGCTCGACTTCAGCCGGCTCTCCGATCAATTGGATGAATAATGTCCCGAGGGCACCGACTTGTGACTGCGTCACGTTTCCGCCGATGATGTTGAAGCCGATGTCATGCTGCTTCAACACTTCCGACAGAATCGGTTGTTCGGCCGTTTCGTTCAAGAATTTGAGCTTGACGATTTGACCGCTCGGATAACGAGCTTTCAAATGTTCGAACGTGAGCGACATGTCTTCGACCGCGCCGATCTGTTTGACGAACTCTTTCGTGATTGGCTGTTCCGGGTGATGGAACACGTCGGCGACTTGCCCGGTCTCGACGACCTTTCCGGCCTCCATGACGGCGACACGGTGACAAATCTTTTGGATGACGTGCATCTCATGGGTGATGAGGACGATCGTCAAACCGAGTTTCTTGTTGATGCTGACGAGCAGTTCGAGAATCGAATCCGTCGTCTTCGGGTCGAGTGCGCTCGTCGCTTCATCGCAGAGGAGCACTTCTGGATTCGTAGCGAGCGCACGGGCTATCCCGACTCGCTGCTTTTGGCCGCCCGATAGTTGTGACGGATAGCTGTCTTCTCGTCCGGCGAGTCCGACGAGCTCGACGAGTTCTTGGACGCGGCGTTTGCGCTCGCTCGCCGGTACCCCGATGAGTTCGAGCGGGAAGCTGATGTTCTCAGCGACTGTGCGCGACCATAACAAGTTGAAGTGTTGGAACACCATCGAGACGTTTTTACGTACCCCGCGTAGTTCCTTTGGTGTGAGTTTCGTCAGCTCGCTGCCGGCGACCACGATTTCACCGCTTGACGGTGCCTCGAGTCGGTTGAGCAAGCGGATGAGCGTCGACTTCCCCGCACCTGAATATCCGATTATTCCAAAAATTTCGCCGCTTTCGATCGTAAGCGACACATCATCGACCGCCTGGACCCGACCGTTTTTCGTGTCGAACCATTTGGCCACATTGCGTAGTTGAATCAATCCATTTCCCTCCTGACAACAAAAAAAGTACGCACGTTTGAGCAAACGTGCGTACTTTATCGTACGGACAACGATTGCTCTCATCTTCCAAGGTATACACCTTGCTGGAATTAGCACCATTTCGGATTGCTCCGCGGTTGCTGGGCGTCATAGGGCCAGTCCCTCAGCCTCTCTTGATAAGAGTGGTTGCGTATTCGATTAGCCTTATCATAGCGACATATTATTTTCATGTCAAACTATTTTATGCGAAAAAATAAAAAAGGTGCCATCCGAGGATGACACAGAACGTAGCACCTTGAGTCACTGAAGGACAACCCATAGATGAACCTCTTTTGCCCGATCAGAGCATTCATCCTTATATGGGGGATTTTTACCCAACCATCACTCGGTCTTCGAACGGACCATGCAATTACGCGACCGGTGCCCCGACGCTTGATTTTTTTGGGGGACAATCGAAGGGAAGGTCCACCTGAAATCGCGTAAGCTCATGCAGCGGTTGTTCGAAAACGTCTTGATGACGGGAAAATCTCGTCCTATGTTGTGTTCAAGTAAGATGTTGTAATGAATATATCATTCGTGAACTTTCTGTGTCAACTGATTATTTAAAATTTTCAGATTATTCTAATCATCCTATCTCATTTAACGAAAGATAGGACGTGCTGGACGTTTTGAAACGCGTACAAACGATCGCGAACTTGGCCATTCTCCAGCTTCAATAGCGCCGGGACACTCATAACCTGATACGCCTCGAGTTCGTTCGGGATAAAGTTGGCATCGCGTTTTTCAATCTTCAATTCTGGGTCGACCGCCTCGACGACCGAGAGCATCCGCTCGGCCACGGCGCATGTACCGCACATTGGGGCGTATATATATAAGAATCCGTCTGTCATCATTTTGCTCACCTCTCTTCTAAGTATATGAATCCGACCCAGTCGGTTCAAAAGTTGTGCTCAAATGGAAAATTCTGAACATTTCAACATTTCTTGTTGACGCTCTGCAGAAAGAGGCATAGTATGGTCATTAACTTTATCGCTTTTGTACATAACAGCAAACCAGTAGAAAAGGACAGGTGAATCCCCAATGACGGAAGAGAAGCTTACCGGAAAACAATTTTTAATGAACGTCTTGAACGGCCTCAGTCTTGCCATTCTCATCGCCCTCATCCCGAGCGCTTTGCTCGGTGAATTAACGAAAGCCATCTTGCCGTATTTTCCGTCCTTGCAGTTCATCTTAGATGCGACGACGATTGCGATGCGCCTCTTACCGGTCATCATCGGTGTCGCCGTCGCCATGCAGTTCGGACGATCGGCGCTCGAGGCCGGGACGATCGGCATCGCGACCCAGGTCGGAAGTGGCGCCATCCGCGTCGAGGAAGGCGCGTTCCTCATGGCCGGAATCGGTGACGTCATCACGGCCGGTGTGACGGCCGCTCTCGCGACGTTCCTCGTCATGCAGTTGTCGCCACGCTTGAAGACATACACGGTGCTCGTCTTGCCGATGACGGTCATCGTCGTCGCGGGAGGCATCGGCGCGTTCCTACTCACTTACATCTCACAGATTACGACGTACGTCGGAACGATCATCATGACGATGACTGAACTGCAACCGATCGTGATGGGCATGTTAATCGCGATGGCGTTCTCGCTCATCATCGTATCGCCAATCTCGACGGTCGGAATTGCCACAGCCATCAGCCTTTCTGGTGTCGCTGCCGGGGCCGCCAACCTTGGCGTCGTCGCTGCCGGCTTCGGTCTCGCCATCGCTGGCTGGCAGATGAACGCGACCGGAACGTCGATCGCCCACTTCCTCGGCTCACCGAAGATTCAAATGGCGAACTTCGTCCGTCGTCCGATCATGATGTTGCCGGTGCTCGCCAATGCGGCCATTCTCGGAGCGCTCGCAGGTATCCTTCGGATTGAAGGCACGCCAATCAGTGCCGGATTCGGCGTCTCGGGTCTAATCGGTCCGGTCAACGCCTTGCATTTGATGCCGGGAGGATTCGCGCTCTGGAACGTCATGCTTGTCGTCGTCTTGTTCGGGCTCATCCCAATCGCACTCGGGATTCTGTTCTATCGTTTGTTCAACCGGACGTCGCTCATCGAGCCTGATCATTACCGTCTCGACTTCGATTAATCAAAAAGACCCGGCTTCTCGTAAAGAGAAACCGGGTTTTGTTTAGCCTTGAATCATCGCTTCGTATTCTTCGGCTGACATGAGCTTGTCGACGTCTGACGCGTCGTTCAACTCGACTTCGATCATCCAAGCGCCTTCGAACGGTGCTTCGTTGACGAGTTCTGGTGAATCGGCAAGTGATTCGTTCACTGCTGTGATTTTCCCAGAGATCGGTGCGTAAAGCTCTGATACGGTCTTGACCGATTCAACCGAACCGAATGGCTCATCGAGTAAGATCGTGCCACCGACTTCAGGAAGTTCGACAAAGACGATATCCCCTAGTTCGCTTTGTGCGAAATCCGTGATCCCGATGCGGGCGACGCTTCCGTTCACTTCCACCCATTCGTGCTCTTTTGAATAACGTAGATTGGCAGGTACTTTGCTCATCTTAACTTCCCCCTCAAATGAATTAGACTCACACGAGTATTATAGCACTTCGCCCCAAACGTCTGTAAACGACTTTTCTGAAAATCCGACAGTTGATTTTTGACCATCTGTCACGATTGGGCGCTTTAAAAGCATACCATTGCTCGCAAGAAGCTCGAGTTGTTCGTCTTCTGATAGATTTGGTAGCTTGTCTTTAATGCCTTCGTTCCGATACACTTGTCCGCTCGTATTGAAGAATTTTTTAAGCGGGAGACCCGACTGTTTCCATAGTTCAGCCAACTCGTCTTTCGACGGCGTCGCCTCGACGATATGGATATATGTATAGTCGATGCCGTTCTCTTTCAACCACTTCTCTGCTTTTTTACACGTACTGCATGGCGGATAGCCATATAGTGTCACCATGTTCATCACCTCTCCTGTTACTGTAGCATATTCCGATTCGTCGGTTCATGTTTCAAGCAAGCGCACAATCTCTTGCTTGAGCGCCGGATTGACCGAGTGGTGCGCCTCGATGTGGCGGAGGATGGCTGCGGCCGCCTCGACCGATTTTCCGTAACCGGGTAACCACTCCTGTAGACGTGCGACGAGCTCCGGATGTGTCCCTTCGACCCGTCGCGTCGGGTTGAAGGGGTCGCTCGTCTCCCCGTACGCGATTAACACGTTGTTGACAGCCGCGACTTGAATGAGTTCGAAGCCAGCGAGCTGTTCACCGCGCCGTTCCCGGAGCAGTCCGACGTATAGGTTCGTCAGTGCCTCCTCGTAGCGATGTGCGGCGTCTGAAGGGAGTGTGACAAGCTTCGGCGTCGCAAACGTGTCGAGCGCCTCGTCACGTTGCCAGACGACACGCCCCGGTGTATAAGCGATTCCAGGCATCTCTACGATCTCGAACACGGCGAACTCGGCGTAAATGCCGTCCTCATACATGACCTTGTGCCCGTCTTTCGTGTTTTGGAACTGGTACGCCAACGGCTCGACCGCGAGCCAGTCCAAATTGTCGATGAAGCGGGCCTTATGCCCGTCCTCGACGATCAAAAAGAAATCGAGGTCCGAATAGTCGTCGAGCCGATCCATCTCAAGTCCAATTGAACCGAGCGCGAGGAGCATGAGCGTGCCCTCATGCTTGGCGACCGAGCGGCCGATTGCATCCATCCGTTCTAATAAGTCATCTCGTT
Organism: Exiguobacterium sp. s194; assembly: GCF_018618275.1. Lineage (NCBI taxonomy): Bacteria > Bacillati > Bacillota > Bacilli > Caryophanales > Exiguobacterium > Exiguobacterium sp. s194. Next base: position 301,587 of record NZ_JACSLT010000002.1, on the reverse strand, counting down.
TCATGCGTATCCCCTCCTTCGTCCATTGTATCGTCCGCAGACAGGAAAAAGAAAGGGCCGACCGCGTCCGGCCACCCTTTCTCTCGCTTGCTTATACGATGAACTTGTTCGCTTTGATGAGGCTCGCTGCGACTTCGCGCTTCGTGCCGATGACGTTGATCGGCTGATAGCGGCTGAACTTCTTCATCGCCGACAAGAGCATGCGCTGCTCGTCGCCCGATGCGGCCGCATACAAGACTTCTTTCGCCATGAGTTCGACTTGCTTGAACACTTGCTCGGCGAAGATTTCTGTATAGCGGACTTTCTGCTGGTTCTTCTCAGCGCCTGTACGGGCGATGGCTTTCTCCGTCCGCGCGATGGCCGCTTCAAGCGCATAGATGGCGCTGATGATGTCGGCAATCTTCGCGAGAATCTCTTGTTCGTTCTGGAGGGCCTGCTGATATTTCTGGACGGCCGTTCCGGCGATCATCAAGTTGATTTTCTTCATGTTCGACAGAAGCATCTTCTCACGTGCGAGCGGCGACCCGTCAAGCTCTTGTGGCATGTAGCTCATGAGCTCTTTCTGGAGCTTCTGTGCTTCGGCGAGGAGCGGCAAGTCGCCTTTCATCGCTTTCTTAAGGAGCGTGCTCGGTACGATCAAACGGTTGATTTCGTTCGTCCCTTCGAAGATACGGTTGATGCGTGAGTCACGGTACAAGTTCTCGACTTCATATTCAGTCATGAAGCCGTAGCCACCGTGGATTTGGACGGCTTCGTCGACGACGTAGTCAAACGTCTCCGAGGCGAACACTTTGTTGAGTGAACATTCAATCGCGTATTCGGCGATGGCTTGGGCAACTTTCGAACCGTCGCGCATGTTGTCGTCGCCTAGCGCGTCGAGGCTGTCTTGGAACAGACCGCCCGTCCGGTAGACCGAGCTCTCCATCGCATAAATGTTCGCAGCCATCGTCGCAAGTTTTTCTTGGATGAGCGGGAACTGACTGATCGGTGTCTTGAACTGTTTGCGCTCGTTCGCGTACTGGACCGAAAGATCGAACGCACGTTTCGACGAACCGACCGCACCGACCGCAAGTTTGTAACGACCGACGTTCAAGATGTTGAAGGCGATGACGTGGCCTTTGCCGATTTCTCCGAGGAGGTTGTCGACTGGGACTTCGACGTCTTCTAAGATGAGCGTCCGTGTCGATGAGCCTTTGATGCCCATCTTCTGTTCTTCGGCGCCTGTCGAGACACCTTTGAATTCACGCTCGACGATGAAGGCGCTGAACTTGTCGCCGTCGATTTTCGCGTAGACGACGAACACGTTCGCGAAACCAGCGTTCGTGATCCATTGTTTCTCCCCGTTCAAGACGTAGTGTGTGCCGGCTTCGTTCAAGACGGCCGTCGCTTTCGCACCGAGCGCGTCCGAGCCTGAGCCTGGCTCTGTGAGCGCGTAGGCGGCAATCCATTCGCCAGTTGCGAGTTTCGGCAAGTACTTATGCTTTTGCTCTTCTGTCCCGAAGAAGACAATCGGGAGCGTCCCGATGCCGACGTGGGCGCCGTAGCTGAGGGCGAATGAACGCGCTTTGGCGAATCGCTCTGTGATGATCGATGACGAGATTTTATCGAGCTGATAACCGCCATACTCTTCTGGCACGTCCGCGCCGAGGAGGCCGAGCTCGCCCGCTTCTTTCAACAGTTCGACCGAGAGATCGAACTCGTGTTTCTCGATGCGTCCAAGGACAGGCATGACACGGTCGTCGACGAAGCTCGCCGTCGTGTCGCCAATCATTTTGTGCTCATCTGAGAAGTCTTCCGGTGTGAACAAACGATCCGCGTCGAGTGCGTCGATGACGAAGCTACCGCCTTTAATCAATTCGTGTTCTGTACGTTCCATTGTCAATTCCCCCTTATAGTAATTCGAAGACGCCAGCAGCACCCATACCGCCACCGATGCACATCGTCACAACCCCATACTTTTCATTGCGTCGTTTCATCTCATGCAAGATCGAGACCGCGAGTTTCGCGCCCGTGCAACCGAGCGGATGCCCAAGGGCGATCGCGCCGCCGTTGACGTTCACTTTCGACGGGTCGATCCCGAGTTCACGGATGACACCGAGCGATTGGCTCGCAAATGCCTCGTTCAATTCGAACAATCCGACTTCTTCGAGCTTCACGCCGGCCATCTCGAGCGCTTTCGGAATGGCGACGACCGGGCCGATTCCCATCACTTCAGGACGGACACCGCCGACCGCGAACGAGAGGAATTTCGCCATCGGTTTCAAGCCTTGACGTTCGGCTTCTTCGCGCTCCATGACGAGCACGGCCGCTGCGCCGTCTGACACTTGTGACGCGTTCCCCGCCGTCACTGAGCCCTTGATTTTAAACGCCGGGCGCAGTTTACCGAGCGCCTCGAGCGTCGAGTCAGCACGGACGCCTTCGTCATGTTTGACGACGAATTCACGTTCCGCGACTTTCCCGTCTTCGCCGAGCACTTGCTCGACGACCGTGACCGGGACGATCTCTTCTTCGAACTTGCCGCCCGCAATCGCCGCCGCCGCTTTTTGGTGGCTGTCGATCGCGAACAGATCTTGGTCTTCGCGCGAGATGTTATATTCGGCCGCGACACGTTCTGCCGTGTGGCCCATGCTCATATAGTATTCCGGAGCCGTCTCCATGATCGTCGGGTTCGGACGGATGACGTGTCCGCCCATTGGGACGAGACTCATCGATTCCATACCACCGGCGATGACCGCCGTCGCTTGGCCGATCATGATTTTCGCTGCCGCGTCGGCGATGGCTTGCAAGCCTGACGAGCAATAACGGTTGATCGTGATGGCCGGTACTTCGTGCGACAAGCCACCCCGGACGGCCGCGTAGCGGGCGATATTCATGCCTTGCTCCGCTTCCGGCATGGCGCATCCCATAATGACGTCGTCGATTGGTCCCGTGTAGCCAGACCGCTCGAGCGTCGCTTTAATCGCATGACCCGCGAGTTCGTCCGAGCGAACGTTTCGGAACGAACCGCGTTTTGCTTTTCCGACCGGCGTCCGTGCGCCGGCCACGATGACTGCTTCTCTCATCTGTTAAGTCCCCCTTTTGTCAGTTCCGAAGTGGCTTGCCTTTGACGAGCATATGTTGCATCCGTTGCTGCGATTTCGGTTCCCCGATGAGGCTTAGGAACGCCTCGCGCTCGATGTCGAGGAAGTACTGCTCGTCGACCATCGTGCCGTATGCCAAATCGCCGCCGCTGATGACGTGGGCAAGTTTTTTCGCAATCTTCAAATCGTGTTCAGAGATATAGCCACCGTAGAACATCTCGTACGCCGCGAGTTCGAGCGTCGCTTTCCCCGTTTGACCAACGACCGGCAACTTCTCACGAACCGGTGCGGTATAGCCGTCAGCGAGACCGAGTACCGTCTGTTTCGCATCGAACGTCAAGTGGTCGCGGTTCATCGAGATTCCGTCGACCGGACGGTGATAGCCGAGCGCTTTCGCGTCATAGGCCGACTTCGATACTTTCGCCATGGCAATGTTTTCGAACGTCTGTTGCGCCGCTTTCTCGATGTTTTGCATCGACTTCGGCGTCTGCTCGAGGAGTCGACGGTACGTGTTGACGTTTCCGCCCCCACCTGGGATGAGGCCAACACCGACTTCGACGAGACCCATGTATGTCTCGAGCGCCGCCTGCATGCGTGCGGCCGGCAAGCTGATTTCTGTCCCACCTCCGAGTGTCATGCCGTAAGGCGCGACGACGACCGGGCGACCCGCGTAGCGAATCTTCTGGACGACTTGTTGGAACTTGTTGATGATCCAGTCGAGTTCGTACCAGTTCTCGTCTTCCGCTTCCATGAGCATCATCGCGAGGTTGGCGCCGACACAGAAGTTCTTGCCGTCGTTGGCGAGGACGAGTCCTTTGAAGTCTGTCTCGACGAGGTCGATTGACTGTTCAATCATCTGCATGATATCGACACCGATCGCGTTGTTCGGTGATGTGAACTCGAGGGCGACGACGTCGTCTCCGATATCGATGAGGCGGGCCCCACCGTTCTCGAGCACGATGCCGTTCGATTTGGCGAGCGGCGCGAGTTTCACTTCTTTCGGGTTGACGGTCTTCTCAACGTACGTCTGTGACGCTTGGTCGTAATACTGGTCTCCCTTATAGAATGTCGTGTGTCCGGCAGCGAGCATCTCGTCGATCCACGCCGGGACGTCATAACCTTCCGCTTTCATGCGGGCGACCGACTTCTCGACACCGAGTGCGTCCCACGTCTCGAACGGTCCGAACTTCCAGCCGAAGCCCCACTTCATCGCGTCATCGATAGCGACGATCGAATCACTGATTTCGCCTGTGAGACGAGCCGAGTAGACGAGTGTCTTCGCCGTGACCGGCCAGAGCAGTTGTCCGATGCGTCCTTTGTTCAAGATGGCACCTTTCAACTTCGCTTTCGAGCCCGGGAGCGATTTGATTTGATCGAGCTCCGGTCCTGTAATCGCTTTCAATTGCTCGTACTCGAATGTGTGAAGGTTGAGTTCTTGGATGACTCTGCCGTCTTTCTTATAGAAGCCTTGTCCGGCCTTTTGACCGATCCAGCCCTTCTCGACGAGCGTCTTCATTTCAGTTGGGACGTCGAACGTGTCCTTCTCTTCACCTGCGTCGAGTGTCTCATAGACGTTACCAGCGACGTGGACGAACGTATCGATGCCGACGACGTCGAGCGTACGGAATGTCGCCGATTTTGGCCGACCGATGAGCGGTCCGGTGATCGAGTCCATCTCGCCAATCGAGGCGTTCTGCTTGAGCATCTCTTCGAACGTGACGAGGAGTCCGTACGTACCGATGCGGTTACCGATGAAGTTCGGTGTGTCTTTCGCCTCGACGACGCCTTTCCCGAGACGGTCCTCCGCGAAGCGGGCCATGAAATCGATGACCGGGCGTGCCGTCTGCTCCGTCGGGATGAGTTCGAGCAGTTTCAAATAACGTGGCGGGTTGAAGAAGTGTGTTCCGAGGAAACGTGTCTTCAAGCCTTCCGGCAATACGCTCGCCATCGCCTCGATCGAGATACCAGACGTGTTCGAGCTGAGAATCGCGTCTTCACGGATGTAAGGAACGATTTTCTCGAACAGCTGTTGTTTCACGTCGAGCCGTTCGACGACGACCTCGATGACCCAGTCCGCTTCCTTCAAGCGCTCGAGATCATCTTCTAAGTTCCCCACGTCGATGAAGTTCAAGTGCTCCGCTGTCGCGAGTGGTGCCGGGTTTTGTTTCAATAGCTTCTGACGGTTCTCGGAAGCGATGCGGTTCCGCACTTCTGGTGATTCGAGCGTGAGCCCTTTCGCTTCTTCTTTCGCCGTCAATTCACGTGGTACGATGTCGAGCATGAGCGAACGAATCCCCGCGTTCGCCAAGTGAGCCGCAATCCCCGCCCCCATTACTCCTGAACCGATGACGACCGCAAAACGGATATTGCTCGTCAAACGGAGGTCGGCTGATTGTTCGATGTGACTCGTCATATTGTTCCCCCCTCAATGAGAATGAATAGTGATTCATTTCAAGCGTAAAAAAAATCGCAATCACCATCGTGTTTACTCTTCTATCATAAATGAATGACAATTCATCCGCAAGCGTTCATTTTTCAAATTCGTTCCAATTTCACTGAGGACGATTTATTTCTCGGTCACTGTGGTATAGACACAAAGAGTCAATTTTAGAAAGGGGAATGTATACATGAGTGATAATCGTTTAAACACAGTGGGGAACCGACATGATTTTGAATCGTTCAAGAAGGACGGCCAAGAGCAAGCCCATCAACCGGGGATCGACTCGAAGATGGAGCCGTTCCCGATCTATGAGCGTGAAGGCTATAAAGGAAGCGATAAACTAAAAGATAAAGTGGCCATCATCACAGGCGGCGACTCGGGAATCGGGAAATCGGTCGCCATCTTCTTCGCCCACGAAGGCGCGAACACGGTCATCGTCTATAAAGATCAAAACGAGCTCGAGGACGCCGAGGCGACGAAAGAGCGCATCGAGGAACTCGGCCAAGCCTGTCTGTTACTACAAGGGGACATCGGCGACTCGGCCTTCTGCCAAGACGTCGTCAAACAGACGCTTGAGACGTTCGGACATTTGGACATCCTCGTCAACAATGCCGCCGAGCAACATCCACAAGAGTCGCTCCTCGACATCTCGGACGACCAACTCGAGCGTACGTTCCGGACGAACATCTTCAGCATGTTCTATTTGACGAAAGCCGCCCTTCCATACTTGAACGAAGGCGCGAGCATCATCAATACGACGTCGATCACGGCGTATGAAGGTAACGACCAATTGATCGACTATGCGTCGACGAAAGGTGCGATCACAGCGTTCACGCGTTCGCTCGCCAAGAACTTGGCCGAGAAGAAAATTCGCGTCAACGGCGTCGCACCAGGTCCGATTTGGACGCCGCTCATCCCAGCGACGTTCCCGGCAGAAAAAGTCGCCTCGTTCGGTGACTCGGCCGAGATGAAACGTCCGGGCCAACCAGCGGAACTCGCCCCGGCTTACGTCTATCTCGCGAGCGACGACTCGACATACGTCAGCGGGCAGGTCATGCACGTCAACGGTGGGACGGTCATCAACGGATAATATTGTCGCAGGCCCAGTGTTCAGTCACTGGGCCTTTTGTATGGAAAATTCATCCATCCTATGTTAGCGTAATTTGCAGGCGTTAGCTTGTCATTTAGACGACAGAAAGGAGCCAATGATGGATGATTCATTATCGATTGACACAAGATGATTTTTTCACGTTACAAAAGAACTTCATCGAAAACTCGGTTCCCGATAAACGAAAATCTATACTTGTCACGCTTGTACTCATGTTACTGACCGCCTTTTACGGATTTGCCCTCGCGATTGTCTTTTTACCGCAAACGCTTTCCGCCCCTGTCATCATCGCACTCGCCGTCAGTGCCGCTGTGGTGCCGGCGCTACTCTTATTCCCGCTCTTCAAGAAAGTGTATTCCACGATGAGGTTGAGACAGTTGCGATCCATACTTCGACAGGACTCGAAATGGCCACGTGATGTCACGTTGTCGATCCATGAGGACGGGATTGAAGTCAATTCGCTCCACAATGCCGTCAACAAACGGGTTCAAGTCGCGTGGGAAGCGATTGAACGAGTGAACGAGGACGAGACCCATCACTATATATTTATTGAAGCGGCGGAAGCGATTATCGTCCCGAAGCAAAACCGGATGCTCGACGAGACGGAGCGAATTCGAATGAATGATCTGCTACAAAAACACTTAGGCATCACACTCTAAGCGACAAAGGTATTCAATCAGTACGTAATTATGACGAATCACAAAGGAGTGGATGCAATGGTCACCACGTATAAACTGACGATTGACGATTTTTTAGCTTTCCAAAACGACATGATTCACCATTCCGATCAATATAAACGAATTCGCAGCGCATGGTTGAGATATATGAACATCCCGCTTTTCGCTCTCGGTTATGCAGCCGCATTCTTCCTCGTACCGCGCCCCGAGTCGACGATTGCCTTTTTATTGATTACGGTCGGAATCGGGCTGCTGTTCGCGCTATTACTCAGACCGTTGCTAAAAGATTTGCATGCCCCGCTCGCCCTTTGGCAAATCCGTCGTGTCCTCAGCAAACAGGACACTTGGCCCAAAGTCGTCACGCTCCAGCTTTCTGACACCCACGTCGAGATGCAGGCCATTCGTGGCAACATCCATCGAACGACGCAAGTCCCATGGACATCCATTCTCAAAGTGAACGAGAACGAGACGCATCGCTTCCTCTATTACGAAGAAGATGAGGCGTTGATTATCCCGAAAATGAAAAATGGAGTCACTGAAGTCGAGCGGATCCTCGACAAACATATGAACACAGAAAAGCACACGAGTTCAAATTGAACTCGTGTGCTTGTTTCATTTCTTCACCATTCCTTTTAACACGAAGGCGACGTTCGCCGGACGTTCTGCAAGGCGGCGCATGAAGTAGCCATACCAGTCACGGCCGTATGGCACGTAGACGCGGACTTTATAGCCTTGGCGGACGAGCTCGAGTTGACGCTCGACCCGGATGCCATACAGCATTTGGAACTCGAACTGGTCGAGTGGGATATTGTTCAGTTTCACATGCTCGATGACCGCATCGATCATGTGGTCGTCATGTGTCGCGATAGAGGCGTAGTTCCCGTTCGCAAGATGGAGTTTGACGAGCTTCAAGTAGTTGTGGTCGACGTCTTCCTTTTCGGGGAATGCGACCGTCGCCGGCTCTTTGTATGCCCCTTTGACGATCCGGAGGTTCGGCTTGAGCGGTGCGAGATGATTGATGTCGTCTTCCGAGCGGTACAAGTACGATTGGATGACTGTCCCGAGCCCGTCGAAGTCAGCTTTCAACTTCTTGAACAAGTCGAGCGTCTTCTCACAGCGTGTCTCGTCTTCCATGTCGATAGCAACGAACACACCGACCGCTTGAGCCGTCGTCAAGATTTGACGCATGTTGTCTTCAATCAACTCGTCCGAGATGTCGAATCCGAGTGACGTCAGTTTGAGTGACATGTAGGCGTCGAGTTTCTCTTCTGCCATAATTTCAATCGCCCGGATAATTTCATCGCGGTTCTCGTTCGCTTCCGCGACCGTCGTGATGAACTCCCCTAAATGGTCGACCGTGACCGATAATCCTTTCGCGTTCAACTCGCGAATCGTCGGTACCGACGTCTTAAAATCTTCCCCCGCCACAAAGCGCGAAGCCCCGAACCGAAGCCCGTATTTTTTAGCCAAACTGTTGAGTGTTTTGTTTTGAGACATGTAGATAAATCCATCGCGCAACACTTTTTCCATCTGATTTTCCCCCTTACGTTTACACCCATCTATCTCTATGACGATGTCTGAAATTATTATGACATACAAACGTCAATTCGTCTGTAATTTTGTAATCGTTTTCAGGATTTCATTTCCCTCTATTCAGAAAAAACAGACGCCCCGAAGGACGTCCGTTTCACAGGCCCGTATTCGGTGCCACATAGAGCAAGATACTAAGGAAAACAAACACGCTTCCGGCTAGGACGAACAAGTGCCAAATCGCATGGTTGAACGGCAACTTCTGCCATACGTAGAAGATGATCCCGACCGAATAGGCGATCCCTCCGGCGAGGAGCAACATGAAGCCGTTATGACCGAGCGACTCGTACAGCGGGCGGATGGCGATGAGACAAATCCAGCCGAGGCCGAGATAGGTCACGTTCGACACCCACATGTATTTCCCCGTCGAGAACAACTTCCAGACAATACCTAGCACGGCGACGCCCCAAACGATCCCGAACAACGTCCAGCCGAGCGTCCCTTTGAGCGACACGAGCGCGAACGGCGTATAACTCCCCGCAATGAGTAAGTAAATCCCGGCATGGTCGAACACTTGGAGCACGCGCTTCGCCCGTGGATGTGGAATCGCATGCATGAGTGTCGAGAACAGATACAGTAAAATCATCGATGCCCCGAACACGCTCACCGCGATGACATTACCTGTGCTTCCCGTCTCGGTTGCCGTCATGACAAGCAGAACGAATGCGACGATGCTGAAGATGACGCCAAGCCCGTGGGTGATGGCGCTCGCAATCTCTTCTCCAAGCGTATCGGCATGGAGCATGTCTTTTAGCTTCTCTTGATCCATTCAGGTCCCACCTTTCAAATCTATTCCTCTAGTATGGTCATTTCCCGATTTCAACGCAAATAAAAACATGGGCCGAAGCGACCCATGTCTGTGAATTATGCGACTTCCTTCACCGGAACGTCACATTCCATATTTTGTGCTCGCATCGCTTTCGCGCGCATGTGGAACAAGACGAGCAACGTGATCGTCCCGATGGTGGCGATGACGTACGGGATGACCCCATCCATCTTGAAGCCGATCGGTGCCGTCAAAATGTAGAACCAGACGGCATACAACATGAACGTCCCTGGGATGAGCGCGATATAGTGGTTGCGCCCTTTGATGTACAAGTACATCGCCCCGACGAACAAGGCGATGACCGCCGTCGTCTGGTTGGCCCAGTTGAAGTATTGCCAGAGCATCTGGAAGTCCATGTTCGTGAGCGCGTATGAGATCACGAAGAGTGGAAGTGCGATCCAAAGGCGTGACGAGAATTTCTTCTGCGCGATGCTCATGTAGTCGGCAATAATCATCCGCGCGCTACGGAAAGCCGTGTCACCTGACGTGATTGGCAAGACGATGACGCCGAGGATGGCGAGTGTGCCGCCGATGCTGCCGAGCATGAGTGTCGCCACTTCTTGAACGACGAGTGCCGGTGTACCCGTTTGAATCAACCCGAGCAATTCGCCTGGCTCAAAGATGGCCATGGCTGCCGCGGCCCAAATCATGGCGATGACCGCTTCGACGATCATCATGCCATAGAAGATTTCACGGCCATTGCTTTCTTTCATCGTCGTCCGCGAGATGATTGGCGACTGCGTGGCGTGGAAACCAGACAACGCCCCACATGAGATGGTGAAGAAGAGGAGCGGCCAAATCGGCAAGCCATCCGGATGCATGTTCGTGAGTGTCATCTCTGGAATCTGGTAGCCTTGTGCGAACAGGCTGACAGCAATCCCGACGGCGCTGATCATGAGGAGCGCCCCGAAGAACGGATAGATGCGTCCGATGATTTTATCGACCGGAAGGAGCGTCGCCAAGATGTAATACGCGAACACGGCGAAGATGACGATCGTGAGCGTCGTCGCATTGCCGTCGAACAAGTTGTTGATCATATTACTCGGTGACGTGACGAATACTGTCCCGACCAAGAGTAACAGCAAAAGTGCGAACCCGTTGACGACGTGGCGGAGCGAGCGGCCGAGGAACTTCTCGGCGAGCTGCGGCAAGTGCGCCCCGTTGTTACGAAGCGAGATCATGCCCGTCAAATAGTCGTGTACCGCTCCCGCGAAAATCGACCCGAAGACGATCCAGAGGAACGCGACCGGTCCGTAGAGAGCCCCCATGATCGGTCCGAAAATCGGCCCGACACCGGCGATGTTCAACAGTTGAATCATCGAGTTCCGTTTTTTCCCCATCGGCACGTAATCGATGCCGTCCTGTGACGCATAGGCAGGCGTCGTCCGCTCTTCCTTGATGCCGAACGTCTTCTCGACATAGCTGCCGTACACTTTGTACCCGACGAATAAAATCGCCAAGGCAATAAAAAATGTAATCATGTGTGCTGTCCCCTTTTGTACATATGTAGCCAATCCCCGTCGGCCCCGAAAAAATGAATCCCGTTGTTTTACACGTATAATGTAAACGCTTACGTGACTGATTATACAGGAGTTCCCAAAATTTTGTAAGGGGTTTCGTTCACTTTTTTGACACTTTTTCGAACGCTAAAAAACGGCGCCCTCTTGGGACGCCGTCTCGGTTGAATCGCTTATTTCAAGGCGAACTTCGCTTGCTTCACCCCTGCGCCAGTATAGTCGCTCGCGATGACCGCGTAGCTTCCTTTGGCGAGACCTTTTTTGAATGTGAATGTATATGTTCCGGCCCAGCTCGCTTTCACTTTGGCGACTTGTTTGCCTTTCGCGTCTTTCAAGACGACGACGGCTCCCGGTGTCGTTTTCCCGATGATTGCTTTCGTGCCGGCTTTCACGCCTTTCGTGTTCTTCGGTGTCGCGATGGCCGCTTTCTTGAGCGTGAACGCCTTCGCTTTGACGACCGTTCCCGTCACATCTTTGGCGACAACTTCATAGTCGCCATAGATGAAGCCGGCCCGTTTCGTGAATTCGAACGATCCGTTCTTGTCAGCCGTCGCATACGCGATTGTCTTGCCGTCACGCTTGAGCGTCAACTTCGTCTCCGGTGTCGCTTTTCCTGAAATGACGTTCGTGTTGGCGTACGTCAACTTCGACGCGAGCGCCGGCGTACCGACGAAGCCGGCACCGACGACTTTCGTTTCTGTCACCGTCGCGCCATCGAGTTCAGAGACGATTGTGAGCGATTGACGGAGCTTGAGCGGTTTCGTCACGAGCGTGTACTTGCCGTCTTTGTCCGCTTTCGCTGTCGCGAGCACTTTGTCGCCATCTTTCAGCGTGACCGTCGCGTTCGGCGTCGTCGTGCCCGTCACCGCTTTCGCACCTGGCTTGATCGTGTTCACCGTGAGGGCGTGGTCGACCGCCGCTGTATCAAGGTCGATTGTATACGTGCGGAACAGGCGGTTTGCGTCATCTGCACGTGTCGTCTCGGTCGCTTCGATGCCTTCGTACAAGTCGACGTACTGTTTGCCGGCGTCGGCCGTCTCGAACTTCGCTGTCCGCTTCGCGTCGGCAACGATCTTCCAGTTGTCGTCCGCTTTGTATTCGAGTTTGCCAGAGACGATATAGTCCGAGATGACGTTCCGTGTCTCATACGCCGAACGATAGACGATGTTCTTGCCGCCACCGAGACCTGGGAACGATGTCGAGCCGGCGCGATAGTTGTTCGTCGCGATGAGGAACTCTTGGTCGAGTGTGATCGGCTTGCCATTGTACTTCACGTTTTTGACGCGGTTCGCATCTTTGTTTTCCTCAATCAGTTTCCCGCCTGCATCGAACTTGGCAGGACCCGTCACGTCGATTTCATACGTGAGACCGTCGAGGATATCGAAGTTGTAGCTGCGGAAATCCAAGTTGAGCAACTCATCGTTCGTGTCCGAGACTTGTTTGTACGCCCCGGCTGACATCTCGAGCCAGTCCATCACGTCCGCACCTGTCACTTTGACGACTTCGAGCGTGTTCGGGAAGACGTATAGGTCGGCCACGTTCTTCAATGCGATCGAGCCTTTTGGGATATTCGTGTAATAGCTGGCGTCCGTCAAGTTACGGTTACCCGCTTTGAATGGAGCACCCGCCGAGAGGAGCGGAAGCTCTTTATACGCCGCGAGCTCCGGGTTCGTCGCAAGTTCTCTCTCGACGTACCATTTTTGTGCGTTCGTCACGAACTGGACCGACGCGTCGTCACGAACGAGCGCGAAGTAGCTCTGGATGTCGTCTTGAATCTCACCGACCGGGCGGTTGATGTATTCAATCGTCGCCTTATGGTCCGCGTCGATGAGCGAGGCAATCGTCGGGTCGACCGGTGTGTCTGCCTTGACCGTGTCGAGTTTCGCGTTCGCGTCGAGCACGTTCCACTTGCCGTCGACGAGCTCGAGGTCGAGGTCGATGACACCGAGGTCTTTCCCTTGGTTGTTCGCCATGACGACCGGCTTGCCGTTGATCGTGCCTTTGTCCATGTCCACGTGCGGGAAATCTTTGAACATGCCGTTCGCGTCAGGGAAACGACCGTGCTGGTGACCGGTCATGACCATGTCGAGCCCTTCGATTTTCGTGAGCGTATAGCCGACGTTCTCTTCCCCGTCTGATTGTTCATCCGCGAGTGTCGCACTTTCCCCGATGCCTGAGTGCGCGAGCGCGACGACGACGTCTGCGCCTTGCTCTTTCAATTTGGCGACGGCCGCTTTTGCTGCCGGTACCATATCATCTGCCGTCACCTTGCCTTGGAGGTTCCCTGAGTCCCACGACATGATTTTCGGCGGCACGACCCCGAACACACCGACTTTAATCGTATGTGTCTCGCCGTCCCCGTCGACGACTTGGCGTTCGATGATTTGGACTTCTTGTCCGTCCTCGTTATATTTCGAGACGATTGGCTCACCCGACAAGTCCTTCACGTTCGAGTTGACGAAGCGAAGCTTGCCTTTCGACCCTTGCATCGCGTCATACAAGAACTGGAGCCCAAAGTTGAACTCGTGATTCCCGAGTGTGACCGCATCGAACTCGAGTGCCGACATCGCTTGATACATCGGATGTTCGAACGCACCTGGTGCTTTCTGATGCTGTTCGCGGACGTAATCCCCGAATGGCGTCCCTTGAAGCGTATCCCCGTTATCGAATAGGAACGTGTTCGGCTTTCCGGCGTCCGTGCGATGTTGCTGAATCAACGTCGCGACTTTCGTCAACCCAATCGTGTTATCGATTTTGTCCTGGAAGTAATCGTAGTTCGTAATGTTCGTATGTAGGTCGGTCGTCTCCAAGAAGCGCAGTTTGACGACGTCCTCGTCTTCCGCTGCCGCGTGTTGGAGCGGGATAAGTGTTGGGACGATGAGCGACGTAGCAATGGCCATCTTCGTAAATTTAGACATGATTTTTCTCCCCATTCATGTGGTGTGCATTGCGGACTAAATATACCATAGCCGGACTCTCAATTTAATGAATCTAACGCCCTATTTCCTTTAAAATTTGGTAAAGAAAGGTCTAGTCTCAGACGACTTTCCGAGAACATGGAAAAGGTCCGAATCAGTATGATGGAACCGAACAGACGACTTCGCTTCACGAGATTTTTTTGGTCGAACTTGTACAGAGGCTAGACTTCGCACAAGCAGTTCGTTAGACCTAAAAAACCATCCCCGACGCGTATCGGGGATGGTCATATCGTCACGAACGGATGCGAATCGAGATCGGTCCGTCGTTGTCGCCTTCCGGCCGCGGGAAGCGGACGTGGAGCGGATAGTCGTGTTTCGGCAAGATTGGCTCGGCGAGCACGGCATCGGCTCGGCCGACGACCTCGTCTCGCTGCATCAACTCGAGTGGGAGGCGCGGGATTTGGAGCGCCTGCTCGGAATAGCCGTTCCGGACGAGGAGTGAGGCGCCGATTTCCGTGTCGGTCACGTCGAGATGGACGAGCAACAAATCGAACTGGCCTTCGGCGACCGGACGGCTGAGGACGTTCATCCGCTTCAGGCGATGCCACGCCACGTCAGGGAACGCGTCCCGTTCGGCGTCGGAGATATCTTGGAGCGGTGCCGTCGGGTTCATTTGGAAGGCGAGTTGGAGCGACTCGGTGTCGAGGTCGTCGACATCGGTGAACAGTTCCTCCTCGAAGAAGTCGAGATAGACGGGCTTACTCGTCATCGCCTCGAACGACGGCAAGTCCATCCGACTGAGCATCTTCTGGCCGAGCGGTTCGCGGCGTTCGTTCAACAAGAGCACCGGGATCTCGTCGAGCGAGAACTCGGTCGCGACCGTGTTGCGGAACAAGGCGACCACGGACAGACCGCCCGGGTTCTTCGTCGCACTGAGCAGTTCAATCGACAACTGGTTGTCCGCGAGCGGCGGCAGCGTCGTCGCATGATAACGGAACACGTACTCATCTTCTTTCGAGATATCCATCCCTTCATCGAACACGAGGCGGAGCGCCCGCTCGTCGTCTTGGCGGATGATCGTCTCGACTTTCTTTCGTTTCAACAGTCCGAACATGTCACAGCCCCTCCTCTTCCCGTTGCGCAAAATATAGATCAAGCTGGCACAGTTGAATCGTCACGTCGCGGGCGATATCGAGATACGTCTCTTGGAAAATCTCGAGCCCTTCCTTGCCGAACTGACGACTCGGGTCTTCCTGGCCGTAGCTGCGGAGTCCGATGCCCTCTTTCAAGGCGTTCATCGTCGTCAAATGGTTCGTCCAGCGGATATCAAGGTGGCTGAGCAGTTGTTGCCGCGCGAAGGCGATGACTTCCGGGTAGCCCTCGATCCGTTGTTCTGCCGTCGTTACGATTCCGTCAATCCATGGTGCGAGTTCTCGTTTCAACTCTTCTTTGTCTCCGACCGTGTCGTCCCATGTCGGCGCCTGTTGCGTCAAATAGACATAGTCCTCGATGAGCGCCTCGGTCGCCCACTCTTCCGGGACGAGCTCAGCGTCGATA
Organism: Exiguobacterium sp. s194; assembly: GCF_018618275.1. Classification (NCBI taxonomy): domain Bacteria; kingdom Bacillati; phylum Bacillota; class Bacilli; order Caryophanales; genus Exiguobacterium; species Exiguobacterium sp. s194. The sequence goes on along the minus strand of NZ_JACSLT010000002.1, from coordinate 285,874 downwards.
TGACGGTCGAGCGTCTCGTTGAGCGCGAGGCGCATCATGGCGAGCACGTTGTTCAAGATGGCTGTCGCATTGGCATCGACCGCCTCATCGCGAATCGAGTAGATGATGCGGCGCTGTTCGTTCAAGACGTCGTCGAGTTTGAACATGTAGTCGCGAACCGATACGCCGACGCCTTCGATCGTCGTCTGGGCGTATTCGATGATGTCGCCTGCTTCCTTATGGCGAATCTCCCCGTGCTCGTCCGGCTTCAGTTTGTGCTCGACACGTTTCAACCGCTCGGCGGCATATCGTTTGACGAGGTCGTCCTCGAGTGAGACGAAGAAACGTGACATGCCTGGGTCGCCTTGGCGTCCCGACCGTCCGCGGAGCTGATTGTCGACGCGGAGCGACTCGTGTCGTTCCGTCCCGATGACATACAAGCCGCCGCGTTCGCGCGCCGTCTCGTCTAAGACGATGTCGGTCCCGCGTCCGGCCATGTTCGTCGCAATCGTCACGCGTCCGAGCCGTCCCGCCTCGGCGATAATCTCGGCTTCTTGGGCGACCGTCTTCGCATTCAACAGCTCATGCTTGATGCCCTGTCGCTCGAGCTGTTCGCTGACGGCCTCCGACTGGGCGATCGAGGTCGTCCCGATCAAAATCGGTTGTCCCGTCGCGTGGATGGCCGCGACCTCTTGGCCGACCGCCGCATATTTATGGGCGATCGTGTCAAAGACGCGGTCCGGCAAGTCTTCACGCAGACGTGGCCGGTTCGTCGGCACTTGGACGACGTCCATTTGATACGTCTTCATGAACTCTTCGCGTGACGTCTGGGCCGTCCCGGTCATGCCACCGAGGAGCGGATACATCCGGAAGTAGTGTTGAATCGTGATTTCAGCCGTCGTCTTGTTCTCTTCGGTGATGTCGAGCTGTTCTTTCGCCTCGAGCGCCTGATGGAGGCCTTCCGACAGGCTGCGTCCTTCCATGACCCGGCCCGTGAACAAATCGATCAACTCGATTTTGCCTTCTTGGACGATATAGTCGACGTCCCGCTCGAACAATACGTTCGCCCGGAGTGACTGCATCATGTAGTGATACAGGACGTGGTGCTCGGCGGAAAACAAGTTGTCGACCGAGAACAACGCTTCAATCTTCTCGATGCCCTTATCCGAGAACATGACGGCGCGCGCCTCGAGGTCGACCGTATAGTCATCTTCCGTCAATTGACCGAACACGGTTTGGGCGAGACGTTTCAAGCGGACGTGTGACTCATCCTTCTGGGCGATGATGAGCGGCGTCTTCGCCTCGTCAATCAAGACGCTGTCGACTTCATCGAGCAAGGCGAAATGGAACGGACGCTGCACGCGTTCTTGCGGCGAGCCGACCAAGTGGTCCCGAAGATAGTCGAACCCGAACTCGGTCCCGACCCCGTATGTAATGTCGGCCGCATACGCCGCCTGTTTGTCAGCAAGCTCCATCTCCGGGACGTTCAGTCCGACTGTGAGCCCGAGAAACGTATGGATCTTGCCGATCTGTTCGGCGTCACGCATCGCCAAATAGTCGTTTACCGTGATGACATGGACGCCTTTCCCTTCGAGCGCCTTGACGAACGCCGGGAGAGCCGCGACGAGCGTCTTCCCTTCCCCGGTCGGCATCTCGGCGATATTTCCTTCGAGCAGCGCGAGACCGCCGATGAGTTGGACGTCATAATGACGGAGCCCGATCGTCCGGACGGATGCCTCGCGGACGAGGGCGAACCCTTCCTCCGTGATGGCGCGGACGTCCGCACCGTCCGTGAGCCGCTGTTTCAGTTCGAGCGCGTACTGGCGAAGCGCCTCATCGTCTAAGGCGCGCATCGTTTCCTCGTACGCGTTGATGCGTTCGACTTGTTTCTTATAGGTTTTCAATCGTCGTGCCTGATCATTGGTCAATTGCTTCACAAAATCAATCACAGGATAGCCTCCATCGTCCGAAACCATATTTGTCTAGCTACCCTCTCATTATAACGGATTTTGTTTCCGCCTCGCTTTATTATTTCGGTAAATTCCAAAAAGATGGAATTTCATTCACCATCTATCCTTTTTTTGACTCTTTTCAAAATTTGTTTTCATTTTTCTATTTGAGACGGCGTGAGACCGTGATACGATGAGAAAAACAGAACGCTTGTTCGTAAAAAGGAGAGGTGGCTATGCGACGTCGGATATTTTGTATCGACAGCGTCTCGTTCTACGCCAGTTGCGAGTGCGCCGCCCGCAAGTTGAACCCGTACAAGACAAAGCTCGTCGTCTTATCGAACCTGCAGGACCACGGCGCCCTCGTCCTCGCCGCGACGCCACCGATGAAGCAGCTCGGCATCAAGACCGGCTCTAGACGGTTCCACATCGACCGGTTGCCGTGGCACGAACGACGGCACGTCATCTACGCCGAGGCCCGGATGAGTCATTATTTGAACGTGTCCGTCCAAATCGTCCACATCTTGCATCAGTTCGCACCGCCTGAGGCGATCCGCGTCTACTCGGTCGACGAGACGCTCGTCGACTTGACCGGGACGGAGCGGCTGTTCGGGAACGATGCGCACGTCGCCCGCCTCATCCGCTCGACCGTCTTCCGCTATACCGGCATCCCGGTCACGATCGGCATCGGGCCGAACAACGTCCTCGCCAAGCTCGTCCTCGACTTGCATGGGAAAAAGACGGGTGTCGCCAGCTGTTTCCTCCACGACGTCGAACGATTAATTCACCCGGCCCCGATCGGCAAGATGTGGGGCGTCGGGGCGAAGATGGAAGTCCATCTCCGGCGGCTCGGCATCGACACGATCGGCGACCTCGCCCGCTATCCGCTCGAGACGCTCCATGAGAAGTTCGGCGTCATCGGCGCCGAGCTGTGGCATCACGCCTGGGGCATCGACGAATCGCCGACGATCCTCCCGCCGAGCTCCCTGTTCGGGGCGAAACGGCAGCGGCCCCGGACGATCGGCCACGGCATCACGCTCATGAAAGACTATGCGACGTACGCGGCCATCCGGCTCGTCCTGCAGGCCATCGCCGTCGAGGTCGGGATGCGGACGCGACAGGCTGGTCTCGTCGGCGGCAGCGTCCATCTCGGCGTTCGCTACACCCGGACGAGCGAGCGGCGCGGGTTCAGCAAACAAAAAAAGCTCGCCCGCTTCACAGCGGACGAGCGCGAGTTCTTGCCGGTGTTGTTGACGCTTTTCCTCGACGCGTGGGACGAGACGGAGGCGGTCCGTTACGTCTCGGTCGCCCTCGGCAAGCTCGAGCCCCGGAGCGACCACGTTCAGCTGTCGTTCTTCGAGGACGAGTGGGCCCGGGCACGCCGGTTCGACTTCCTCGACCTCGTCGATAGCTTGAACGTCCGCTTCGGGCGCGGCACGATCCGCCCGGCGTCGAGTTTACTGAAAGATAGTCCGCTTCGGACGCGGCAACGCCTCATCGGCGGACATAAACAAGGAGGTGAATCGTCATGAGCCAGACCCGCTACAAAGACCGCGGTGAATTGAAATGGATCCCATTCCTCATGCCCGAGCACGTGGCGCTGCTAAAGAAATATTACGCCCACGTCCAAAAAATCGAGCTACCCGACTTGGATGAGCAGTTGCTCTATCTGTGGCAGACCGAACTCGAACGCGCCATCCGCGAAGGCGACCCCGTCGAGCTGACGCTGTTCGACAACGGCATGACCCATATGGTACGCGGCTACGTCCACGCCATCTATTACGCCGAACGCGAAGTCGAGCTGTTCGACACGGACGTGCGCCGCATCCCGTTCGGTCAGATTCTGTCTGTCCGTTAAGACGCGTCAATCGCTTCCTGCGTCGTCTCGAACGTGTCGACGTGGTCGAGGACGCCGTAATGTGCGAGCGTCTGGCGTACCGGTGCCGACAAGTGGGCGAAGACGACACGACGGTCGGCTGCTTTCAACTCCCGGACGACGCGGCGAATCTCTTCGACGGCCGTCACATCGATGACCGGACAGCGGTGGAAGTTGAAGATGAAGACGTCAGGCTCGTCATGGATATGATGCAACACGTGCTCGAACATCTCGATCGCGCCGAAAAAGAGCGGCCCCTCGACGCTGAAGACGACTTGGCCGTCGCGCGTCACGTACCGTTCCGTCTGTTCGCGGACGTCAATCGTATCGGCCATCCGTTTCGCGAACAAGGCGAGTGCACAGATGACCCCGACTTCGACGGCGACGACGAGGTCGACAAACACGGTCAGACCGAGCGTGATGAGCAGGACGAGCGACTCGGCCGAACGATGCTTGAGCATCTCGAAGACGTGGTGCCGCTCCGACATGTTCCAAGCGACGCGCATCAAGATCGGGGCGAGCGCGGCCAATGGGACGTAGCTCGCGAGCGGTGCCAACACGAGTACGGCGAGTAGTACCGTCAACCCGTGGATGACGCCGGCACGACGACTGACGGCCCCGGCTTGGATGTTCGTCGCCGTCCGGGCGATGGCACCGGTCGCCGGAATCCCGCCGAAGAACGGGACGACGACGTTGGCGAGCCCTTGCCCGAACAGTTCCTTGTCCGGGTTCATCTTCGTGCCGGCCATGCCGTCCGCGACCGCACCAGACAATAGCGACTCGAGCGCCCCGAGGAAGGCGATCGCGAACGCCGACGGAAGTAGCGTCGCAATCAAATCGAGGTCGATGGCGAGCCAGTTGAAGTCAGGCAGTCCGCTCGGGATACCGCCATAGGCACTGCCGATTGTCGCGACTTCTCCTGGGACGACGAGACTGACGAACGTCGGCACGAGCATCGCCATCAATAACAGCGGCAATTTCACGGGCAGTTTCGGTACGAGCCAGAGCGTCAAGAAACCGATGGCGGCAATGAAGACAGGCCATAAACTCGCTTCATGTAACGACGTCACGAGCTTCAGTAAATTCTCGTGGAAGTGCGGCGCCTTCTGAAACGAGATGCCGAACAGTTCATCGAGCTGGTCGACGAAGATGACGACGGCGATCCCGGCCGTGAAGCCGATGGTGACGGCCCGCGGCATGAAGCGGATCAGTCGTCCGACGCGGAGCACGCTCATAAGGAACAACAGGATCCCGGCGAAAAACGTCGTCACGAGCAACCCTTCGTAACCGTGCGCGAGCATGACGCCCGAGACGATCGGGATGAAGGCGCCGGTCGGTCCGGCGATTTGGAACGTCGAGCCCCCGAACAGGCTGACGAGGATGCCGGCGATGATGGCCGTGTACAGGCCGTACACCGGTCCGACGCCCGAGGCGATCGCGAACGCCATCGCGAGCGGGACGGCGACGACCCCGACGGTGATTCCGGCCGAGATGTCTTTGTGCCATCCTTGGCGTGATGTCATGAAGTTGTCCATTCTTGCATTCCTTCTTTCCATTAGGTCGAAAACGAGTTCAGTTTACGCCTGTCCCTTTCCTTTGTAAACGGCTCTGGCGAAACGTTAACATAATCGACAAAACAAAAAGACGCATCGCGATGGATGCGTCGAAGAGTGACCGGGGTACAAAAACAACTTCATATTTCAGTCAATCGAGAGGTGGCGAATTGTTTCAGTGCGTCACATAATACGAACAGCCGGGTTGTGATGGCTTCCTTGCTTCCATAACGAATCGTATCTTCCCGTGTCAATTCTTCTTGAAGTAACAGCTGATGGTGAAGGTAAGCCGTCTCGAGTAATTGGAGCAACTGTTCTCCTCTCACTTCTCGAACGATTGACGGATTCCCGTCACTGTAGCCTGCAAGAAACCCTTCTGCTATTCCTTTTAACTGTGCTTCACACAAATCAAATCGATGCCTCTGATAGCGTTCCGTTTGTGACAGGGCGACAAAAAAGGTCTCGTATAAGTTCATGAAATTACCAGCCATGCCTCGTGGTGCATACACGATCGGATAAGGATCAATCAAACAGACGCGATTGCCGTTCAATAAAATATTTTCGGGAGACGCATCTTGATTGACGAGACTCGGGATGCTGATTTGATCGTTGCGAAGTGCTGTGGCCGCGTTGAGCGTTTGTTCGACTACATCGTCTTTAAACTCGGGATACATGGTACATAACGTTTTGTAGTCTGCCAAGTGCTCGGCACTTTCTTCCCGGATAAACGTGTGAAGGTCCCCGTTCAAACTGCCATGTAATCTTTTCTCGTCCGTCCATATCAAATAACCTAACCCCTCGACATCGTGTCGGATTTGATCGCTTTTTCGATAAATCTCGCCAATCTGAGCCCCCACCTGCAAAGCTTGGTCTTTCGTCATGGCAGGTAAAGAAAGAGGGGCACCCCCGAATGCCTCTAACGTATACGTGAACTCAGCAGACACGTAGAACTCATAAAAATCTGGAGCAGCTCCTTGAACCGCGCGATTCACGGACTGATAATACAATTTCGTAGCGGCGTACTCTGCCATCAAGGCATCATGATCGAACGTAACAGGCTTTCCGTAAGCAACTTCTTTCGGAATTCGCAAAACCAGTTCGCGACCGTCTTTTGACACTTTCCAGGCGTCATGCCACGCACCTTCACCAAGAAAAATGGGTTCGGTAACACCAGCATGTCGGAACGCCTTGATTCGTTTTTCTTTGGTCCTTTGTTGAATCGTCATCGACATATTCAATCCTCCATTGTTCAATTCTATTTAGCGTATTACCTTGACTCGAACGACCAAAGTAACTTTATTGGAAATTACAGTAAATACTTTGTTATGGTTACTATAAAGTGAAACACATAAAAAGAAATAAGTCGTGATGGCAACAAATCCAATCACTGTGTGAATGGTATAAAAAAACATATACAGCGTTACTTAGAAAATGAGGGATGACACGATGAATACAAAGTATCAACTAACTTTCGAAGATTTTATGGCGTTACAGAAAGACTCTTTAAAGAGAAGCAAGCATCATAAAGCTAGATACAACATTACAACTGTCGCACTCGCCATGATGGTCTTCCTGTTCGGCTTTATCGTTCTTCATATCATATTGCCGATGTCTCTCTATTTTTATAATCTTTATCTGAATTCAGAGAACACATTTAAGCTTATTGTAGTGTGTTTAGCCATCATCCCCGTCATTTTAATGAGACCACTTATAGGAAAGTATTACGATTTCGTCACGCTTCGTAAACTTAAATCTGCTTATAAAAATGATAAGCGATGGCCGCGCGACGTGACGTTGCACCTTCACGAAACTGGGATTCACATAACTTCGTCTTATGTCAATGGGATTAAAAAAACCGATGTGGCATGGGAGTCCATTAAGGTTGTTGGCGAAGACGACCATCACTTCTTTTTATACTATGAAACGAACGAAGCCATCATTATCCCTAAAATAATTGCTGAACTGAATGAATCAGAGAACCGAAGACTTCATGATTTAATAAATCAACACTTGAACCGTCACGTAGTAAACGAATAGTGAGAGAAAAGCGGACGGTGTTCATTACGTACTAAAAGACAGAACAATAAGACGCAACCATCACACAATGGTTGCGTCTTATTTAATTCGTCGGTGCCTCGACGACTTGATCGCCCTCATCCGCATCTTCCCCAAGCAGACGAACGTGACGACCGAACAGCCACATGACGACGAGGTGTGCTTTCGCCTGCGTCTTCGTATAGAACCACCATGGCAGCGCCGGCACGAACTCATGGATGGCGACGAGCCCTTCGTCCGACTCCGGAAGCCGTCTGAACTCGAGTCGTCCCGTCTTGTCGTCCTCACTCAGTTTCGTGAACAGACCACCATCGATTTCATACGATGCCATATCATCCGTCGCCTCGTCCTCGAGCGACAGATGGAGCGCGACGAATGAAGGGCGGAGGAGCGCGATTTCCCAGTCATCGTCTTCTTTCGTCGTCTGGATGAGCGGATACGCGAGCCGGCCGAGCCACTCGAAGTACGTGTCGGCCATCCAAAGCGCCGATTTGTTCTCGGGCAGACCGAACCGTTGAATCGAGCGGACGGTATACTGTTGCGGTGCTTTTTTCTTCTTACCGCCACCTGACTTCTGTTTCTCTTCTTCCTCGAGCGCATGCTCGACCGCTTCCTTGAACGGAATCTCTCCTTGCTTGACGCCGGTCGTGTCTTTCGCGACCATGGCGTGGCCCATGCTCTCGACGAGCGGATAGACGGTGTCTTTCGGTTCACCCGTCACAGCCATGACCCAGAGGCGGGACAGCTTGATGGTCGGGAACGGGAAGTCAATCATGACGCGACGTTTGCCCATGACGTCAGCCGTATCTTCAATCATCTTGCGATACGTCATCACTTCCGGACCGCCGATATCGATATGATGGTCGTACAGCGCCTCGGCGCCGACGACCGAGATGAGCGCCTGGACGGCTTCACGCAAATCAATCGGATGCGTCTCCGTCTTCGTCCAATTCGGGAGAATCATGACCGGCAACCGTTTGACGAGCTTCGCGAGAATCGGGAACGACGAGCCCTCCGGACCGATGATGAGCCCGGCCCGAATCGTCGTCACCGGCACGCCTTGCCCACCGAGAATCCGTTCGACCTCGAGCCGGCTCTTCAAGTGACGGGACAACGTCTTCGACTCTTTCGGAATGATTCCGCTCAAATAGACAATCTGTTCGATGTCATTCGCTTTCGTCGCCCGGGCGAAGTTGTCGGCGATGAGCGCGTCCATGTCTTCGAACGTCGCTTGCGTCAATCCGCCGTCCGGAATCATCGAGTGGACGAGGAACATGGCGTAGTCTGCTCCCTCGCACGCCTCACGTGTCTGTTCATACGAGAACAAATCGCACGAACGCCACGTGATGTGGTCCTCGTCTTCCTTGTGTTTCGTCGAACGGGACAAAGCGATGATGTCGTATTCTTCTTTTAAATGGTCCATCACGTTCGAGCCAATGTAGCCGCTCGCGCCCGCGATGACGATGGTTTTTCGCATAGTGGTCACTCTCCCCTTTATTTACACATAAAGGTACTGTACCCGTCTTGGACTGAGATTAAATCAGTCTCACGCCCTACAGTATGTACTGGAAAATTTATGTAAGCTGAACTCAACTACAGGCGGAGGAGGAATGGCTATGGGGTTTTGGTATTTCTTGATGCTATTGATCGGTGGAGGGCTTGTGATACGCGGCCTATTTAGAAAGAACACAAACGGACTGATGCGGTTCGGCACACTCGTCATTGGAGGGCTGTTGATCGCACTCGGCTTGTTCATGTTCCAAGACGGCAGTGATGCGATTGTGGCGGATTTGTTTAACTTGTGGTGACCATGGATTGAACAAAAACACTTCCTGCGTGCAGAAAGTGTTTTTCATTAGAACAATAGAATTAACGGAATACCGTCATTAAGGATCTTCCCGTTTTTAGCGACATAGTCGACATGAACATCCGCATGGCGTAACATGTCGCTCTCTTGTAGCGCTGCCATCCAGGTGCGGACGAGTGCCTCATCCCCTGACTCCGGCATCCGAGGAATCGTCACCAAGATTGTCGGTACGACGTCGGCTGTTTTATAGGCGAGCGGGTTCGCCGCCGAAGCGTCGAGTTGTCGTAAGGCTACTTCATCGTAAAAAACATCGAACGTGACATCACGGCCAAACGCCGTCATGACCGAATCCTCGATGACATCCGTCACGTCATCTTCCCATTTCGATGCCAGGAACGTGTCGACGACTTCCCCTGTCGTCTCATCTGCATAGACAAAAAATTCGGTCCCTGTCACGGCATCAACTGCAGTCGCCGCATACTCGAACGGGAAATTGCCCATGTTGTCGAACGTGACCTCTGTCGTCAATTCGGCATTGTCGAAACGCTCCACTACATACGGCTCCGCGAGTTGAATGGCTTTTGCTTCTTCATCGGGATCGGACTGCATAGACTGATTGAACGCAAAAACGAGCCCACCCATCCCGACGACAAGCACCCCAATCGTAATTAATCCCCATTTCCAAAAGCGCTTCATACCAATACCTCCTCTAAACGTCTATGTACCACCAGAAGAAAGTGTCTCAGCTTCTTTCTATCAGTGTATCAGACAATTTATGGAAGGGTTTATTTTATTCACAGGTATAGTTTTAAAGGTAATGAGTTTCTAGTTTTCTGAGATCCTGATTTTTTGAATATCATCTATACTCTCGGTGCCCAATCGGCTTCAAACCCATTTTGGACCGCATACTCGTACAAGTGAATTAATTTTGTCTCTTTGTATGTCTCCATCTGCTCTGCTACTCGCAGTTCTTCATTTCGTTCCACGAGTGCATAAAGATAATCCACCTTCGCCATCCGATTATTCTTGCTCGTGTTGCAACTCGGGCATGCCAACACGAAGTTCCATAATACATCGTTCTGCATATACGACCATGGAATAAAGTGATCGACATGAATCTGTTTGAGCGGCTTCATACAATAAAAACAGATAGAATGACCGTGACTCAGCAAAATCTGCTTGAACTCGTCGAGCGATTGACGGGCTGAGACAAACTCGAGTTTGCTCAAAATTCGCTCCATTGCATCACGTGTATTGTATTTCTCTAAGAAGACAGCGAGTTGATAGTTCGTGACGTTCATCAATACCCGCTTATATTTCTCAAAGAAGACGATATAGCTCGGCACGAGTTTGACCCATTCCTCTTTCCGATTGAACGAATAAATGGTTCCATCGAACGAGGCATAAAACGAGCCGTACACGTATTTCTTATAGAACCGATTCACTTCCCGAATCAATTGTTGCTGCTGCTCATCTGGCAGACGGTCAAAGTTCCATGAAGACGGAATTTCATGCGTCGCTTGAAACGTGAGCATCGTTTTTTCGACCGAGCTCAATTTCTCAAGTTGATTCACTTGTCGCAATCCGTGTTTCACAATCAAATTCCAATACATCTTCGTCACGTGTCTTGAAATTTGCTCGAACGTCACTACACCGGAATCACTTAGTTCGGTCGTGCATTCGAGCAACGCCTTCATAAGCATATGCTTGTACGTCGTCGTATGTGTCGCATTCATTAAAAATTGTTGTGTATAGCGCCATAAGTCAGTTTCTGTTAAGTAGACGTCTTTTGCCTCAGCAACACTTAAATCCCACCCCAATGACCTCACCCCCACTCATTCGTTACATCATCGATTATAACGAATGAGGAACAAGAACGGATCAAGGTGAATCAAACAGGAGCCGAAAACTCTTTTTTGATTTGTTCTATATCGATATTTGTTTTTTCATGAATATAATGGACTAACGTATCATGCTGTTCCACAGTATTTAGCTTTTTAAATTTCTCAACATCGCCTTCAAAACCTTTGAAGTACTCGCTTTGATATTCAGGATTGTTAAAGAGCTTTAGATATTCCATATAATCTTTCACGGTCATCTGGCTCACGATTTGAGACAGGATTGCATCCCACTCTTTTATCCGACTCTCATGAATCTGTTTTTTGATGACGATGTCCTGCGCCTGCTCGAATTTGATTTGTTGAATGCATTGCTCCACTTCCATCTTATACTGGAACAGTTCATCTCGATTTTGAGTGTTTAATGCGGGAACAACCTCAGCTAAATAATATTGATATCTCTTCTTTCGAGGATGCATGATTTTGTCTTTTGGTTTTTTAGGATTTGATTCTTTATTCGTACGCTTACTAAGTCGTTCTTTTACACCGAGTGCACCAATTGCTCCAACAATTTCTTTTTTATGTTCAAGTGCAAACTTTCCTACTGCCGGACCATACTTCTTGACTCCATTTATAATTAATTCCGTAGACTTTTTTGACATGATGATTCCTCCTATGATGGTTATATATTCTCGTGACAATTTTTAAAATAGCTCATAGTTTATATTCAACAAAGTAATATTCAATCCTTTAACACTGTTCAAAAAACCAAATAATGGAATCGCTCATTCACAAAGAAAGGATTATTGAGCAAACACTCAATAATCCTTTTGCTATAATGTTTCCTGATTATTCCCCAGACTCTTTTTTGTCTTTTTGCTTCTGCAAATATGCTTCTCGAATCTGATTAAGCTTATCCTTTTTATTCGACACAGCTGGTTTTTTGCCGTCTTGATACTTGGCAGCAGCCACTTTACTTTTCGTATCTAACTGATATTTTCCCATTTGATTCACCTGCTTTCATTTCATTGTGATTGAGTTGCTCCATAAAAATCAAAAGACCTTCTAATCTCAATGAAATTAGAAGGTCTTCGTTAAAAATCATTGATTGCAGTCGTTATAGACTGCTTAAAATGGAGACGGCGGGAGTCGAACCCGCGTCCGAAGGCATCGTAACGCATGCTTCTACGTGTGTAGTTTATCTATTGAATCTCAATGTGACACTGCCGATAAACAGGCGTTGTCGCATCCAGTCTGATTCATCTCTTCTTCGCGCCCTCAGACGGCGAGGTTGAAGCGTAGCTTGCTTAGTTTGAGACCCTGATAATCATCCACACAAGCGATGGATGTCAGGATCCGCAGGGCACTTAGGCTGCTGCGAGTTGTGTGTTAGTTTTGCCAGTTATAGGCGTTTGCGTTTTAACGAGGCCGACCCCTCGACACGCCACATACGACCGACCTACCCCCGTCGAATCCATAACGTCCCCGAGGTGGTAATTGGTACTACAACAACTATACCACAATCAGGTCTCGCTGTCAGTATTTTTGCCGGTCCCGGAGTGCCCGGTCGACATCGCGCTTCGCATCTTTCTTCTTCAAGTCGTCGCGCTTGTCATACTTCTTCTTCCCGCGCCCGATGCCGAGGAGACATTTGGCGAAGCCGTTCTTCAGATACACTTTGAGCGGGATGATCGTATACCCGTCACGGCCTTGCGCGCCGATGAGCTGATTGATTTGCTTCTTATGCAACAATAGCTTTCGGACACGAAGCGGCTCATGGTTGAACCGGTTCCCTTGCTCGAACGGGCTGATATGACAGTTATGAAGTGTCGCCTCGCCACCGTCAAAGCGGACATACGCGTCGGCGATATTGATTTTTGACTGCCGCACCGATTTAATCTCGGTCCCCGTCAACACCATGCCGGCTTCAATCGTATCTTCAATCGCATAATCGAAGGACGCTTTTCGGTTTTGCGCGAGCGCGTTCGAATCTTTCTTCTTGGCCATAGACATTCAGTCCTTTACTTCAATATGGAGGAGGGGTCGCCCCCTCCCATCAACGACGCTTCTTCGCTCCGCGTTTGGCGTCGCCTGTTCGTTTTTGACCGTCTTTCTTCTTCAAGTCGAGTGCCGAGCGTCCTTGCGACGTCTTCGGCTTCTCGCCTGGTTTGGACGGTTTGCCGGCTTGACCTGGTTTCCCTGGTTTACCCGGCTTGCCGCGCTTCGGACGTTTGTCGTCACGGCCGCGGCCTTTTTTGTCGTCTTTCTTTGGACGACCTTCCGTCGCTTTAATCGTCGTCGGTTGGCGACGGCGCGACTGTTCCCGTTTCGGCATGCCGACGACGGTGAAGTCGATCGTGCGCTCGTCCAAGTTGACGGCGTCGACCTTGACGCGCACCGCGTCACCGATGCGGAACTGACGTTTCGTCCGCTCGCCGAGCAACATGAGCTGCGACTCGTCGAAGTGGTAGTAGTCATCCATCGACTGGAGACGAACGAGTCCTTCAATCGTGTTCGGGAGCTCGATGAACATTCCGAAGTTCGTGACACCGCTGACGACGCCGTCGAACTCTTCACCGAGACGTGATTCCATGTACTCGGCTTTCTTCAAGGATTGCGTCTCGCGTTCGGCATCGACCGAACGACGCTCGCGTTTCGAAGCCTGTTCGGCGATCGAGTCGAGACGGTCCTCATACTTGGCGATCGTCTTCTCAGACACATCACCGTTGAAAACGTACGTGCGCATGAGACGGTGGACGATCAAGTCCGGGTATCGACGGATCGGCGAGGTGAAGTGCGTATAGAAGTCGGTCGCGAGGCCGAAGTGACCGAGCGAGACGTCATCGTACTTCGCCTGCTGCATCGAACGGAGCATGATCGTGCTGATGACCGGCTCTTCTGGTTCGCCCGAGATCGCCTTCAAAATCTTCTGAAGTGTCTTCGGTTCGACCTTCTGGCCTTTGAACCGTTCGATATGCACGCCGAAGTTCGCGACGAAATCGAAGAAGAAATCGAGCTTGTCCGGTTTCGGGTTATCGTGGACACGATAGATGAACGGCACGTCCATCTTGTGGAAGTGTTCGGCGACCGTCTCGTTGGCCGCGAGCATGAACTCCTCAATCAACTTCTCGGCGACCGAGCGTGGACGCAAGACGATGTCGGCTGGTTTGCCTTCCTCATCGACGACGACTTTCGCTTCGGCGAAATCGAAGTTGATGGCACCACGCGAGTTACGGCGCGTGCGGAGCACTTCCGCGAGTTCAGCCATCAGGTCGAACAACGGGATGTACGGCTCGTACCGTTCGAGTGTCGCTTCGTCGTCACGTTCGATGATTTCACGGACGTTCGTATACGTCATCCGCTCCGTCGTCTTGATGACACTCGGGAACAGCTCATGGTTGACGACCTTCCCGTTTTGCGGGGAAATCTCCATGACGCAGCTGAGCGTCAAACGGTTGACGTGCGGGTTGAGCGAACAGATTCCGTTCGAGAGACGGTGCGGCAACATCGGGATGACGCGGTCGACGAGATACACACTCGTCCCCCGTTCGAACGCCTCGACGTCGAGCGGTGAGCCTTCCGTCACGTAGTGTGACACGTCGGCGATATGGACACCGAGCTCATAGTTGCCGTTGTCGAGTTTCTTGACGTGGACGGCATCGTCCAAGTCTTTCGCGTCTTCGCCGTCGATCGTGAAGATCGTCTCGTTGCGAAGGTCGACGCGGCCCATGAAGTCTTTCTCGTCGGCCTCGTCCGGTACGGCGTTCGCCTGGTCGATGACATCTTCCGGGAACTCCGTCGGGATGCCGTGCTTATAGACGATCGACAAGATGTCGACGCCTGGGTCGTTCTTGTGTCCGATGATGCGGACGACGTCACACGCTCCGGCGAAACGTCCGTCCGGATATTTCGTGATGCGGACGACGACTTTATGGCCATCGACGGCACCGAGCGATTTGTCCGGGTTGACGACCGGCCAGAAGTTGATGCGCTTGTCATCTGGCTCGATGAAAGCGAACTGGTCGAGGCGTCCGCTCGGGAGCGTATACGTCCCGACGAACTCCGATAAGCCGCGCTTCAATACTTTGAGCAATACGCCCTCTGTCTTCCCGCGATTGTCCTCGCGTTTTTTGACGAGAATCGTATCGCCATGGTAGACGTCTTTCAATTGGTCGGGTGGAAGGAAGACGTCTTCTGCCTCACCTTCGACCGATAGGAAGCCGAAACCGCGTTGGTGGATCGAGATGATCCCCGCTGCTTGGCCGAGCACGGCGAGCGTCCCGTAACGGTTCGTCCGTGTGCGGCCGATTAAGCCCTCTTCTTCGAGGGTGTTCAAGGTGCGGATGAGCTCTTTAAAGGCATCCGTCGACTCGAGCGCAAGACGCTCGGTCAATTGGTCCACCGTCAGTGCTTTATCACTGGCTTGGATGATTTCTAGTAGTTGGTCACGTAAATTCAACGTGACACCTCCTTTTTAGACTGACCAGTCTAACGTTTCGAGAAAATCGAGCACGTCCTGGTGCAGTTTCTCTTTTTCTTTATCGAGCGTGATCACGTGTCCCGACTCCTCGTACATGAGCAGTTCTTTTTGGAACGCGTTGATCGCCTCGTAAATTTCGTGTGCAGATTCAGGATCGACCATTTGATCTTTCGCCCCTTGGACGACGAGCGCCGGGACGAAAATATCTTCCAGTTTTGTCGTCGTGTCACGGACGAAGGCACGGAGGTCTTTGAGCGTCGGCATCGGTTTGAAGTCCGCCATCTCCTGTTCGATCTGTTCAGGTGATTTGTCTTCTCGAGATTTATATTCTCGAGCGTAGGCTTTGACTCCTTTGTATAACCGGTCCTCGGCATCGATTCCGGTCGGGGCGCACATCGGGATGACGCCCTTGACGTTCTCCTGTGAAGCGAGGCGAAGCGACATGACGCCGCCGAGCGAGAGGCCACAGACGGCAATCTCCTCATAGCCTTTATCTTTCAACGACTGGTAGGCGTTCAAAACGTCCTCCCACCAGTCCGCCGGTCCGTACTGAAGCAATTCTTCCGGCGGGACGGCATGGCCCCGGTACTGGGGACCCATACACGTATAGCCTTCTTTTTGCAGGAAACGACCGAGCATGCGGACATCCGCGCTCGATCCGGTAAAGCCATGTAACATCAACACGGCACGTGGTCCGCCTTCAAAGAAGAACGGTTTCGGTGCTGTAATCTTCATTGCTAACGTCATCTCCTCATACAATCCATTATTCCCAAAAAATAATTGAAAAAAACAAAAGCCGACCGCCTCACGTGAAAATCGAGAACGATCAGCCTTTCATCATAGTGATGCGACTAGTAATCCTAAAATGAAAAACAATGTGCCTAGTACAGCTGCAGTTCGGTTCAAAACAGCGTCGAAGCCGCGCGCTTTCTGGCGGCCGAACAACTGCTCCGCGCCACCTGCAATCGCCCCAAGACCTTGCGACCGACCTGACATGAGCAGTACGACGACAATCAATAAAACAGCCACGACGAGTAGGCTGATTGTAGCGATCGTTTGCATAGTAGTCAGTTCCTCCTTCTTTTTACACGCTTCTTATTATATAGAAGTTGGCGTCAAAACACCAGCTTTCAAATTATCGGGACGGGTAGCTAAACCCTTCTCCGATGACCTCTTTCACTTGGTGAATGACGACGAAGGCACGTGGGTCTGTCACTTCGACGATTTTCTTGAGTGGACCGACTTGGCGCTTGTCGACGATCATATAGAGCATGTTC
This sequence comes from Exiguobacterium sp. s194, assembly GCF_018618275.1. NCBI lineage: Bacteria > Bacillati > Bacillota > Bacilli > Caryophanales > Exiguobacterium > Exiguobacterium sp. s194. Next base: position 269,060 of record NZ_JACSLT010000002.1, on the reverse strand, counting down.
TTATCTTGCTTCGTATAGTAGCCGTGCCCATGGATAATCGTCGCCGAGCGGCCAAGCGTCTCCGTCAATACGACAGCAAGCTCTTCTTGCTTGTCGCTGATGATCGTGACAGCCTTACGGATATTGAGCCCTTCGGCGACGAGGTCGATGACCCACGAGCCGATGATGATGGCGATCAACGTATAGAGCACGATCTGTTCCCCGAGGATGAAGCCCGACGCCCCGACGACGATGGCATCGATGATGAACATCGACACGGCGACGCTCATATGCAAATACCGCTCCATGAGGCGGGCGATGATGACCCCGCCCCCGGTCGTCCCACCGACGCGGAGCACCATGCCGATGCCGACACCGATCATGATCCCGGCGTAGACGGCCGCGAGCAGTTTGTCCTCGGCCGGGCTGCCCCAGTCATGGGTCAAGCTGAGGAAGAATGACGTCGCGATGACGGCGACGACCGAGTACACCATCGTCCGACGGTCGAGCAACTTATAACCGACGATGAATAAAATCCCGTTCCCGATAATCGACGTGACCCCGAGGTCCCAGCCGAACATGTAGTACAGGATGATGGTGACCCCGAGCAGGCCGCCTTCCGAGAAATCGTTCGGCACGGTGAAGTAGTTCACCCCGAACGAGAGAATGAATGAGCCGGCGACGATCCAGGCGATATCCTTCAAGGAAATCGATTGGAGCTTCTTCCAGACTTGTTGACGCAATAGATGTTGTTGTTGACGTTTCATTGGTTGTCCCCCTTCCATATAAAAAAGACCGCGGCACAAAGCCGCAGTCTAAGTCTTACTGTTGAACTGGCTTTGGCGCACCGTCTTTCATAATCGGCAACTTGCGGTCCACGACGTTCGTGTAGACGTTCAAGAGTGCCTCTTTTTCCAAATCCCAGTTATATTGCTCACGCGCCGTCTTAGTGTTCTCTTTGACACGGGCGTAGAGTGCTTGATCGTCAAGCAGGCGGTTGACGCCTTCGGCGATCGATTGTGGGTCGTGCGAATCGACGACGACACCGACGTCGTTGCCGGCGACGACACGTTCGATTTCCGGGAAGTCACATGAGACGACCGGTACTTCGGCCATTAAATATTCGAACAGCTTGTTCGATGACGCCGAGTAGTGGTTGAAGCAGACGTTGTTCAACACTTGGAAACCGAGATACGCGTTCATCGTATAGTACGGTAACGCCTCGACCGGTACTTTGTCAATCATCTTGACGCGGTCGCTGACGCCCTCGTCCTCGATCATCTGTTTAATCACCGGCTTGAGTTTCCCGTCCCCGATCATGACGAGCGTGCCTTCGTTGAAGTCCTTGACGGCGAGGATGAGTTGCTCGAGTCCGCGGCCGGCTTGAATGCCGCCTTGGTACAAGAGGATCTTCTCATCTTTCGGCAAGTCGAGGAGCGCATGCAAGTCTTTGCGGAGCGTGAAGTCGAGCGGACGATAGAACGGATAGTTGTGGAGCACGTACGGATAGAAGCCGTAGAGTTCCTCGTTGTGCGCCGCGCGCGTGTGGTTCTCGACCATCATCGAGTCGACGTATGGCAAGAGCCAGCCTTCGAGATTACTTTGGATATAACCGTAACCGGTCCGGTCCGTCTGGACTTCGTGCGAATCGTAGACGATTTTGCCTTTGTTGACGAGTTTCCCGGCGATCAACGCCTGCGGGAGCGTGTTCAAGTCGTTGGCGTGATAGAAATCGTACGACTTCTTCGTCGAAGTGAACACCATCTCGAGCATCGCGCTCGCGTTGACGATGTTTTTACGCACCGGTGGGAACAAAATCGCACCCGCTGCCGCACCGAGTCCGAGCATCGTCAGTGGTGCGAGGACGAGCAGTCCTGCGCCGACGAGTCCGGCACCGAGTTGACGCGTCTTCTTCGCGCTGACCCATGTGCGGACCGATTTGAGCGCCTTCATCCCGTTGGCGAGAATCGACGGCTGACGTTTGACACGGATGACGCGGAATCCTTCCGGACGCATCTCCTCTTTCGGGAGCGACGGATTTTTCGGGTCTTGGAGCGCGATCAAATCGACTTCATAGCCCGCCTCGGCGAGCGCCGAGCATTCGCGCAAGACGCGCGCATCATTCGTAAAATGGTTCCATACAAACATACATACTGACTTCATCGTGTTTCCTCCATCGTTACTTTTTCTATCACGTCTTCGAGGACGTGTATGTTGTTTTCCCAACACAGATTGTCTTTCACATAACGGATCCCGTTCACGCCGTATTTCTCGCGTAAGTCGGGACGTTCGAGCAGTTTCCGGAGCATGAGCTCGATCTCGTTGATGTCACGCTTCCGTGACACGTAACCGACCTCGGCCGCTTCGATGACATTCGCCGCATGGCCTGACACCGCCGCGACGATCGGTTTACCGACCGCCATATAATCAATCAATTTACCCGGGATGACCGTATCGAACACTTCTTGCTCAATCAAGCTGACGAACGCGACGTCCGCGTTCTTGATGGCTTGGAACGCCTCCGTCCGAGGCATCGCCTCGAGGAAGAGGAAGTTCTTGAAACCGCGGGCTTTAATCATGTCTTTCAATTCGTTCTTCCGGTATCCATAGCCGATCAACTTGAAATGCACGCGCGGCTCGTCACGGAATCGTTCTGCAAGCTCGAGCAAGAGCGACACGTCTTGGGCGAGGCCCATGTTCCCAGCGTACAAAATCTCCATCCGGTCGTCCTCAGGGACGGTCCGCTCGAGGTTGCGCTCGCTCTCTCGAATCGAGTTCGGCATATAGTGAATCATGTCGTTGTCGACGCCACGTTGGCGCAAATAGCTACGGAACCCTTCTGAGTTGATGATGATTTCATCGGCCGCCTTATAGAGCCGCTTCTCAAACCAAAACGCCGGGGCGAGCATCCAGTCGTGTTTGAACACACCGACGCCTTTCACCGACTCCGGCCAGAGGTCACGGACGTCCAAGATGAACGGGACGCCATACTTCCGTTTCGCATACACACCGACGAACGCCATAAAAAAAGACGGGGTCGTCGCAAAGACGACATCCGGTTTCGAGTCGAGCTTTTGGACGGCAGCGACGCCTTTAATCATCTGTTCCAAAAACAAAGCGAGCCGGCTCACCATGTTCGACGTATGCTTGCGTTTCTTCGTGATGAGACGCTTGATGAACGGCTGGTTGTTGAGCGCCATGTCGTTCCAGAAGCGGTCGTCTTTATACAAGTTGAAGTTCGGATACGACGGGGCGGCCGTGATGACCTCCACCTCGTAACCGCGTTCTTTCATGAGATGCGTAATATTTTGCATCCGGTTCCCGGCACTGCCGATTTCCGGATAATAGTTTTGACAGACCATTAACATTGTTTTCAAAAATAACACACCTTACTGTTGTTCGAGTTCGTCCACGAAGCGCTTCAAGAGCGTGTGGACGTTGGCTTTTAAATCTGGGTCGCAGAGCGCATGGGCAATCGTCGCTTCGATGAAGCCGATCGGTTCCCCAACGTCATAGCGACGCCCGTCAAATTCATAGGCGAAGACGGTCTCCACCTCGTTCAAGCGGGCGATGGCGTCCGTCAGTTGGATCTCGCCGCCCGTCCCGATTTCTTGCGCCGACAACGCCTCGAAGACGTCCGGCGTCAAAATGTAGCGGCCGAGGATGGCGAGGTTCGATGGGGCTTCTCCGACAGCCGGTTTCTCAACGAACGTCCGGACCGGGATCAGCTTCCCTTCGACGGCAAGCGGGTCAATTATACCATATCGATTCGTCATTTCATACGGGACGCGCTGCACCCCGATAATCGAACGCTCATACTGCTCGTACTGGTCAATCAATTGCTTCGTCGCCGGCACGTCTGCCTCGATGATGTCGTCCCCGAGCAGGACCGCGAACGGTTCATCGCCGATGAACTTGCGGGCACACCAAATAGCGTGGCCGAGCCCTTTCGGCTCCTGTTGCCGTATGTAGTGGATATTGGCGAGGTTCGACGAGTGGCGCACCGACTCGAGGAGCTCGATCTTGCCTTTTGACTCAAGGTTCTGTTCGAGTTCGATGGCCCGGTCGAAATGGTCCTCGATGGCGCGCTTGTTCTTCCCGGTCACGATGATGATGTCCTCGATGCCGGAAGCGACGGCTTCTTCCACGATGAATTGGATCGTCGGTTTGTTGACGATCGGGAGCATCTCTTTTGGCATCGCCTTCGTCGCCGGCAAGAAGCGGGTACCGAGCCCGGCGGCCGGGATGATGGCTTTCCGTACGCGTGTCATGGACGTCTCTCCTTTTTGTAGTCTGTATCTGATTATACCCAATTTTCAAGCGTTCACGCACTCAAAAAAACGGCCGTGACGCACGTCACGACCATTTCCGGTCTTCCATATACTTGTACAGGAAGTAACCACCGACACCGAGCGCAATGAGAAGAAGGAGAAAACCGCTGACCATCATGACGAACGCCTCCTTTCACCTACACTACTCTATTCCCGGAATGAACGGTCGGCAAGCCCTCGTCTGCCATCCTTTCTCAAAACCATTTCTTGCCGTTCGCCTCGATAAAACGATATTCTTCTTGATAATGCGTGTGGTGCCCTTCATCCATCATCGTTTGGAAAGCGACGTCCCCTTCTGAGGCGTTTCGTTCGATTAACCGATAGAGCGCCTCAATCCGCAATAGCAGCATGTCCAACAACTCCGATGTCGAACCTTCCCAGCCGTACGCTTCCAAGAAGAGAGCGACTCGTCGTTTGTACGTCCCATCATCGCGCTCCGCCTCATAGTGGACGACCTCTCCCGACTCGGCTTGATGACGCCGGCTGAGCGGAACGAACGTATAGAGCGCGTAGACGATATCCCAGGCACGTGGTCCAGGTGCCGCCAAATCAAAGTCGATGACCCCTTCCATTTTGCCGTCATGGAAAATCGTATTGTAGACGGCAAAGTCGTTGTGGCAAATCACGTCAAACGGTTCTGGCGTATCGTCGAGCGGTTGCCAGTCCGATGGCCATGCGACATCCGCCGTCGCGTCATGCAGCCGGCGCATCAGCCGAGCGGCATCCTGAATCGCCTCATCGGACCACATATAGGCTTTCAACGGATAATCAGCCGTCTCGCCTTCGAGGTACGTCAAGACCTCTCGGCCCTGTTCATCCACCCCGATAAATCGCGGCACGCCCGATATCCCCTTCGCCTCTAAGTGCTTTAACAAGCGATGGACATTCGCACTCCCCTCTTTCTGCGTCCGATAGACGTGATTCCCCTTTTTATAGACGATCGATACGTTCCCGCCGCTCAATCTTTCCTCTTGCTCATTTGATCGGTCCATCTAATCCCCCCTACTCTTCATCAGTCACGTTCAGTATACCGCAACAAGGGGTACCGATGACCATGAGCCTCGACACGGAGCGTTCGCGCCCCGTCCAAGCGGCACTGTAGATTCCCTGCAGAAAGCATCGCTGCCGCGCGGACAGGCGAATCTCGGAATATACATACACCCATTGTCGAATCCTGCAAGACGATAGATTGGCGCGCGACTGAATTAGACGGTGGGCGACTCCTTGGGGAGAGTGATGCAAGGATGACCCCGTAAAGCGCGCATGCGCTGCGGAGGCATCCGCATCACCCCAGGAAAGCGTCCCACCGTCTGATGAACGTCTGATCCACCAACAAAAAAAACAGGCCCGCACGAGGCGGACCTGAAACAATCAATTATTTTTTGAGGTTGTAGAACGACTTGATACCGTCGTATTTCGCTACATCGCCGAGCATGTCTTCGATGCGGAGAAGTTGGTTGTACTTCGCGATACGGTCTGTACGCGAGAGCGAACCAGTTTTGATTTGACCAGCGTTTGTCGCAACAGCGATGTCCGCGATCGTCGCATCTTCTGTTTCACCAGAACGGTGTGAGATAACAGCTGTGTAACCAGCTTTTTTAGCCATTTCGATCGCGTCGAATGTTTCTGTGAGCGTACCGATTTGGTTAACTTTGATGAGGATCGAGTTCGAGATTCCTTTTTCGATACCTTCAGCCAATTTCTCAGTGTTCGTTACGAAGAGGTCATCCCCAACGAGCTGAACTTTGTCACCGATTTTGTCAGTGAGCAATTTGAAGCCGTCCCAGTCGTTTTCGTCGCAACCGTCTTCGATTGAGATGATTGGGTACTTGCTTACGAGCTCAGCGTAGAAGTCTACGAGCTCAGCAGTTGTCATTGACTTGCCTTCGCCAGCGAGTTCGTACTTGCCAGTCGACTTGTCGTAGAACTCAGAAGACGCAACGTCCATTGCGAGGTAGATGTCTTCGCCAGCTTTGTAACCAGCTTTTTCGATCGCTTCAAGGATAACTGTGATCGCTTCTTCGTTAGACTTAAGGTTTGGTGCGAAACCACCTTCGTCACCGACAGCTGTGTTAAGACCCATACCAGAAAGAACTGATTTGAGGGCGTGGAATACTTCTGCACCCATGCGGAGCGCTTCACGGAACGTTGGCGCGCCAACAGGCATGATCATGAACTCTTGGAAGTCAACGTTGTTGTCCGCGTGTGAACCACCGTTGATGATGTTCATCATTGGAGTTGGAAGCGTCTTCGCGTTGAATCCACCGAGGTACGTGTAAAGTGGAAGGCCGAGCTCGTCTGCTGCTGCGTGTGCTGCTGCCATAGAGACACCAAGGATCGCGTTTGCGCCGAGTTTACCTTTGTTTTTCGTACCGTCGAGCTCGATCATTTTCTTATCGAGTGCGTTTTGGTCGAATACATCGTAGCCGATGAGTTCTGGTGCGATTGTGTCGTTTACGTTAGCAACGGCTTTGAGTACGCCTTTACCAAGGTAACGTGACTTATCGCCATCACGGAGTTCTACTGCTTCGTGCTCACCAGTAGATGCGCCTGATGGGACGAGGGCACGGCCGAAACCGCCGTCTTCTGTGAAGACTTCTACTTCAATTGTTGGGTTACCGCGTGAATCCAAAATCTCGCGTGCGTAAATTTCTGTAATCATTGACATGAAAATTCGCTCCTTTTTGTTTGGAAAGTTTTTTGAGTTACTTCGTGACGATTGATGTACCGGTCATTTCGGCCGGTTGCTCTCCACCGAGAAGGTGAAGGAGCGTCGGGGCGAGGTCGCACAAGGCGCCTTCTAGAACTGGTTTCAGTTCCACCCCTTCTTTCGTGACGATACATGGTACTGGTTCCGTTGTGTGGGCCGTCATCGGTGAGCCGTCCGGGTTCGTGACAAGGTCAGCGTTCCCGTGGTCCGCCGTGATGATCGCCGCGCCGCCTTTGGCAATGAGTGCGTCCACTACTTTACCGAGGCATTCGTCGACGACTTCGACAGCTTTCTTCGTCGGTTCGAGCATACCGGAATGGCCGACCATGTCCGGGTTCGCGTAGTTGATGATATACGCGTCATACGTGTCCGATTCGATGCGTTCGAGAAGACCTTCCGTGAGCTCATACGCGCTCATTTCAGGCTTCAAGTCGTACGTCGCCACTTTCGGTGACGGCACGAGGAAACGATCTTCACCTTCGAACGGTGTTTCTTGTTGTCCGTTCAAGAAGAACGTGACGTGCGGGTATTTCTCAGTTTCCGCGGCGCGGAGCTGTTTGTACCCTTGCGCGGCGAGAGTCTCACCGAGCGTGTTTTTCAAATCTTCCGGTGGGAAGACGATGTCCGTGTCGATTTCATCCGAGAACTTCGTCATCGAGACGAGCAAGATGTTCTCTGGATGTGCGCTCGAAAGTTCGAAGCCTTTGAAGCCGGTCTTCTCTTTGAACACTTTCGCGAGCTCGATGGCCCGGTCCGGACGGAAGTTGAAGAACATGATTGCGTCGTTGTCTTTGATCGTCGCGACCGGTTGTCCGTCTTTCTCGATGACCGTCGGTAAGACGAATTCATCCGTCAAGCCGTCTGCGTACGACTGTTTAAGCACGTCGACCGCATTCGTGCCGACTTCGCCTTTCGCGTTGACGAGCACGTCGTATACTTTCTCGACGCGTTCCCAACGGTTATCGCGGTCCATGGCATAGTAGCGTCCAGACACGCTAGCGACTTGACCGAGTCCGAGTTCAGCGAGCTTCGCTTCCGTCTGTTCGAGGAAGCCAGCGCCTGATTTCGGATCACAGTCACGGCCGTCCGTGAAAGCGTGAATGTATACTTTTTCAATGCCATGAAGTTTTGCGAACTCGACGATGGCGTACATGTGGTTGATGTGAGAGTGAATCCCACCGTCTGAGACGAGGCCCATGATGTGGAGGCTCGAATCATACTTTTTCACATGTCCGGCCAAGTGATTCATCGCTTGGCGGTCGAAGAGTGAACGGTCTTTGATGGCGTTGTTGACGCGTGAAAGTGACTGATAGACGACCCGGCCGGCACCGATGTTCAAGTGACCGACTTCCGAGTTCCCCATCTGACCTTCCGGAAGGCCGACGTACTCGCCTTTCGCGTTGAGGAGCGTATGTGGATACTGCTCCCAGTAGCGGTCGAAGTTCGGTTTGTTCGCCGCAGCGACCGCATTACCGAACGTCTCGTTCCGCATTCCAAAACCATCCAAGATGATGAGGGCGACTGGTCTTGCCATTTAAATCGCCTCCAACAACTTGAGGAACGAAGCAGCTTCAAGTGAAGCACCGCCGACGAGTGCGCCGTCGATGTCTTCTTGTGCCATATACTCCTTGATGTTCTCAGGTTTTACAGAACCACCGTATTGGATGCGAACCGCAGCCGCCACGTCTTCACCGTAAAGACCTTTTACCACGTCACGAACATATTTGCATGAGCTTTGCGCATCTGCTTCGTCCGCTGATTTACCAGTGCCGATTGCCCAAACTGGCTCGTACGCGATGACGAGTTGTTTGACTTGGTCAGCTGAGAGGTCCGCGAGGCCACCTTCGACTTGCGTCTTGATGACTTCTTCGAACTTGCCGCCTTCGCGCTCTTCCAATGTCTCACCGACGCAAACGATTGGCGTAAGACCGTGTTCGAACGCTTTTTTCGTTTTGCTGTTGATGAACGCATCTGATTCGCCGAAGTATTCGCGACGCTCTGAGTGTCCAAGGATGACATATGTCACGCCGAGGTCAGCGACCATGGCCGGGCTGATTTCGCCTGTGTATGCACCGCTGTCTTTGTCGTACATGTTTTGTGCACTGAGTTTCAAGTTCGATCCTTTAGCCGCTTCTACCATTGGGGCCAAGAATACTGCTGGTGCACCAATCGCCGCGTCAACTTTGTCCGTTGACGGGATATTGTTTTTAACTTCCTCTACAAAAGCGACGGCTTCCGAGAGTGTTTTGTTCATTTTCCAGTTACCTGCAATAATCGGTTTACGCATCGATAACCCTCCTCTGTTTTACTTGTCGTTCAACGCTTCGACGCCTGGAAGTTTCTTGCCTTCCATGAATTCGAGTGAAGCGCCGCCACCAGTTGAAATGTGGCTCATTTGGTCAGCAAGGCCAAACTTGGCTGCTGCTGCCGCTGAATCCCCACCACCGATGATTGAGTATGCATCGCTGTCTGCAAGTGCTTGAGCGACACCTTTCGTTCCGTTGGCGTACTTATCAAGTTCGAATACGCCCATCGGTCCGTTCCAAACGACAAGTTTCGATTCGCGAATCGCTGCCGCGTAAAGTTCGACTGTCTTCGGTCCGATATCAAGACCCATGTGATCCGCTGGGATCGAGTCGATATCGACTGGTCCGACGTATGTCTCTTCGCCGAATTCTTTCGTGATGACACAGTCGACTGGCATCAAGAATTTCACGCCTTTGTCTTCTGCTTTTTTCATGAACTGACGAGCGAGGTCGAGCTTGTCTTCTTCAAGGAGTGATGTCCCTACTTCGTGCCCGAGTGCTTTCGAGAACGTGTACGAGAGACCGCCACCGATGATGAGTGTATCCACGATGTCAAGAAGGTGGTCGATGACCCCAATCTTGTCAGCAACTTTCGATCCGCCGATAATCGCCGTGAACGGACGGTCAGGATTCGAGAGTGCCTTGCCGAGGACTTCAAGTTCTTTCTCCATCAAGAAACCAGCAACCGCGTGGTCGACGTGGTGCGCGATGCCTTCTGTCGATGCGTGGGCACGGTGAGCCGCACCGAACGCGTCGTTGACGAAGATATCAGCGAGTGCCGCGAAACCTTTCGCGAGTTCTGGATCGTTTTTCGTTTCACCAGGGTAGAAACGGACGTTCTCGAGAACGACGACGTCACCTTCACCAAGTTTTGAAACGGCTTCTTCTGCGACTGGACCGTACGCCTCTTCGACGAGGGGTACTTCTTTGCCGAGAAGTTCAGCGAGACGTTTAGCGACCGGTGCGAGTGAGAACTCGAGGTTCTTCTCGCCTTTTGGACGGCCGAGGTGGCTCGCCAAAATGACTTTCGCGCCGCCGTCGATCAAGTGCTTGATCGTTGGAAGTGCCGCTTGAATCCGCGTTTCATCTTGAATGACGCCATCTTTGAGTGGAACGTTGAAGTCAACGCGGCAAAAGACGCGTTTCCCTTTTACATCGATGTCACGAATAGACTGTTTGTTCATAACCTTCGCCTCCATATGTCGTGCGTGTCAATTTCATAAATAGAGCGGAGAACAATCTCTTGTTTCCGCTCCTATTTGATTCTATTTAGTTCACGAACTTACTTCGCGATTTCAGCGAAGTGCTTGAGTGTGCGAACCAATTGTGCAGTGTAAGACATTTCGTTGTCGTACCAAGAAACTGTCTTAACGAGTTGCTTGTCGCCAACTGTCATTACTTTAGTTTGTGTTGCATCGAAGAGTGAACCGTAAGTGATTCCGACGATGTCAGAAGATACGATTTCGTCTTCAGTGTAACCGTAAGACTCGTTCGCTGCTGCTTTCATTGCTGCGTTGATTTCGTCAACAGATACAGTTTTCTCAAGAACTGTTACGAGCTCTGTGAGTGAACCTGTAGCAACTGGTACACGTTGTGCCGCACCGTCAAGTTTACCTTGAAGTTCTGGGATAACGAGGCCGATTGCTTTAGCCGCACCAGTTGTGTTCGGTACGATGTTAGCTGCTGCCGCACGCGCACGACGGAAGTCGCCTTTCGGGTGTGGAGCGTCAAGCGTGTTTTGGTCGCCTGTGTAAGCGTGGATTGTTGTCATAAGACCTTCGATGATTCCGAACTGGTCTTGGAGAACTTTAGCCATTGGCGCCAAGCAGTTTGTCGTACATGAAGCACCAGAGATTACTGTCTCTGTACCATCGAGGATGTCGTGGTTTGTGTTGTAAACGACAGTCTTCATGTCACCTGTAGCTGGAGCCGAGATGACAACTTTTTTCGCGCCAGCTTTCAAGTGAAGCTCCGCTTTTTCTTTGTCTGTGAAGAATCCAGTACATTCGAGTACGATGTCAACACCGAGCTCGCCCCATGGAAGTTCTTCTGGGTTACGGTTAGCAAGTGTGATGACTTTCTCGCCGTTTACGAGGAAGTGATCGTCGTGTACTTCAACGTCTCCGTCGAAACGACCTTGAGTCGTGTCGTACTTGAGAAGGTGAGCAAGCATCTTCGTGTCAGTCAAGTCGTTGATTGCAACAACTTCGATTCCTTCGTTTTTGATGATCTCGCGGAATGCCAAACGACCAATACGTCCAAATCCGTTAATACCAACTTTTACTGCCATAGTTAATTTCCTCCTTAGGGTAGAAGCTATTTATTGAAGAGCCAACGGGGGTCAACTCTTTAATAACGAGTTAATAATTCTGTCGCCGCACCTTCGTCTGTGACGAGGATGATGTTCGGCGTGTGTTTCGCATATGCGGCGATTGCCTGTGCCTTCGACTTTCCTCCGGCGACAGCGATGACGGTGTCCATGTCGTCGAGCTCCTCCAATTGGATCCCGACCGTCTTGACCCGGTGCACGATTTCACCTTCCGCGTTGAAATAATATCCGAACGCTTCAGCGACGGCATCGTGCCGTTCGATCATCCGCAAATGCTCTGGTGACGCGTGACGGCGTTTCGCCATCGTTTCCGCCTCACCAATTCCATGTACCACAATTCGCGCCGCTCTAATCATTTCCAGTACATTTTTAATGCTAGGTTCCTCCACCATCCGCTCGAATGTCTTTTGCGAAACCTCGTCCGGAATGTGGAGTAAATGATAGTCGGCATGGGCCCGGTCGGCCATCCGAGAACAGACGGTGTTCGCCTGTAACTCGAGCGTCTCTCCGAGTCCGCCGCGTGCCGGCACGAAATGCATCGGCCGTTCTTTTTTATCGGGCGACATCATGGCCGCAACCGATGCCATCGTCGTCCCGCCTGTGACCGCGATGATATTGTCGTCCGGTGCCAGTCTCGCTTTCAGTTGCGTGACGGCGGCCCGACCGATATCTCGCTGGACCCAGAACGTCTCGTCGGAATCACCCGGTACGATGACGACTTGGCGAACGCCTAGTTTGCGCTCGAGTTCTCGTGCGACTTCCGAGATGCCTAGGATCTCTCCCATGACCTCGTGCAAGTCCCGGAGAACGTTTCGGCCCGATTCCGTAAGGGAAATACCTTGAGTAGCGACCATCAATAGACCTTGGTCTTTCAAGAAGTCGACTTCTCGTCTTAGGATTCGTTCCGTCAGCCCGAGGCTTGTGGCCAATGTCCTGCGGCCGATCGGCTGCATCAAACGGACATAATGTAAGATATCGTAACGATGTCGGAGCGTATCGAGCATGTCGGGAACGATTTGCTTCTGAACTTGAATCAGCTGCTGGATCATACTCATTCCCCCTCGACTTAAAGCATGGACAATTTTTGTCCCACTTTTATATTTGCGTCCCACCGCTACGACTTCATCTTATCAATCACCTTTCCGTCTTGCAACCCCTTCAAACGTTTTTTTTCGATGTAAGCGTATACTTAACAAAATCTTCAACTTTACTGTCATCGTATCGACCTTGACTAATGACACGTCCCTCGTGTAAGACGACAGGGATCTCAAACAAGTATTTCGCCTCGAGTTCTTCGTTGCCGGTGATGTCGATCTGCTCGAGCTCAAACGGATAGTCTTCCATGAGCCATTCGAGCATGACGAGCGCCTCCTCGCAGAGCGAGCAGTTGGCGCGGCGGTATAACGTCAGGACCATGTCAGTCCCCTCCTTTCCAATATTGTCGTTCCCGCTCCCGCGAGTTTCCAAAACCGAGCGCCTCCCGATAGTTCGCCACGGTCCGTCGTGTCACCGTATAGCCGAGCCGGTCCAGCTCGCGCATGAGTGCGGCATCGCTCAGCGGCGACGTCTCTTGTTGAATCAGTTCGGCGAGCGCCTTCTTCACCATGAACGGCGATTGCCCGTGTGTCGCCCGGACGAAAAAGTGACGCCACGCCATCACGCCGCCCTCGGTCGTCACGTACTTGCCTTGAATCGCCCGGCCGACGGTCGACTCGTGCTTGCCGATTTGTTCGGCGACTTCTTTTCGCGTCAACGGATGCAAGACGAGCTTCCCGTCCAACCAGTCGCGTTGCCGTTCGGCGATGACGACCCATACCGATTTAAGCGTCGCGTTCCGCATCTCGAGCGTCTCGTGCCACCATTTTGCCTCGCGGTCGTCCCCGACCCGAGCCACATCGAGCGTCGGGCTGAACCATGTCGTCACGAGCTCGCCGTCACGACGGACGACTTCAAGTTCCGGGACGACGTGTTCGGTTCCTTCATATAATAATGGCGTCTTCGGGAGTGTCGCCACGATACGTGTCACTCGTTCGTACTCGGCAACCGAGATGTCGAGTCGTCCCGGGATGTCATCAAGGTGTGCGTCGAGCGCCTCGAAAACGTCCAAGACGAGTGGGTCGTCATGTTCAATCGCATGCCGATATTGGCAGTCGTGCTCATTCTTTGCCCCGATCCCTGTCGGTTCTAGAAACAAGAGCGCCTGGCGCGCCGCCTCAATGTCCGCCACATCGACCTCGAAACGATGGGCGAGCACGAAGTCGCTCTCCGGTAGTAGGCCGCGATGGTCGAGCGCGAGGACGAGCCGTTTCTGGAGCGAACGCTGGGACTCGGTCCCGCTCCCTTCCTCGATTTGCTCGAACAATCGCTCCTCGAACCCACTAGCCGTATCGGCCACCCATTCGACCGCACCGCTCCCCGTGGCGATGCATGGATTGCGTCGAGCCAATCGGCCGAGCTGAAAGGCGATCGCGGTCCGGTCCGCCTCGAGAATCGGCAGCCGCCGAACCATGTCCTGGGTCAGCTGTTGTGTTTGAAGTTGTTGTTGTTCTTGCCGTTGCATCGGTCACACCCCTCTCGCTTCCTATTGTATCGAACAGCGGGAAATCGCGCTCAAAAAAAGTGAGCCGAACAGGATTGCTTTTTTAAAAAAACAAATGTATAATAAATCGTGTCAGAGAACATGCACCCGTAGCTCAGGGGATAGAGCACTGGTTTCCGGTGCCAGGTGTCGGGAGTTCGAATCTCTCCGGGTGTATCACAGCAAGAGGTTAGGCAGCATATGCCTGGCCTCTTTTGTCGTTTTAGAATCGTCAAACCGTGGAATAGGTCAAAAACGATGACTATCGTTTGACCAACATTGACTATAGCGGTATGATATGTTTACAACCTACATAAAGGAGGCAGATTCAATGTTAATTCCAACAGTTATCGAACAAACAGGTCGCGGGGAACGCGCGTACGATATTTACTCACGCTTGCTCAAGGACCGCATCATCTTGCTCGGAAGTGCAATCGACGACAACGTCGCCAACTCGATTGTCGCTCAGCTTCTCTTCCTTGCAGCCGAGGACCCAGATAAGGACATCTCACTTTACATCAACAGCCCGGGTGGTTCGATCACTTCCGGAATGGCGATTTATGACACGATGAACTTCATCAAGCCGAACGTGTCGACGATTTGTATCGGAATGGCCGCATCGATGGGTGCCTTCTTGCTCCAAGCCGGTGAACAAGGCAAACGCTTCGCGCTTCCAAACGCAGAGATCATGATTCACCAACCGCTCGGCGGTACGCAAGGTCAAGCATCGGATATCAAAATCCATGCCGAGCGCATCATCAAGATGCGTGAGAAATTAAACCAAATCATGGCCGACAACACTGGCCAGCCGCTTGAAGTCATCGAGCGCGACACAGAGCGCGACTACTTCATGTCAGCTGAACAAGCGAAAGACTACGGTCTCATCGACAAAGTCATGACGCGTTAATCCAAAAGTGCCTTTCCCGACTTCGGGAAAGGCACTTCTTTGTTATTGGACGGGCAACCAAATTTCAATCAAGTCGTCGGCTCCGTCTTGCCCATGAATATAGCGCTCAAAATCGAGTGCATCTCGCAACGTTACATCCGGCAATGCTAGAAGTTGATTATATGTCGTAGGGATGGCTGGAATTCCCCCTTCGACCGTGGCGACAAGATACCGTCCTGCCGACAGTTCAACCTGTCTTCCGTCTTCACCTGTCACAGGATTAGTCATCCCTGCTAAATAGGCTTCTTCTTTCGCTAAACAGACGCCATATGATTCGTCTGTTGTCAGCTCTGTTTGCAGTTTTTCCCAAACGAATGGGATTTTGGTGAGTTCGGATACATAGCCGTTTACGATTTTCGGTTGGTCCCACTTCTCATAACGTACTTTCATTGAATCTCCCCCTGTTTGCATCCATTTAATTTGTTGCTCGACTTGTCGCAACGCCTCGATCTCACGTTGAACCTCGTCAAGTCTGCTGTCGAGTAACCCGCTCACACTTTCTGCCGCTTGAATTTGTTCGAGTGAGATGCCCATTTGACGTAGTAACTTGATTTCGTTCAGGCGCCTTATTTCTTCCATCCCGTATAACCGATACTGATTCTCTAAACGAGTCGGTTGGACAAGTCCTTTTGCTTCATACCATTTTATTGCTTTAGTGGACAACCCCGTTAGATGGACCACTTTTCCGATTTGAATCATTGGCGTCCCCCCTTCTCGTTTATCATAAAGCCGGCCGTAGCGGACAGGTCAACATCTTTATTCTTTGACCTCGACCCCGAATACATAGCGGCTATCGCCTTGCGGCCAATCCCCGCCCGTCTCGAATACATAAACGCCCGGCTCGTCTGGCACGACCGGTTCAGCCGGGACAAGTTCCCCATCGACGAGTTGATGGAACGAGGCGTTCGACGGCTCGGCATGGAACTCGACATCAATCTCGGCACCCGCTTCGACCGGCACGAGCTGTAGGTCATCCGCCTCCGGCAGAGCATGGTCCTCGCATACCGCCTCGCCCCCATCCGACCAACAGAATGTTGACTGTTTCACTTCCGCGGTCACGGTTCCGACCCGGACTGTCGGGAGCGGTGGTTTGACCGACGTCCCCGACTTCCAAAACGAGGTGGCGTATAACATCCCGCCGACCACGAGCAACCCAACCACAACAATCCATAATCCTTTTCGTCTCAACCCGCTCATCCCCTTTGTACGTCTATTCCCCGTCCTACGAAAAAAACGACCCACTTTCGTGAGTCGTCCTGTTCATTTCGGGCGTCGGAGCCCTTTCATCATATAGCCGCCTTTAAAGTCGATTGGATCGAAAGCGACGAGGAACGCCTTCGGTTCATACTCCTCGACCATCTGGCGCAAATCTTTCATCCGTGTCCGCGCTGCCAAGACATCGAGACGATAGCGGATGCCGTCACGTCCCTGTCCTTGGTAGTGTGTCACCCCGTAGCCGCTGTCGCGCATCTTCTGGATGAGCTCGGCCGGGAACTCTTGTGTGTGGACTTGAATCATATTGTAGCCGATCGCAAGTTTGCGCTCGACGTAACCGCCGACGAGAATCCCCAGTCCGAAGCCGACCGCATAGACGATCATCCCGAGTGTCGTCAAATCTTGAAACACGATGCCGAGCGCGAAGATATAGATAAGCGTCTCAAGCGTACCGAACAGCCCCGCAATCATCGTTTTTCCTTTGACGAGCATGATGGTACGAAGCGTCAGCACCGGTACATAGACGAGTTGTAATACTAGGATGAGCAAGATTTGCCCCATTGGAACGACCTCCATTCGAATTCAATATAACCACTATTCCAAATTTCAAGGCTAGATGCAACCAAAAAAGGCTGACCGGAGTCAGCCTTTCGCAATTATTTGTCTAAGTTATCAACGCTCGTGAGCAGTTCATAGTCTTTACGGATGACTTGATAGATGGCGTTCGTATCGCCTGACAGTACTTCTTCCGCCCGCAATTGGTTGAGGAAGAGGCTTGTCGCGAACGTGACGAGGGCGCTTTTCGGGATCCCGATTTGTTTCGCACGCTCCGTGATGACCTGGTCTAAGTCAGCGTCAATCGTGAGCGAGATTCTTTTCTTTGCATTCGACATAATCATGAAGCTCCTTTAAGTTACATTTCTAAAGTCCTATACACAATTGCTAATTATATAGGAAGAATGGTTTTGGCGCAACCAACGTCACGATGAGCTGATTTCTTCACCGTTGCGCACCTTGTCCGCGATCTGGTCGATTTTACGGAGCCGGTGGTTGATTCCTGACTTCGAGATTGGTCCCGTCTCGAGCATCTCGCCGAGTTCTTGAAGCGAGACGTCTTGATGGGTGACCCGGAGTTCAGCGATTTCTCGGAGTTTGACCGGTAAAATCTCAAGCCCGACCGTGCGCTCGAGGAACTTGATGTTCTCGACTTGGCGGAGCGCCGCACCGACGGTCTTGTTCAAGTTCGCCGTCTCACAGTTGACGAGCCGGTTGACCGAGTTGCGCATGTCCTTGATGATGCGCGCGTCCTCGAAGTCGAGCATACCGCGCGTGGCGCCGACGAGTTTCAGGAAGTCCGAGATTTTCTCGCTCTCTTTAATGTAGAGGATATGACCTTTCTTCCGCTCGAGCGTCTTCGCGTTCAAGCCGAAGCGGTTGGCGAGGTCCCGGAGCGCCTGGTTATGGTTCTCGTACAAGCTATATACCTCGAGGTGATACGATGACGTCTTCGGATGGTTAATCGATCCGCCGGCGAGGAACGCCCCGCGCAAATACGCCCGGGCGAGGTTCTCGTCGCGTGTCATATCCGAGTTGAGCGTCCGAATCATCTCGTAATTCTCCCCGAGAATCTCGAGGTCCTTCAACATCGTCTCGGCGCGTTGGGCGACACGGACGATATAGACGTTGTTCTTCTTCAACCGCATTTTCTTCCGTACGAACAAATCGAGATGATGGTCGTACAGCCGTTTCATGAGGGAATAGATTCGGCGTGCGATGGCGGCGTTCTCGGTCGAGACGTCGAGCGTCATCCCCCGCCCTAAGGCGAGCGAGATGACCCCGTTCATCCGGACGAGCGCGGACAGTTCCGCTTTCGCCTCGGCATCGGTCACAACGAGTTGCGTCAGTTCTTTTTTGACGTCAGAGGCAAAGCTCATGTCAGTCCCCTCCTTTCTGTTCAATCACAACTTATTTCAGCTCGAGCTCTTGAAACGAGCGTGGTTTCTTGATGCGCAGCACGCGCTGCATGACGAGGCCGGCGATGGCGTCCGAGTCGTGGCGGATGTAATCGCGATTATAGTCGACGATGTCACCGGCGAGCACGTTCGTGCCATAGTTCCGAAGCTTCTTGCGATCGAACCGGACCTCTTCCGAGCCGTCCTCGAGGTAACGCTCTAAATAGATGTCCTCGATCGGCTCGTTATTGACGACAATCGTGTCGACCGTCGACTTGCCGAGATACGCCTCAATCGATTTCAAATGCTTCATCGCGTCGTACCCTTTCGTCTCGCCCGGCTGCGTCATGACGTTGCAAATATAGACGACCGGCTTCCCGGAGCGGACGATGGCGTCGCGCACTTCCGGAATCAACAGGTTCGGGATGATACTCGTATATAAGCTCCCTGGTCCGAGTACGATCAAATCTGCGTCCTCAATCGCCTCGACGACACCTGCCGCCGGCTTGATGCCCTCTTCGAGCAAGAATAGGCGCTTAATCGGTTTTTCGACGAGCGGGATTTTCGATTCGCCTTTGACGATCGTCCCGTCCTCAAACTCGGCCGCGAGCGTCATGAGCGTCTCCGTCACCGGGAGCACCTTGCCCTGGGCGTTCAACAGCTGCGACAAGACGTCGACCGCCTTGACGAACGAGCCTTCACAGATGTGCGTCGCCGCCGTCAGCATGAGGTTGCCGAGCGAGTGACCTTCGAGCCCAAAGCCGCTGTCGAACCGATATTGCAGAATCTTGTCCATGAGCGGCTCGACCTCGGACAAAGCGAGGATGACGTTCCGGATATCGCCCGGCGGTAACATGTGGAACTCGTCACGGAGGCGTCCCGAGCTGCCCCCGTCGTCCCCGACCGTGACGATGGCCGTTATATCGAGCGGATAGTGCTTCAAGCCCCGTACGAGCGTCGAGAGGCCCGTACCGCCACCGATGGCCACAACTTTCCTTTCGCGTCTCATCTTACTTCTCCTTCGTCGCATGCGCGAGGTCGCGATGGACGGTCTTGACGTTATAGCGCTCGGCGAAATGGGCCGACACTTTCTCGGCGAACGTGATCGAACGGTGCTTCCCGCCCGTACAGCCGAAGGCGACGACGACTTGCGTCTTCCCTTCGCGCTTGTACTGCGGCAACAGGAATTCGAGCATGTCGATCAGCTTCTTATAGAACGCCCGCGCCTCGGGGTGCGACATGACGTAATTCTGGACTTCTTCCGTCTGTCCGGTGAGCGGACGGAGCTCCGGGATATAGAACGGGTTCGTGATGAAGCGGACGTCGAACAACAAATCGATATCGAGCGGGACGCCGTGCTTGAACCCGAACGACATGAAGTTGACCGTGAACGGAATCCGTTCCTCGTTGAATTGGAGCAGGATGCGGTCTTTGAGCATCTGCGGCTTCAAGTCGGTCGTGTCATAGAGCGTATGGGCCCGGTCACGGAAACCTTCGAGTAACGAGCGCTCGAGACCGATGCCGACGAGTGGTGCGTCTTCCGGGGCGAGCGGATGCGACCGGCGCGTCTCTTTATAGCGGCGCACGAGCACTTCGTCCCGTGTGTCGAGATAGAGTAAGTGCGGGTGCACGTTCTTCTGTTCCAAGTCGTCGATGACGATAAACAGGCTGTCGATGAAGTCGCGCGTGCGCGTATCAATCGCGACGGCTATTTTCGGTCGGACCGAGCTGATGACGTCAATCAATTGCGGCAATAGCACCGGCGGCAAGTTATCGACGCAAAAATAGCCGAGGTCCTCAAAGCTGTTCATCGCGACCGATTTCCCGGCCCCGCTCATCCCGCTGATGATAATCAATTCTTCTAATCCTTTAAAGTCTTCCATGTCACTGACGCCCCCTTAAAATTGACAACCGAGCCGTGTGTGTAGCTCTCTTCTGTCTTTAGTATAACGAACGCCTGAAAAAAAGAGAAGGGATTGCGGTCGCCCGCAATCCCTTCTGTCTCTAGTCACGCGTTTTGTTCGTGCAACGCCTCGAGGAGTCCCTCGATATAATGTTGCGCGTTTTGAGCGGCGATCGATCCGTCGTTCGTCGCGGTGACGACTTGGCGGAGCGTCTTGTCGCGAACGTCTCCGGCTGCGAAAATCCCAGGGATCGTCGTCTCCATCGCTTCGTTCGTGACGATATAGCCTTGCTCGTTCGTGATGCCGAGGTCTTTGACGAAACCAGTGATCGGGTTCATGCCGATATAGATGAACACGCCATCGATCTCATGGTCCGACTCGGTTCCGTCGACCGTGCTGACGAGACGCGCCCCACCGACTTTTCCGTCCGCTTCCACGATCTCTTTGAGCGTGTGGTTCCAGATGAAGTCGATTTTCGGGTTGTCGAACGCCCGTTTTTGAAGAATCTTTTGCGCGCGAAGCTCGTCGCGACGGTGGACGATTGTGACTTTGTCAGCGAAGCGCGTCAAGAACACGCCTTCTTCGACTGCCGAGTCACCGCCACCGATGACGAACAAGTTCTTGCCTTTGAAGAATGCTCCGTCACAGACCGCACAGTAAGAGACACCGCGGCCGCCGAGCTCTTCTTCGCCCGGGACACCGATTTTCTTGTATTGCGCGCCTGAGGCGAGAATGATGGCCCGCGCTTTATAGTCGCGGTTGTGGGCGTGAACGACTTTATACTCCGTCTCGTCCGAGATGCTTTGGACGTCGCCATAGGCGTACTCCGCACCAAACGCTTTCGAGTGGTCGAACATTTTTTGAGACAAGTCTGGACCAAGAATGCTGTCATAGCCCGGATAGTTTTCGATATCTTCCGTGTTCGCCATCTGTCCACCTGGGATGCCGCGTTCGATCATAAGTGTCGATAAGTTGGCACGCGACGCGTAAAGTGCCGCCGTCATTCCGGCTGGGCCGGCCCCGATGATAATGACGTCATAGATTTTTTCTTCTGTCATAATGATTCCACCTCTGCATGAAATTGATTGACTTCAGTATAAGAAACCTAGGGAGGTATCGTCTATCTTTATGCTTGTTCGAGTGTTTGTTTGAACGAACGGATCGTCTCCGTGAGCGTCGCGACATCGATACCGAACGCATCGGCACAGTCGTCGAGGACGAGAGCGTCCCGTTTCGCATAGAACATCCAGACGAGGGCAGCGGCCGATGCCGTTGTGTCCTCGAATGATGCACCGGCGAGCAGCAAGAGCGCGAACCGTTCATAAAAGTCGCCGTCGAGGCTCATCTGTTCTGCTTCCGACACTTCCGTCTCGGCAAGCAAGAGCGCGTCATACGCCCGAGCGATGCGGACATCGCCTGTGAACGGGGCCTGGCAAATCTCGGCCCGGCACTTCTCAGCGAACGCAAGCACCGTCTCGTTGTCGGTGATGCCGCTCGTCAACGCGAGCGCTTCGAACGCCTCGTCATCGGCGAGCTTCGAGATGATTCGGATGATTTCGATTCGAGCCGCGTCTTCTTCTTGACGCAATCCTTGGACGAGCGCCGAGCGGAACTCGAGGTTGTCGCGGATGTCGTACGGGCTCTTCTCTTCGAATTGTTTCAACTCGTCACTGTTCAAATAGGTAGCCGCTTCTTCAAGACGCCCGGTCTTGTAGGCGGATACGCTGAGCCAATGCCCGAACAGTGAATCCCCACGGAATCCGCGTTCTTTCAACAGGCGGAGTTCTTCGTACGCGCGGTCGTATTGACCGACGAGCGCGAGCGTCGTGGCGAGTTTGTAGCGTAAATCGAACTGGAGCGGACGGACACGTGTCAATGGGACCGACAGTTGGAGCGCTGCCTCTGATTGTCCGGCTTCATGCAACAACAGAATCGTGTTCAAGAGCGCATGCAAGTTGCCCGGGTTCTCGTCGAGCACGTACTCGAGCGTCTCGAACGCCGCGTCATCGTTGCCGAGATAGAAATTGACGACGGCCAAGTTGTTGAACGCCGGCCAAAAGCGCGGATAGCGATCGATTAACCGTTCGAGCGTCGACTTGGCGGCGAACAAGCGGCCTTTGTCGATATGCTGTTGGGCCTCGGTGTGCCACGTGATCAGCTCGTCTTCTTCGTCATCCTCAAGTTCTTGTTCGAGTTCAATCAGTTCTAACAGGGATTGGACCGAGTCCGCGTAGCGTCCGTGTGCCTCGACTTCGAGGTAGCGGTTCGCATACATCGCTGCTTCTTCATATAAAGAGATATAGGCGCAGTTGCTCGCAAGGTGATATAAGGCCTCTGTTGACGTTTCATCGAGTTCAAGCACCCGTTTCCACACGTCATTGGCGTGGTAGATCTCCCCTACTTCAAATAACAGTTCAGCGTACTGTTTGTGATAGTCGACGCGGTGTGCTGCAGCGGCAGTGGCTTCAGCCATGAAAAAAGTCGCTTCATCTAGGCGACCTTCACGTAACGCACGACGACCTCTATAGTAGTGGAGCTCCGCGGCGAGCGGAGATTCTGGTTCGGGTAGCGTCATTACTGCTTCATAGTTCGCTTCCATATTCTAAATCCTCCACATCATCTCTAAATCTTTTTTTAGTTGCAGGGTTAAGAATACCGCACTCAATCAGTGAGGGCAACTGAAAAACTTAAAAAAAATCGGGACTATATTCCTTCTATAATGAATATATTTTGCTAGGTCCACTAAATGCTTTTTGACAAAAATATGAGGGTTTCGTGTCAGCGCCCATAGACACAAAAAAGCGGCATCCCCTTTAAAAAAAGTGATACCGCTCTAGTAATTTTATGAGGACGAACATGTCTTGACCTCAAAATGATTTCGCGCTAAATTGTGTCTATTTTGTGTCGATGGTTTGGAGCTTCGCGCCAACGACGCGCTCTCCGGGCAGGACGTCGCGATGCACGACGGCACCGGCACCGATGACGGCCCGGTCGCCGATCGTGACGCCAGGAAGGATCGTCACGTTCGCCCCGATCAACACCTCGTCCCCGATTCGGACATCCCCGATTCGGTACTCGTCGACGAGGTACTCGTGACAGAGAATCGTCGAATTGAACCCGATGACCGTATTACGGCCGATCGAGATTCGCTCCGGGAACATGACGTCCGGTGTCACCATGAGGGCGAGCGCGCTATACTCCCCGATTTCCATGCCGAGGAACGTCCGGTACAACCAGCGTTTCGCTTTGACGGATGGGAAGTAGCGGCCAATCAAGACGACGGTCGTGTTCTTGAAGACGCGCAGGAAACGAATCGTCCGATACATCTGCCAGAGCGGATTCGGCCCGTCGAGACGAAACCGTTCCGTCTTACGCATGGACCGTGACCTCGTCGAGCCACGCCTCAAAATGTTCCATCGAGTCGATGATGACGTCCGGCTCGAGCGCTTCTAAAAACGCGCGGCCTTTCAACGCCCAGCCGACGGCGACCGTCTTCGTGCCGGCGTTCTTGCCGCTGAAGATGTCCGTGTCATTATCGCCGACCATGACGGCGCGGTCCGCCGTCGACCCAAGCGCGCGGAGCGCCCGCTCGACCGGCTCGGCATGCGGTTTTTCATGCACGACATCGTCGGCCGTGATGACGACGTCAAACAAATGGTCGATGTTGAACAAACGCAAGCCTTGCTCGACGACGGGACGGCCTTTCGATGTGACGACGCCCATCTTGTATCCTTTGGCGTGAAGGCGATACAGCCCTTCGATCACACCCGGATACTCGGCGACGAGCTGGTCGTGCATGGCGATGTTGAAGCTGCGATAGAACGCCTGCATCTCTTTCCATTCCGGCTCATTGAGCGCTTTGAACGACTTCTCGAGCGTCGGTCCGATAAACGGGAAGATATCCTCGTCGCGATACGTCTCGTTTGGGAAGTAATACCCGAGCGTGTGACGGAAGCTCGCGATGATGAGCGGGTTCGTATCGAGCAACGTGCCATCCAAATCGAATAGAAGTGTATCCATCAATCAAACAGTCCTTTCTCTGAAGGGTCGTCGTATCGTTTCGCTTTACGGCGGACGATCATCATGACGATACCGAACACGATCATCGCGATCGAGACGAGTTGTGCCGTCCGGAGATCACCGGCCATCAAGCTATCGGTCCGCAGTCCTTCGATATAGAAGCGACCGATCGAGTACCAGACGAGATACGACAAGAAAATATAGCCGCGCGGCGGGTTACCGACCATACGCCATACGACGAGCAAGATGACGCCGATGATGTTCCAGACGCTCTCGAACAAGAACGTCGGCAAATAGTAGGCCCCGTCGATATACATCTGATTGACGATCCAGTCCGGGAGGAAGAGTGTCTCTTTCAAGAAACGACTCGTCGTCTCGGCACCGTGCGCCTCTTGGTTCATGAAGTTGCCCCAGCGTCCGACCGCCTGTCCGAGCAAGAGCGACGGTGCGAGGATGTCCGTGATCTTCCAGAACGACATCGACTTGCGCATGCAATAGATGACGACGACGAGCAGCGCCCCGAAGATGGCCCCGTGAATGGCGATGCCGCCTTGACGGATGTCGATGATTTGGCCAAGGTTCTGACTATAGTAGTCCCATTGGAAGATGACGTAGTAAATTCGGGCGAAAACGATGCTGATCGGAATCGACCAGATGATGACGTCGACGACCCGTTCTGAATCATAATTGAGGCGCTTCGCCTCGAACAAGGCGAGAACGAGGCCGAGCATCGCCCCGAAGGCGATAATCATGCCGTACCAATAAATCGGGAGTGACCCGATCTCAAACGCGACGCGGTCAAATGTTGGCTCTACCATTATTCCATGTCTCCTTCGTTGTCATGGATGGCGTTCGCGAGCCGCTCCGCGAACTCTTCGGCCGTATTGATGCCCATGTTCTGGAGACGGTAGTTCATCGCCGCGACTTCGACGATGACAGCCAAGTTACGTCCCGGACGGACCGGAATCGTCAAAATCGGCACTTCACTGTCGATGATTTTCATCGTGTTGTGATCGAGCCCGACGCGGTCATATACTTTGCCCGCATCCCAGTTCTCGAGGTTGATGATCAAGCTGATTTTCTTGTGCGAACGGACGGCACCGGCGCCGAACAACGTCATGACGTCGATGATGCCGATTCCGCGAATCTCGAGCAAGTGACGAATCAGCTTCGGCGCTGAACCGACGAGCAATTGGTCCCCGGTCTGGCGAATCTCGACCGAATCATCGGCAACGAGACGGTGGCCCCGCTTGACGAGTTCGAGGGCGGTCTCAGATTTCCCGACACCACTCTGCCCTTTGATGAGCACGCCGACGCCGTAGATGTCGACGAGCACGCCGTGCATCGCCGTCATCGGTGCGAGTTCCATCTCGAGGAAGTTCGTGATTTGTGACTCGATTGACGTCGTGACCGCGTTCGTGCGCATGAGCGGAACGTTCGCCGCCTCGGCTTCTTGTTCAATCTCTTTCGGGATGTCGAAGCCGCGCGTGATGAGGATGCCCGGTGTCAATTCCGTGCACAAAATCTTCGCCCGCTCGCGGCGGCTCTCTTCCGACAAGCTCGCATAGAACGTGAGCTCGGTCTTCCCGAGCACTTGAAGCCGATTTTTCGCATAGTGGGTATAGTAGCCGGCAAGGACGAGTCCCGGTCGACTGAGGTCCGGTGTGGCGACAGGACGGTGAAGTCCCTCTTCCCCGGCGATGACTTGAAGTTTGAAGCGCTCAACGAGTTGAGCCGTGCGTACGATATTTTGCATGAGTAATCTGCCCCTTTCACGCTCATTATTGTATCATAGCTCTTCTTGAGAAGTGTCAACGAAAGTGAGCCGAAGCGTGTCGAAAAAAAGAGGTGAAACTAAATTGTGGCAATTGCGTAGAACGGGTATAGACAAACAGGGAGGTGAAATGAAATGAATTCACTATTTTGGATTGCCATTGTCTTTATTTTTATCGTCGGAATCGCGGCGCTCGTCTACTTGGTTAAGTCACTATTTGACATGTGGCGCGAGTATGCGGCGACGAAGAACGAGACGGTGCTCTTATTGTTCATCTTGAACATCGTCGGCTTGTTCTTGTCCGGGTCGCTCTTATCGATGATCGTCGCCATCATCTTCTATTGGAACCGATCGAAGAAGATGCGGTATCTCGGAATCTTCTTGCTTATCGCCGGACCGGTCCTATTTATCCTGTTCATCATCGGCTCATTCACGCTGTATGACGGTCAAATGATGGATTGGGAACAGATGGAGTATCAAATGAATCTATGACATGACAAAACCCGGAGGCATTCGCCTTCGGGTTTTGTCATGGGTGTCTCATTCGCCCGGCAAATAACCGACCACGGTGTTCGACTCCGGTGCGACCAAGATTGTCGGGACGCCGACGCTACTGTTCGGGTCCGCTTCGAACGAGACGGCGATCGCCTCGGTCCCCGTATACGCATCGTCCAACAGTTCATAGCCATCATCGACCGTGACACGATGTACCTCGGCACTCGCTCCCGCATCGATTGCGGGCTCCTGCCAGTTTCGCGCGGTCACATACGCCCAGGCGATGGCAATCGCTTCGTCGCCTGCCGGCTCGTTCCCATTGACGATGCGCTGTTCGTCGTCACATCCGCCGAGCAACAGCACCGCAATCATCATCCATCCGTACGTTGACACAAATCGCTTCATCCCGTCCCTCCTCGTCTGTAGAGTTAAAAGAAACCCGAAGGCGAGAGGCCTTCGGGTTGTCGGTCATTGCTGATGGAACGGGTTGTTCAAGTCGGCCGGATTGACCGGGTCGACCGGGTCGATCGGTTCCACCGGTTCATGCTTGTCCTCTTCGAGGAACGTCGACGGTGTGTGGAGCGAGCCGTGTTCGAGGTCGATTGTACCGGTACGTGTTCCGGCCTCGACTTCGATGCGCGGGGTCTGACCGCGTCCCGACAAGAATTCAAGACGACGTTGGGCGACGTCTTTCCGGTCACGGATCAACTCGAGCTCGTCCAAGTTACAGTGGAGACCACCGAAGTTCGTCTCGAGTTCCCCTTCGACCTCAACGCCGTGTGGTAAGACGAGGCGGATGTTGCCGGCGAGCGAGACGAGTTCGAACTTGGCCGGACGGGCCGTCGCGAGTTCGGCCCTGATATTCCCGTTGCCGGTCTTGAGCGATGCCTTGTCATATTTCCCGTTCACGATGACGGCACCGTTGCCGGTCCGGACGTGGACGAGTTCTGACTCGACCGCTTCGACCTCGACCGTACCGTTCCCCGTATTGAGGAGCAGCTCTGAGGCGTGCACATCATGGAGCACGACCCGGCCGTTCGCCGTCTGGATGCGGACGCTCTCAACGTCGAGGCCGTCCGCACGGACTTCCCCGTTGAGCGTCTGCACGTGCAGGTGATCGAAATGATGATGCGGGACGTACAGTTCGACGTGGGCCCGGACGAGCTTGTCACGGAGCGACACGACGAGACGGTCGCCGATGACCGAGTGCTTGACCGCCGACTGGAGCTGTTCGAGCGCCTTATCCGCGTCTTGTTGACGGAGCGGACGGCCGGTGACGATCAGTTCGCACTCATCGTTGTCCGATGAGACGATGGTCGCCGAGGCGTTGAACAAGTCGAGCGAGATGTCTTTCCCGGTGAACGGGAACGATTTCGAATATGTCACTTCCGGTCCGAAGTTCGAGCTGAACGTGAAGTCGCTGTCACGAAGTTTCGTCACGAGTCCTTCGACGGCCGACGTCAGTTTCGTCGTGAGCGACTCGACCGAATACGCATCGACCTTCTCCGTCTCTTGACGTTCCTCGAGCGCTTGGACGCGCTCCGGTTCGAGCCGTTCCAGTCGTTCGAGTTGGGTCATGCCCTCTTCAATCGTCAGCTTTCCATCTTTCACTTGCTGGAGAATCAGTTCACGCATTTCTTGTTTCACTGTTCGTTTCCCCCTTCGATTTGGTTACACGTCAATCATGTTCCCGTTTCTCATCATTTCTATACCTTACTTCCGTTTTCCTGCTTTTGGTTTCGCTCGGGCCGAATCCCGTTCTAACACCGGCTTCAAATACTTGCCGGTATACGAGGCCGCCACTTCAGCGACTTCTTCCGGAGTGCCGGTCGCGACGATTGTCCCGCCACCGTCACCGCCCTCAGGTCCGAGGTCGATCAAGTAGTCGGCCGATTTGATGACATCGAGGTTATGCTCGATGACGAGCACCGTGTCCCCGTTCTCGACGAGGCGTTGCAGCACTTTCAACAACCGGGCGATATCATCGACATGAAGTCCTGTCGTCGGTTCGTCCAAAATATAAATCGTCTTGCCGGTCGATCGCTTATGGAGCTCAGAGGCGAGCTTGACGCGCTGCGCTTCCCCACCAGACAGTTCCGTCGCCGGTTGCCCGAGTTTCATATAGCCGAGACCGACGTCATAAATCGTCTGAATCTTGCGCTTGATTTTCGGAATCTTGTCAAAGAAGTCGAGCCCTTCCTCGATCGTCATATCGAGCACGTCGGCAATCGTCTTGCCTTTGTACTTCACTTCGAGCGTCTCGCGGTTATAGCGTTTCCCGTGACACACTTCACACGGGACGTAGACGTCCGGCAAGAAGTGCATCTCGATTTTGATGATTCCG
The DNA here is from genome assembly GCF_018618275.1 of Exiguobacterium sp. s194. Classification (NCBI taxonomy): domain Bacteria; kingdom Bacillati; phylum Bacillota; class Bacilli; order Caryophanales; genus Exiguobacterium; species Exiguobacterium sp. s194. The sequence continues at coordinate 240,177 of NZ_JACSLT010000002.1, read as the reverse complement.
TCCCCGCGGCACGCCTCGCAGCGTCCGCCCTTGACGTTGAAACTGAAGCGGCCTTTCTTATAGCCGCGCATCTTCGCCTCGTTCGTCGACGCGAACACGTCACGGATATCATCGAATACGCCAGTATACGTTGCCGGGTTCGACCGTGGCGTCCGTCCGATTGGCGACTGGTCGATATCGATGACTTTATCGATATGGTCGAGTCCTTCAATCTTCTTATGCTTCCCTGGCTTTGCCTTGGCCCGGTTGATGTGATGGGCGAGCGATTTATACAGTATCTCGTTGATGAGCGTCGATTTCCCGGAACCGGAGACACCGGTGACGGCAATGAACATGCCGAGCGGAATCGAGACATCGACCCCTTTCAAGTTGTTCTCTTCCGCCTTCAAGATTTTCAAGAAGCGCTCATCCGGCACTTTGCGTTCGGCCGGGAGCGGGATGAACTTCTTACCGGACAGATATTGGCCCGTGAGCGACTTTCGGTTCTTCATGAGCTGCTTCGGCGTCCCGGCAGCGATGACTTCTCCACCGTGTTCGCCGGCGCCCGGTCCGATGTCGATCAAATAATCGGCTGCCATCATCGTGTCCTCATCGTGCTCGACGACGATGAGCGTGTTGCCGATATCGCGCATCTGTTTGAGCGTCGCAATCAAGCGGTCGTTGTCGCGTTGGTGCAACCCGATTGACGGTTCATCGAGGACGTATAGGACGCCCGTGAGCCGCGAACCGATTTGCGTGGCGAGACGAATCCGCTGTGCTTCCCCGCCCGAGAGTGTCCCGGCGGCGCGAGAGAGCGTCAAATAGTCGAGACCGACGTTGTTCAAGAAGCTGAGCCGCTCACAAATCTCTTGCAAGATGAGACGGGCGATGGCGATATCTTTCTCGCTCAGTTCCGTCATGATCGAATCGAACAAATCGATGGCGTTGACGACCGACAAGTTCGTCACTTGGCCGATATGGTGACCCGTGATCTTGACGGCGAGCGTCTCTTCTTTCAAACGGTAGCCGCTACATGTCGGACATGCGTGGGTCGCCATGTACGTCTCCATCTGTTCACGGATATAATCGGACGTCGTCTCTTTATAGCGGCGCTCGATGTTGCGGAGCACCCCTTCGAAGAAGATCGTGTTCGTCCGGACTTGTCCGAAATCGTTCTCGTAACGGAACAAGAACGACTCTTCATCCGTTCCGTGCAAGACGAGGTCTTGGTCCCGCTTGGACAGGCGTTCGAACGGCACATCCATGTCGATGTCGAAGTGTTTACACATCGAGGCGAGCAGTTGCGGATAATACTGCGAACTCGTCGGCTGCCAGGCGACGATCGCGCCTTCCTTCAGCGTCTTCGATGGATCTGGGATGACGAGTTCCGGGTCGACGTCGAGTTTCGTACCGAGCCCGTCACACGTCGGACAGGCGCCGAACGGTGAGTTGAACGAGAACATGCGCGGCTCGAGTTCGCCAATCGAGAACCCACAAATCGGACAAGCGTGATGTTCGCTGAACAAGAGCTCGGTGCCGTCCATCTTATCGATGATGGCCCGACCGTCGGCAAGACGAAGCGCCGTCTCAAGCGAGTCAGCAAGACGACCTTCGACGTCAGCGCGGACGACGAGACGGTCAACGACGACTTCGATCGAATGTTTCTTATTCTTATCAAGCTCGATCTCATCGGTCAGTTCAATCGTCTCGCCGTTGACACGAACGCGGACGAACCCTTCCTTTTTGAGCGAGTCGAACACTTTGACGTGCGTCCCTTTGCGGCCCGAGACGATTGGCGCCAGGATTTGCAGGCGCGTCTTCTCCGGCAGCTCCATCACTTGGTCGACCATCTGTGAGATGGTCTGGCTCGAGATTTCGATACCGTGACGCGGACAGACCGGTTTCCCGATGCGAGCGAACAAAAGACGTAAGTAGTCATAGATTTCCGTCACCGTCCCGACGGTCGAGCGCGGGTTACGGCTCGTCGTCTTCTGGTCGATCGAGATGGCCGGGCTCAGCCCTTCAATCGTATCGACGTCCGGTTTGTCCATCTGTCCGAGGAATTGACGGGCGTAGGCCGATAGACTCTCGACGTAACGGCGCTGCCCCTCGGCGTAGATGGTGTCGAACGCGAGTGACGATTTACCGGAACCGGACAAGCCCGTCAAGACGACGAGCTGGTCCCGTGGAATATCGATATCAATGTTTTTCAAGTTGTTGACGCGCGCCCCTTTGATGACGATCGCATTTTTCTTTTCAGCCATTTAATTCCCTACCTTCAACTCCAAGATTAAGTCACGCAATTCGGCCGCCCGTTCGAACTGGAGGTCGCGGGCCGCTTGTTTCATTTCTTCTTCTAGCTTGGCGATGGCTTCCTCACGTTCAGCCGGCTTCATCGAGCTGAGTGATTCGAGCACATCCTCCTCGGCGTCGACCGTCGCGCGGATGACGCCGCGTACTTCTTTACGGATCGTCTGCGGCGTGATGCCGTGTTCTTCATTATAAGCTTCTTGAATCGAGCGACGACGGTCGGTCTCTTCAATCGCGCGCGTCATCGAGTCGGTCATCTTATCAGCGAACAAGATGACGTGCCCGTTCGAGTTCCGCGCCGCCCGCCCGATTGTCTGAATGAGCGATCGGTCCGAACGGAGGAACCCTTCCTTGTCGGCGTCTAGAATCGTGACGAGACTCACTTCCGGGATGTCTAGTCCTTCCCGCAGTAAGTTGATTCCGACGAGGACGTCGTATTTCCCGAGACGCAGGTCACGGATAATCTCAATCCGCTCGAGCGTCTTGATTTCCGAGTGCATATAGTTGACCTTGATGCCCGCTTCACGCAGATAGTCCGATAAATCCTCGGCCATCTTTTTCGTGAGCGTCGTCACGAGGACGCGTTCGTCCTGTTTGATGCGGTCGCGAATCTGATCCATCAAGTAGTCGATCTGTCCTTTAATCGGATGAATCTCGATCGTCGGGTCGAGTAGACCCGTCGGCCGGATGATCTGTTCGATCATGTTCGGTGTATGTTCAAGCTCGTAAGGACCCGGTGTCGCCGAGATGAAGATCGCTTGCGACAACTTCTTCTCGAACTCGTCGAACTTGAGTGGTCGGTTGTCTTTGGCCGAAGGGAGACGGAAACCGTGGTCGACGAGCACTTGTTTCCGGGCCTGGTCGCCGTTGTACATGCCGCGCACTTGCGGGAGCGTCACGTGCGACTCATCAGCGATGAGCAAGAAGTCTTTCGGGAAGTAGTCGATGAGCGTGTACGGCGTCGCCCCTGCCTCCGTCAAGTTCAAATGACGTGAATAGTTCTCGATGCCTGAACAGTAGCCCATCTCGCGCATCATCTCGAGGTCATAGTTCGTCCGTTGTTCGAGGCGCTGTGCTTCAAGCAGTTTGCCTTCTTCGCGGAACTTTTCGAGCTGCTGTTCGAGCTCGGCCTCGATGTTGACGATTGCTTTTTGCAACTTCTCGTCACGAGTGACGAAGTGGGACGCCGGGAAGATCGAGACGTGCTCCCGGTCGGCGATAATCTCTCCGGTGAGGGGGTCCATCTCGCGGATGCGGTCGATTTCGTCACCGAAAAACTCGACGCGCAAGCACTGCTCGTCACGTGACGCCGGGAAAATCTCGACGACATCCCCGCGGACACGGAAACGGCCGCGCTGGAAATCGATATCGTTCCGTTCATATTGAATGTCGATCAGTTTGCGGAGCATCTGGTCGCGCCCCATCTCTTTGCCGACGCGGAGACTTAAGACGAGACTGTTATACTCTTCCGGGTTACCGAGACCGTAAATACAGGAGACGGAGGCGACGATGATGACGTCGTCCCGCTCGAACAAGGCCGATGTCGCCGAGTGGCGGAGTTTATCGATCTCATCGTTAATCGAGGCATCTTTCTCGATGAACGTGTCGGTCGACGGCACATACGCCTCCGGCTGATAGTAGTCGTAATAACTGACGAAGTATTCGACGGCGTTGTTCGGGAAGAACTCTTTGAACTCGGAGTAGAGCTGTCCGGCGAGCGTCTTGTTGTGGGCCAAGACGAGCGTCGGCTTCTTCACTTCTTGGATGACGTTCGATACGGTGAACGTCTTCCCGGTGCCGGTCGCACCGAGCAACGTCTGATACCGGTCGCCGCGATTGATTCCTTCGACGAGCTGACGAATCGCTTCCGGTTGGTCGCCGGCCGGCTTATATTCTGAATGTAAGTCGAACGGAACGCTAATCTTATCCATGTATATTCCTCGCTTTCTTTACCTTGCATATTGGCTTGATTATATCACATACACGAACAAATATTCGCTTCTGACACGCTTCCCAAATCGTTCCGCTTTTCGTTATCATGGAGAGTGAATCTAAACAGAAACGAGTTGGTCGTCATGTGGTCGCTTCTCTTTCTCCCGCTCGGTGCCGTCGTCGGCGCCTTGTCCGGCTTCTTCGGCATCGGCGGCGGGGTCATCATCGTCCCAGTGTTGCTCTTTAGTGGATATTCGGCGGCCGAGGCCGTCGCCACGTCGCTCCTATTCGTCGTCGGGACGAGCCTGTCCGGCGCCAAGAAACATACGTCGCTCGGCAACGTGTCCTGGTCAACAGGCATCACGGTCGGCTTGGCCGGTGCAGTCACGGCGCAGCTGTCGAGCCGGCTCGTCCTCTCGATCTCGGGCACGTATGACTGGTTGCTCAATCTATTTTATCTGGCTATCCTATCTTATTTTGCCGTTACGCTATTAAAGAAAACATCTAAACCGCAGAAGCCGAAAAAATCATCGCTGCTTGCCGCCCTCGTCATCGGGATGATGGCCGGGCTGTTGTCGGCGCTGCTCGGTATCGGTGGCGGTTTCATCATCGTCCCGCTCCTCGTCAGTTGGCTCGGCTTCTCGACACATCGCGGGGTCGGGACGAGCCTGGCTGCCGTCCTGTTCATCTCGCTCGGCGGACTCGTCGGTTATCTCCCATCGCTGTCGCTCGACTACGTGACACCGCTCGCGTTGGTCATCGGCGCTTTCATCGGGGCCCCGTTCGGCGCCACGCTCACGAATCGCTATCACGATAAAGAGATCTCTAACCGACTCGCCTGGTTGTATATGGCCGTCATCACCTCAATCGCGCTCGATCTTGGTGCCGCCGTCTATGCGCCGCTCGCGTACGTCAGTTTGGCGGTCCTGCTCGCTTTTCTTGTCGGGATTGGACTCGACTTCAAACGGCGTATTGTCAATCAAAACCACTTTTCATAAGAAAAGTGGCTTTTTTTGCATATTCGGTTTTGAAACGCTTACATTTGGGGCATATAATGAAGTGGTAAGCCAAATTTAATATGGAAGGAAGGGAGTATCACATGTCAGCATTCGTCAGCGAAATTATTGGTACAATGCTACTCATCTTGCTCGGTAACGGTGTCGTCGCCGGCGTCGTCCTCCGTCATTCGAAAGCGGAGAACGCAGGTTGGGTCGTCATCACGTTCGGTTGGGGCTTCGCTGTTATGATCGGGGTATACGCAGCCGGAATCTACGGAGGGGCGCACTTGAACCCTGCCGTCACGGTCGGGCTCGCGACAGCAGGCTCATTCCCTTGGGCTGATGTGCCAGCCTACATCTTGGCACAGTTTATCGGGGCGTTCATCGGGGCCGTCCTCGTGTTCGTGCACTACAAACCGCACTATGATGTGACCGACGATCCGGGTGCCAAACTGGCCACCTTCTCGACCGCACCAGGGATTCGTAGCACGCCGTTCAACTTGATCGGGGAAATCATTGGTACGTTCGTTCTCGTCTTCGGAATTTTGTCATTCGGGGCCAACACGTTCACGGACGGCTTGAATCCGCTCATCGTCGGTTTCCTCGTTGTCTCGATCGGTCTCTCACTTGGTGGTACAACGGGATATGCCATCAACCCGGCACGTGACCTCGGGCCGCGGATTGCGCATGCGATTCTTCCAATCAAAGGCAAAGGGACGTCGGACTGGGGCTATTCATGGATTCCGGTCGTCGGACCAATCATCGGGGCGGTCATCGCCGCATTGGTTTACGGCATTCTTGTCCCATAATCTTTCTAATTTCTAAGGAGGCACTCTCATATGGAGAAAGAAAAACGTTATATCTTAGCACTTGACCAAGGAACGACAAGTTCACGGGCCATCATCTTCGACCATGACGGGAAAATCGTCACGGTCGCGCAACGTGAGTTCAAACAATACTTCCCGAAACCGGGCTGGGTCGAACATAACGCTAACGAGATTTGGGGTTCTGTCCTCGCCGTCATGGCCGAGGCGTTCGGGTCGGCTGATATCGATCCAAAAGAGATCGCGGCCATCGGAATCACGAACCAACGGGAAACGGCCGTCGTCTGGGAGAAGTCGACAGGACGCCCAGTCTATAACGCGGTCGTCTGGCAATCGCGGCAAACGGCTGGCATCTGTGACGAGCTGAACGCGGCCGGACACGGGGACTTGTTCCGCGACAAGACAGGCCTCTTGATTGACGCCTACTTCTCAGGAACGAAAGTCAAATGGATTCTCGACAACGTCGAAGGTGCGCGCGAGAAAGCGGAAGCCGGCGACCTCCTCTTCGGGACGATCGACACATGGCTCATCTGGAAACTCTCAGGCGGTCACGCCCACGTCACGGATTACTCGAACGCCTCACGGACGCTCATGTACAACATCTATGAGCAGAAGTGGGACGATGAGCTCCTCGAGATTTTGACGGTACCAAAATCGATGCTCCCAGAAGTCAAACCGTCGAGTGAAGTATATGCCAACACAATCCCGTACCACTTCTTCGGATTCGAAGTCCCGATTGCCGGTGCGGCCGGTGACCAACAGGCTGCCCTCTTCGGTCAAGCTTGCTTCGAGTCTGGCGAAGGGAAAAATACGTACGGGACAGGTTGCTTCATGCTCATGAGCACGGGCGAAGAAGCCGTTAAATCGGACCACGGGTTGCTCACGACGATCGCTTGGGGTTACGGCGGCAAAGTCGAATACGCACTCGAAGGATCGATCTTCGTCGCTGGTTCGGCCATCCAATGGCTCCGTGACGGACTCCGCATGCTCAAGTCGGCGAAAGATACGGAACAGTACGCCAACCGTGTCGAAACGACTGACGGCGTCTACGTCGTCCCTGCCTTCGTCGGTCTCGGTGCCCCGTACTGGAACTCGGACGTCCGCGGTGCCATCTTCGGCCTCACACGCGGTACGGAGAAAGAACACTTCGTCCGGGCGACGCTCGAATCACTCGCTTATCAGACGCGCGACGTCTTGACGGCGATGGAACAAGATTCTGGCATCGAGTTGAAGACACTCCGCGTCGATGGTGGTGCGGTCAACAACAACTTCCTCATGCAGTTCCAAGCGGACATCTTGAACGTGCCGGTCGAACGTCCGGAAGTGAGCGAGACGACGGCCCTCGGTGCCGCCTACCTCGCCGGACTCGCCGTCGGGTTCTGGAAAGACCAAGCTGAGATTAAACAGCAGTGGAAACTCGACCACCAGTTCGAACCGAACATGGACGAGGCACACCGCGAAAATCTGTATAAAGGCTGGCAACACGCCGTCGAAGCGACGATGGGCTTCAAACCATCGAAACTTGAACTTTAATCGAACGCACGAAAGGGAGCATCCGCCAAGGATGCTCCCTTTTATAATTTCCGTAACCGCAGACGCGGACTCGCCGGCTCGGCGACGAACAAGATGCCGAGCTCGTGCGGGTCAGTCTCATACATCGCCCGTTGCACGAAACGGATATCTCCGTTCAAGTTGAGCACCTCGAGCTTGATGTACGGCTTATGGAGCTGGAGCGCCTCATAGAAGCTGCTCCCGCCCGTGATGACCGTCCCGTTCACTTTATAAATCGACTCGCCCGGGATGAGCTGCATCGATTCACCTGGCGAACCCGGGAGCGTGTCGATGATGACCGCGCCCCGGTTGCCATTGATGAACACCGGTGTCGTCCCGCGGTTCTCTCGCTTGATCATTTGAAGCGCTAGCTCATACAAGACGAACACGACGAGCAAGCCGTAAGCCGCATACGGCACGTCGATGACGTACGACGCCCCGAACAAACCGAGGGCGACGAGCGCGAGCAAGCCGCGATACAGGCTCAGGCGACCGAGGAGCGTCCCTGGCAAGGCCCCGGTCGATAACAGGCTGACCCCGATTGGGATCGGCAAGATGACCGGCACCGGCATGTCGAGACCGAACGACGGTGGCAAAAAGACGACGAGCGGGAAAAACCAAAGCCGTTTGACGACGTGTCCGCCGATGAACTGACCTCGTTTGGACAAGATGAGCGTCGGTGACGTCTCAATCGACCCGTTCCAACGTAAGAGAATCGCTTCCGCCAATGTGACGACGCCGAACACGAGCGCATATACCGGCCACTCGACCTCGGATAGCCGGTCCATCCAGCCCGAGACGGCGCCGTAGTCGATGACGTCACGCAACGCGACCGCCGTCAGCATGAGGAGGAACGGGAACGCCGGGCTGCTGAAACGTGGGTGCATCGTCAAGACGATGAGCGCATACAGCACGCTGAACGTCACGAGCCATTCCCAGTTGACGGTCGTCTCGAGCAAAATCAATGCGGCTGAACCGATGACGGCGAGCAACAGGCTCGGCCATACAAAATGGCGCCAGTCCGACTTCGGCGAACGTCGCCGTGAGCGGAACATGCCCCGCTCCCGTTTGATGCGCGTCATGGATATGTAAGCGAGGGCGACGAGCGTCGCCCAGAGTAGCGGACTACCAATCAAGGTCAACAAAGCAGTAAAACTCATTCGTAGAACGTCCACACTTGTCCAATCCTTTCCCTAATCCTTATTTTGCAGCTTCTTCGAGCGCTCGGTTCAATTGGGCATCGTTCGCCTCATCTTGAATCACCTCGAGCAAGCGTGACTCGAGCGCCGACGCCGTCGCCTCATTGACGACCCCGTCTTCCGGTAAATTGTTGTCGGCTTGGAAGTCGCTGACGGCGCGGGCCATCGTGTCGCCGTAATATCCCGGCTGTCCGCCCGGCTCATAGCCGATGCCCGACAAGACCGTGTGCAGGTTCGACACCGCCTCACCGTAGTCGCCGACTTTGAGCGAGTCCGTGTCGGCGAGGATGCGGTTCACCCCGAAATAATCCGGTTGATTGACCTCGACGTCCGGCTCGATGCCTTTCTCGTTAATCCAATTGCCGTCCGGCGTGAGCCATTTGCTCGTCGTCAGCTTCAAGTTGCTGCCGTCCTCTAAATCGAACGCCGTCTGGACGACCCCTTTTCCGAACGTCTTGTTGCCGATAATCGTGGCACCGGCCCCTTCTTTGAGCGCCCCGGCCAAAATCTCAGATGCCGACGCCGATCCTTCGTCCGTCAAGACGAACAAGTCGTACGGCTTCGCTTCTCGGGCGCGGCCGCTCTGCGACTCGCGTTCCCCGTCCGCGTTCTCGATTTGGACGACCGGTTTATTCGTCGGGACGAACCCTTCGGTCATCTCGATGACGGCAGGAAGCAAGCCACCCGGGTTCCCGCGCACGTCGATGATAAGGCTATCTATGTCTTCTGACTCGAGCGTCTCAAGCTGCTCCAAAAACTCATCGGCCGTCGGCTCAGAGAACTGGGTCACCTCGATATAGCCGATTTTCTGGCCGTCCTGTTCTTTCACTTCTGAATAGACGGTCTCGATCGGAATCGTATCGCGTGTAATCTCATAGTCGGCCTCTTGGCCGCCGCGACGGATCGTGAGGGTGACGACGGTCCCTTTCTCGCCACGGATGAGTTGGACCGCCTCTTCGACGGCCATCCCTTCAATCGACTCCCCATCGACCGCCGTGATGACGTCTCCGGCCCGGAGACCCGCCTCTTCGGCTGGTGCGCCTTTGATTGGAGCGACGATTAAGATGTCTTCTCCTTTCTTCTCCAAAGTCGCGCCGATTCCTTCAAAGCTCGACTCGATCGAGTCAGTGAACTGTGACGTCTCTTCGGCGTCGAGGAAGTCCGAGTACGGGTCGTCGAGCGCTCCCGTCATCCCGTCGAGGGCACCGGTCAACAAGTCTTCTTCCGAGATATCCTTTAACGAATGCGTCTCGATCAATTGTCGGACTTGGTCGACTTTGTCCCAGCCTTCCGCTTTCGGTTGAATCGGTAACGCTGTATCGGTGAACGCCATCGTCGCGAGCCCAGCACCGGCACCGGCGACGAACGTGGCACCGGCTAGTAATCCTGCGGTTGTATTTTTCACGGGTAGTCCCTCATTTCTCTTTGTCAGTCTTTCATCCAGTATAGCAAAAAGTTCAGAAAAACGGACGTGTTCCAGAAATTTGGAACACGTCCGTCTCATCAGTAACCGATGTATGGACCCGGGTCGACCGCATTCGGTTGCCCTGGCGCCCATTGTCCGCGATGTAATTCGAAGTGGAGATGCGGGCCTGTCGACCAGCCCGTGTTGCCGAGCGTACCGACGGTCTGTCCGGCTCCGACAGTTTGCCCCGACGTGACCGTAATCGCGTCGAGATGGGCATAGACGGTCGTCCATACTTCTCCGCCAACGATATGGGACACGAAGACGACGTTGCCGTAACCGGTCGCCGGGGCCGCCTTGATGACGATGCCTGGTGCCGCCGCGACGATCGGTGTCCCGGTCGCATTGACGAGATCGATGCCACGGTGCGACTCCGCCACGCCCGTGAGCGGGTTTTGCCGAGGGCCGAACGGGCTCGACACGTAGCCGGATACCGGCCGCACGAACGAGGTCGCCGGTCCCGTCACGTTCGTCGGGGTTTCCGCAGGCGGTGGGGTTGTTGGAGCAGGCGCTGGGGCGGTTGGCGCTTTGTCGTCTGCCCGCTTGTCCGCTTCCGCTTTGGCATCAGCTCGTGCTCTCGCCTCTGCCTCGGCTCTTGCCTGTGCTTCTGCTTGGGCCTTGGCCTTCGCTTCAGCCTCGGCGCGGGCGGCGGCTTCCCGCTCCGCTTGGGCGATCGCTTCGAGTTGACCGGCGATGATCCGGCTCTGCTCACTCATGAGCGCCTGTTCTTCTTCACGGCTCATCTTCTCAAGCTCGAGCAGTTCGACTTGTTCGTTCAGTTCCGACAACAAACCCTGCTTTTGTTCGGCGGCGACGTCGAGCGCCTGTTTCGTCACGACGAGTTCCCGCTCTTTCTGTTTAAGGAACGAGAGCTGGGTCCGCTGCCGTGCTTCGAGCGCTTCGAGCCGCTCGACTTCACTCATGTAACTATGTATGAGGTCCCGGTCCTGATCGGCGATCGTCTGCGCGGTCAATAACCGCGTCACAAAGTCTCCGAATGAACGGGACTCGAAGACGACTTGAAGATAGGACTGGTCCTCATGTACTTGAAGCACACGAAGACGCTCACTAAGGAGCGCCTTCTGGCTTTCGAGGTACTGCCCTTGGGCAGTGAGTTGATCACGGGTTTCCTCGAGCTCGGTGCGCGCCGCGTCCGCTTCTTCCTGTTGGACGGCGATCTGTTCACTTAAGCCTTCGAGACGTTCATTGACGGCGCGGATTTCTGTCGTTACCGCGTCACGTTCCGCCTCGGTGACTTCGAGCTCGGCATCCGTCTCATCTTGCGCTTTCTTGGATTCCTCCAACTGATTGGATAAACGATCTTGTCGTGCTTTCAGCGTGTCTTTCTCCGTCGCCCATACAGGCGAGGCAAGTAGCGTCAAACTCAATCCAAGCGCAAGCGAACGTTTCATCCGCCAACTCCTCCTCATATTTAAATTAGATTAGACTTTCAAGAATCGACCGAGCGATGTCGTCGAACCCCAGATCCCGATGAAGGCACCGAGCGCTAAGAGGACGAGTGACACTTGCGTCGTCAAAATCGATGGATCAATCAATTTAAATATATCACTATTCAGTTGATCTAGCGATGGTTGTAAAGCACTATATGCGACGTCATAACCGAAGTAGATGACGGCGATCGGGATGAGCGCACCGAATACACCGAGGAGAAGTCCTTCGATGAAGAACGGCCAGCGAATGAAGCTGTTTTTCGCTCCGACGAGACGCATGATCTCGATTTCGCGACGGCGTGAGAAAATCGTCATCTTGATCGTGTTCGAGATGAGGAACATCGCCATGAGCGTGAGGCCGACGATCAATACGAGTCCGCCGATGCGAATCCCGTTGAAGAAGGCGAACATCTTATCGATATAGTCCTGTCCATATGTGACCTTATCGACGTTAGCGAGCGATTGCACCGCATCAGCGACCTTCTCCGTGTTGAGCGGGTCTGATGCCTTGACGATATAGCGGTCGTGGAGCGGGTTGTCCTTCTCGACCGTCCCGTAGGCGTTCGCATCTTCCCCGAGTTGGTTGCGGAAGTTCTCCAGTTCATCCTCTTTCGAGCTGAACGTGACCGATTCGACGCCTGGAATCTGCTCTAAGTTCTCACCGAGCTTCTCGACGTTCGCTTCCTCCGCGGTCCGGGTGACGAATACTTGAATCTCGACGTCGCTCTCGACGTTCTCTGAAATCTCATTGACGTTGAACATGACGAGGGCGAATACCCCGACGAGTAACAAGGTGATGGTAACGGCACTGATGGCCGCGAATGTCATCCAACCGTTGCGTAGTGTTCCCTTGAACCCTTCGCGCAGATGACGTAATCCACTTTTAAATATCATAGCCATATGCTCCTTTCTCTTCATCGCGTACGACTTTCCCGTTCTCGATCGCGATGACGCGATGGCGGATCTTGTCGACGATATCACGGTTGTGGGTCGCCATGACGATGGTTGCCCCGCGACGGTGAATCTCTTGGAACACTTCCATGATGCCCCAAGCCGTGTCCGGGTCTAAGTTACCCGTCGGCTCGTCGGCGATGATGAGCTTTGGCTTATTGACGATGGCACGAGCGATCGACACACGCTGTTGCTCCCCACCCGATAGTTCATCCGGATAGTTGCGCGCCTTGTGTTTCAGTCCGACAAGGTTCAACACGTCCATGACCTGCTTGCGCATCGTGTTCGTGTCGGCCTGTACGACTTCGAGAGCGAACGCGACGTTCTCATATACCGTGAGTGACGGTAACAACTTATAGTCTTGGAAGATGACGCCGAGTTGACGGCGTAATTTCGGGACGTGGCGGTTTTTCAACTTGCCGACGTCAATCCCGTCAATCAAAAGAAGACCGCTCGACGGTTTCTCCTCCCGATAAATCATCTTCATAAACGTCGATTTCCCGGCGCCGGATGGTCCGACGACGTATAAGAACTCGCCGTCTTGAATCTCTAACTCGAGGTCATCGACGGCGACGACGCCGTTTGGATATACTTTGCTGACTTTTTGCATCGAGATCATAACGTATTCCCTACCCTTTTTATATATTTTTCATACATCTATGACGAAGACTGGATTAGTTAGTTAAGTGAATATTTTCGTCTAGCCTCTGTTCTACACGATAAGCACTCGTCCTGTCAAGGGACCCTATTCGTGCCAACCTGACCCAAAAAGGCGACAGGCAATATAGTTCAAGCGCCTACAATTATAGCAATCGGACTTTTAAATAACCATTACAGGAATGTTTCAGTTGGATTGAGTTCGGTGTGAAATTGTCGCGTTGAAGATTGATTTCACGACTCGGACACAGATGATGAAACGCACATTCAAAAGCTATCCGCGTTCGCAACTCCCTTGCTTCAATCACTGACGATCCAGATTCAGTCGAGATTGAAGGAAACAAAAAAACCACGAGTCGCCTCGTGGTTCCCCATGATTATTTTTTCTCGGCGAGCCAAGCGGCGACAGCCGTGATTTCTTCTTCGTCCTCAATCACGTTCGCAGGCATAGCGCCTTTCCCGTTTTTGATGACTTCTTCAATTTCACTAGCTGATAGACGTGAACCGACGTCCGCTAGTTTCGGACCGCTCATTCCTTCTAGATTCGCACCGTGGCATGCCGCACAGTTTTGTGCGTAGACCGCTTCCGCGTCGACCGACGCCGTGTTGGCGCCGTCCCCGTTGCTCGTCGACTCTTCTTCATCGCCACCGCCGCACGCACCGAGCGTGAGCATGGCGCCAAGTCCAATCGCCATCATCCATTTCTTCATAATAGGGTTCCCCTCCTAAGTTGTAGAAATAACCTACTTTTACCATTATAGCCGTTATGAACCGCTTTCTAACCTAACTCACGAAAAATACACAAAGATTCCACAACTTAGGGAACGTTGATATAGCGTTTGTCCGACGTGAACCCTTGCCCCATCACCTCGTGCGCCTCACTGAAGATGAGGAACGCGTCAGGATCGATGCGGCGAATGATTTCTTTCAGCCGGCTCACTTCGTTCTGGCGGACGACGACGAGGAGCATCGGGCGCTCGAGTCGCGAATACGCTCCGATTGCTTGAATCTCCGTCGCACCCCGGTCAAGCTCATCGAAGACGGCGCGCGTGATGACGTCCCGTTTTTCTGAGATGACATACGCCATCTTGTCCTGCGTGAAGCCGAGCTGGACGAAGTCGATCATCTTGATCGTAATGAAGAGGGCGATCAGTGCATACAGTCCCGTCGTGAACGAGAACGTGACAGCAGCGACGAGGACGACTGCCCCGTCGAGAATGGCGATACAGAGGTAGAGCGGGATGTGAGTGAACTTATGTAAGATTTGCGCGAGCAAATCCATCCCACCGGTCGAGGCCCGTCCCCGGAAGATGAGCCCGAGACCGATGCCGACGCCGGCCCCGCCGAAAATGGCCGCGAGCAATGTGTCATTGACAGCCGCACCCGCGTCAATCGCTTCATAAAATAAGATCACGCCCGGTAAAAAAATCGACCCGACGAGTGACTTCACGCCGAAGCCTAGCCCGAGAATCATCCAGCCGACGAGGAGGAGCAACACGTTCGACACGAGCTGGAACGCCCCTGGCGAGATGTTGAACAGCTCGTACGTGATGATAGAGATCCCGCTGACGCCGCCCGAGGCGAGGTTGTTCGGCAATAGGAATAAACTGAACGCCGAGGCGACGAAGACGGACCCGGTCAGTAAATAGATATAGTCTTTGACGATTTGCTTCATTAAAGGTTTTCTCCTCTACATACAACGTGGCCCAAAGACGTCAGTCCTTGAGCCACTTGCATCACATATTTGTCTTGCGGAGGTAAGCGTCGATGAAGCCCATGATGTCGCCATCCATGACGCCGCTCGTGTTCCCGACTTCATAACTCGTGCGGTGGTCCTTGACCATCGCGTACGGGTGGAAGACGTACGAACGGATTTGGCTGCCCCAACCGATGTCTGTCTTCTCGCCGCGGATCTCATCGAGTTTGCGTTGCTGCTCGTCGAGTTCGCGTTGATACAGTTTTGCCTTGAGCATCTTCATCGCTGCTTCGCGGTTCTTGATTTGCGAACGCTCGGCTTGACACGAGACGACGACGCCCGTCGGCACGTGCGTGATCCGGACGGCCGAGTCGGTCGTGTTGATGTGCTGACCGCCGGCGCCTGACGCGCGGTACGTATCAATCCGGAGGTCTTCGGTCTTCACTTCGATTTCGATGTCGTCATTGAATTCCGGCATGACGTCGCACGAGACGAACGACGTATGGCGGCGGCCCGACGAATCGAACGGCGAGATGCGGACGAGACGGTGAATCCCTTTCTCCGCCTTCAAGTAGCCGTAGGCGTTATGCCCGACGATGCGGAGCGTGACCGACTTGACGCCGGCTTCTTCGCCCGGCAGATAGTCGACCGTCTCGACTTTCCAGCCTTGCTTGTCCGCGAAGCGTTGGTACATCCGAAGCAGGAGCGAGGCCCAGTCTTGCGACTCGGTACCGCCCGCCCCCGGGTGAAGCTCGAGGATTGCGTTGTTGGCGTCGTACGGTCCGTTCAAGAGGATTTCGAGTTCGAACGCGTCGAAATCGGCCTTGAGCGCCGTGACCATCTCTCCTAATTCACCTTGCATCTCGGCGTCCGGCTCTTCTTTGATCAGTTCGAGCGTGACTTCGCCGTCTTCATGCCCATCGGCGAGCTCTTGGTATTTGTCGACCATCGCTTTGAGCGCGTTCGACTCGTCGATGACTTTCTGAGCCTTCTCTTGGCTGTCCCAGAAGTCTGGGTACGTCATCTCGTTCTCGAGCTCGGCGATGCGGGCCTGCTTCTCTGTCAGGTTGAGCGATTGGCGATAATTCTCGAGGCGTTTCGCCATCGCCTCGAGTTCGTTGCGAATATCTGAAATTTCCATAGTGTAGGTCACCTTTCCGTAGGAAAGAGGCGAGCGGACTCGCCTCTTTCAAAATTAAGCCTGTTGTTTGCCGTGGCAGTTTTTGAACTTCTTGCCTGAACCACACCAGCACGGGTCGTTGCGCCCGAGCCGTTGGTCTTCCGTACGACGGACCGGCTTTTTCTTGAGCGGCGTGTCGTCCTTGCCAGACACCGCCACTTCCTCCTCGACGACTTTTTCGCGTCGGAGGTTGTCGCCGACTTCGGCACGAAGCACGAAGCCGGTCACTTCTTCGGAGATGGCCACGTTCATCGCGTCGAACATGTTGACGCCTTCCGCCTGATACTCGCGGAGCGGGTCGTTCTGTCCGTAGGCACGCAAGTGAATCCCTTGACGGAGTTGGTCCATGTGGTCGATGTGTGCCATCCAGTGTGAATCGACGGCACGGAGCACGATGATTTTCTCGAACTCGTTGAAGCGTTCCGGCGGCGCGAGTTGGCGTTTCGCCTCATACTGCGCGGTCGTGCGTTCGTTCAAGAGCTCGATGATCTCTTCGCGCTCTTTGCCGTAGAAGTCCTTGCCTTCGACCGGTTGCTCGAGGGCGAGCGTCTGGTTGGCCCAGTGCGCGAGCTCGTCGATGTTCCACTCTTCCGGCACGAGCTCGAGCGGCGTATATTGCGCGACGCCCGTCTCGACCGTCTCTTGAATCATCGAACGGACGATGTCCGTGACCGATTCGTTCTCGAGGATGCTGGCCCGGTCTTTGTACATGACCTTCCGTTGGTCGGCCATGACGTTATCGTAACCGAGGAGCTGTTTCCGAGCGTCATAGTTGTTCCCTTCGACACGTTTCTGGGCCGACTCGACCGCTTTCGAGACCATGCGGCTCTCGATCGGTTGCGTGTCGTCCATGCCGAGGCGCTCCATCATGTTCTGGAGGCTGTCCGTCCCGAAGCGGCGCATGAGCTCATCTTCGAGTGACAAGTAGAACTGGGATTTACCCGGGTCCCCTTGTCGTCCGGCCCGTCCACGGAGCTGATTGTCAATCCGGCGTGACTCGTGGCGCTCAGTCCCGACGATATATAATCCGCCGAGCTCGATGACGCCTTCGCCGAGCTTGATATCGGTTCCGCGTCCGGCCATGTTCGTCGCGATCGTGACCGAACCTTTTTGGCCGGCGTTCTCGACGATTTCGGCCTCACGGGCGTGGTTCTTCGCGTTCAAGACTTCGTGTTTGATTTTCTTCTTCGAGAGAAGCTTACTCAAATGCTCCGACGTCTCGACGGCGACCGTCCCGACGAGGACCGGTTGTCCCGTCGCGTGGGCTGCCATGATTTCTTCGACGACGGCTTTGAACTTGCCGTCCATCGATTTGAAGATGAGATCCGAACGGTCTTCCCGAAGGATCGGTTTGTTCGTCGGGATCGTCACGACCTGCATGTTGTAA
Organism: Exiguobacterium sp. s194; assembly: GCF_018618275.1. NCBI lineage: Bacteria > Bacillati > Bacillota > Bacilli > Caryophanales > Exiguobacterium > Exiguobacterium sp. s194. The sequence goes on along the minus strand of NZ_JACSLT010000002.1, from coordinate 222,597 downwards.
ATGTTACGGAATTCTTCTTCCTCTGTCTTCGCCGTTCCGGTCATCCCGGCCAGCTTCTCATACATACGGAAGTAGTTCTGGTACGTGATCGTCGCGAGCGTCATCGATTCACGCTGAATCTCGACGCCTTCTTTCGCTTCGATCGCCTGGTGCAACCCTTCCGAGTAGCGGCGTCCGTCCATGACCCGACCGGTGAACTGGTCGATGATCATGACTTGGCCGTCACGGACCATGTAGTCGACGTCATGATGCATGACGGCGTTGGCACGAAGGGCGAGCCCGACGTGGTGGTTGACCGAGACGTGCTCGATCGCGAACAAGTTGTCGATGCCAAAGAACTTCTCGGCGAGGTCGACCCCTTTGTCCGTGAGGAGAACCGACTTCGTCTTCACGTCGACCGTGTAGTCGTCCTCGATTTTGAGCGTGCGGACGAAGGCATCGGCACGCGTGTAGAGCTCTGTCGATTTTTGAGCCGAACCCGAGATGATGAGCGGGGTCCGTGCTTCATCGACGAGAATCGAATCGACTTCATCGACGATTGTGAAGTAGAGCTCGCGTTGGACACGGTCTTCTTTATAAAGGACCATGTTGTCACGCAAGTAGTCGAAACCGAGCTCGTTGTTCGTCGAGTAGGTGATGTCACAGTTGTACGCCGCCTGCTTCTCGACACGGTCCATGTTCGACACGTTGAGGCCGACCGAAAGGCCGAGTGCGAAGTAGAGCGGTTCCATGAGTTCTTTGTCACGGCGGGCCAAATATTCGTTGACCGTCACGACGTGGACGCCGCGGCCCGTGAGCGCGTTCAAATATACCGGAAGAGTCGCGACGAGCGTCTTCCCTTCCCCGGTCTTCATCTCAGCGATGTCACCGTTATGGAGCACGTAGCCCCCGATGAGCTGGACGCGGTAGTGGCGCATGCCGAGCACACGCTCAGACGCCTCGCGACAGACCGCGAACGCTTCTGGCAAGATATCATCAAGCGTCTCGCCCTTGTCCAAACGCTCCCGGAACTCAATCGACTTTGCCTGAAGTGCTTCGTCAGACAATGCCTTAATCGGTTCGGCGAACGACTCGACGAGGTCGGCCGCTTTTTCTGCTTTTTTCAATACTCGTTTCTGTGGAGCAAATAAATCTTTCAAAAAGTTCGCCATACGCTTTATCTCCTCTGCATTCACTGAAAAATGCATGTTTTTTCCCTAATGTACAGTTTAACCGAAGTGACCCTCGCTTTCAAGGAAAGGCCAAACGAAACGGCCCTCCGAGTTGGAGGGCCGTGTGGTTTCAAGGTTGAATTATTCTGGTTCGATCAAGCCGTATTTCCCGTCTTTACGACGATAGACGACGTTCGTGTTGCCCGTTTCTGCGTCTGAGAAGACGAAGAAGCTGTGGCCGAGCATGTCCATCTGAAGAATCGCTTCTTCCGTATCCATCGGTTTGAGCGTGAAACGCTTCGTCCGCACGAGTTCGAGTTCTGCCTCGTCCTCGTCGTAGACGACCACGTCCTCAGGACCTTCGAGTGACTTGAAGTACTCGCCGATACCGCCATCTTTGGCACGTGATTTACGGTTGAGTTTCGTTTTGTGCTTACGGATTTGACGCTCCAATTTATCGACGACGAGGTCGATTGCCGCGTACATGTCGAGGTTTGTTTCCTCAGCACGGAGCAACAAGTTCGGCATCGGGATCGTCACTTCCACTTTTTGCTTCTCGTTGTACACTTTCAAGTTGACGTAAGCCGTCTGTGCATCCGTAGGAGTTGTGAAATACCGAGTCAATTTGTCCAACTTTTTCTCGACATAGTCTTGAATAGCTGGTGTGACTTCAATGTTTTCGCCGCGAATGTTATAAATCATCTGAACTCCTCCTTAAAATAACCGCTTGACCCAATGATTCGTCGATGTGGACCGAATCTCCTGCTTCATTTCTGAAAAGAAAGTGGAACCAGGTGGCTCATTTATAGTATACCCCGAATTCAAATCGTTTGAAAACGTTATCATCAGAAAATAATGACAATTTTGTTCCGATTGCGTCGTCTTCAACTTGAATCGGCGGTATAAAAAGAAACTACCCGTTCTGCCCGTTCTTAAACGCGATTTTGATTCGAAGGACGCTATGTAAGAAAAATAAAAAGCCGGCTCCACGTGGGAACCGGCTTACGGCTTGAAATTATAATTTTGTAACGTTAGCCGCTTGTGGGCCACGCTCGCCATCAACGATTTCAAATTCTACCTCTTGACCTTCGTCAAGTGATTTGTAGCCGTCAGTTTGGATTGCAGAGAAGTGTACGAATACGTCTTTGCCGCCTTCTACTTCGATGAATCCAAAACCTTTTTCTGAGTTAAACCATTTTACTTTACCTACCATGTGTAAATCCATTCCTTTCACCATTGAAGAATACAGAGGCTTTCCCTCTATCGGTAATCTTACCACCTTCTTGGAAGCGTGACAAACACTTTCTCATATTTTTGTAAATGAATCGTCTTTTGGCTTACATTGGAATTATATTTCCCTACTTTTCATATAGAGATATTGAATTTACATATTTTGTGATATATCATGGAAGGGATGATTTAGGTTTGTACGCCATTTGGGCGAGCCGAGCCTGAAAATCTAATACGAAAAGGACGGTGCAGCCATATGCGCCCCTACCATTCCGAGGAAAAGTACCGTATTACGAAGCGAACGGTGGCCATCCTGCCTTGTTATGAGATGTCCGCGCAATCGCGCGTCATTCTCGAGGACGGTTCCGAGATTACGACCCCGCTCCGGCCCTACCAGCTCCTGCAGCTCTCATGCCGCCAGTACAGCAGTTCGATCGAGGAGCGCATCTTCGTCGCCAAGCGCGTCGCCGGCATCAAAGGCAAAGTGCCAGTCGTCATCGAACCGACGTCCGGTCTCGTCTTTTTCCCGACGATGTCCCCGAAGCGCCCTGAATGTGAATGGTACGCCTGGTCGCACGTCCGTGACATCACGAGTGACCCGATCGAGTCGAAAGGTTTGGTCGTCACCCAGAACGGTCACCGGATCACCACGAACGCGACCTCATACGTCCTCCGCAATCAATTGAAAGCGACGGGCGAACTCGTCGCTCGGTTCCAACAATTAAACCAGAGCGCAACGCTCAACTCTTGACCCTTCCGTCGATTCGACGGGAGGTTTTTTTCTGTCGGTTTCGCTTCACTTTTTGAAAAAGAGGTCGATATATTGTTCGAGGTGACAACTATGCAAATCCAAGCCCCCATGACCGCGGCCGTCGCGGTCACAGCCGGCATCCAGACGAATCGCATCTATAAAGCCGAGCTCGTCAAACAGACCGGACCCGACTCCGGGATCGTCAAAATCAATGGCGAGCACGTCGAGGTCACGTTCGAGGGCGGGCTCCCGAAGACGAACCCGTTCCAACTGACGCTCGCCGAACAAGACGGCCAGCTCATCGCGACGATCGTCGTCAAACCTGAACCCGAGACGCCGGACATGCCGAGCGGTCAACCGGTGAAACTCGATACGAAGATTCAGGCGTTGCTCGCATCGCTCCCGCCCGAGGTCCGGAGTGCCGTCAGCCGTTTGCTCCAATCAGGACGGCTGCCGATGAACGAGGACACGGTGCGTCTGCTCGAGACCGTCTTTAAAGGCGACATGCGCGATGCCGTCCTCTGGCTGAAGACGGTCGAGGCGCCGACGCTCCCGCGTGATGTTGCGCGCGACCTCGCCGTCGCGTCATTAGATGAAGCGAGACAACAACTCAAACCACCGCCACCTGACGCGCCGTACCCGCAGAAAGAACGGTTCATCGAGCACGTCAATCTGTCGCGTCCCGTCAGCGAACGTTTGACGCCGACACCGGAGACGGTCGACCGGCTCATCAACGAGTTGCCGGAGCCGCGCCCGACGCGAATCGAACCGCGCGAGACGTTACCGCCCGTCCTCGGACGACCGGTGCTCGTCAAAGAAGTGACGTCACATCTCGCGACCGTGACGAACACGTTCCGAAGCGAACAAGTGACGGTTACGAAACAGCTCGGCCAAGTCGCCGCCCTCGTCGAGACGAACCCGCATCAGGCACGCCCCGCACTCGAGACGGTATCGACCCGGCTGACGCAGCTGATCCAAAAGACGGACGCCTTGTTACATACGAGCGCGACCCAAGAGAAGGCGCTCGTCGCGATGACGGCGAAGCTCGACGTCGCCCTCGGGCTGCTGTCGACGAAACCGGCCGAGAGCGCCGCGCTCATCAAAGAAGTGCGCGCCAGCTTGAACGAGTTCCGCTACGTGCCGAACCACGTCCGGCTCGAATATATCCCGCACCAGGCGACCCGCGCCGGCGAACTGCCGCGCGTCACGCCGTTCAAAGTCGACCCGAACCTATCGGGCCGCGTCATCCAAGAGACGGCCCAGCGCGTCCAGGCGTCGACGTTGTCATTGAAACCCGACGCGACGACACCCGAGGCGCAACGGCTCGCCTCGTTCTTCCAAGTCCAACAGACGTTGAACCGGCTCGATGGCGGGCAGCTCCAGCAGCTAATCCTCGCCTTGCCGGCGAAAGTCCAAGAGATTGACACCGGCATCCACGTCCATATCCAAAACCGGGAGGCCGGGGACGTCGTCGACTGGGAGAACAGCGTGCTCTACATTCGGCTCGAGACGCCACGGCTCGGCGAGATCGGCGTCAAGCTCGAAGCGATTGACCGGAATCTCCGGCTCACGCTCGAACACGATGACCCGACCGTCGAAGCACTCGCGCGTCCCCTACTCGGCAACATCGAGACGACGCTCGAGGCGATCGGCTATAAGAGTGTGACGACCCAGTTCCGCCCATTGACGAAGACGGACCGACCGGAGACCGAGCGTCCGACGCTCGAGACGACCGGCTATGATTTCCGTATCTAGGAGGCTGTTATGTATCAACGCATGGATTTGACGAAACGCAAGACGGCTGCCGTCGTCCGCTATGACGAGACGATCGACCGCGCCCCGGTCGTCGTCGCCCGCGGAACGGGCGCCGTCGCCGATAAGATTTTAGACGAGGCGAGATCACGCGGCGTCGCCATCGAGCATGACCATTCGCTCCTTGGCCACCTGCTTGACCTCGACCTCGGGGACGCGATTCCGCCGCAACTGTATGACGTCATGGCCGAAGTGCTATTACTGATCGAAGAACTCGACACCATCAAAGGAGACCCATCATGAACCCGAACCGACTATACGAAATGAGCCCGGAAGAGCTGACCCAAGCGATGCTCCACGCGCTCGTCTATCACTATGAACAAGCCCAGACGGCGACGATCGCCGAACGCAACCGCCATTTGCGCCAAGCGCGCGAACTGCTCGCGAAGCTTCACCAAGGACTTCACGACGGCGGCGGCATCATCTCGGCCCAACTCGATGAGCTTTACTTGTATATGGCCAAATCGAGCCTCGAGGCATTGATTGAACAAGACATGGACAAAATCGAGGAGCTCCACGGCCTCGCGACCGAGCTCGACCAGACATGGGGCCAGGCAATCGAGAATGCTCGTTTAAAGCCCGTACCGGCAGGAGGAAACCGCTATGAAAATTACCAATAATGTACAGGCACTCAAAGCCTACTCCTCGCTCACGATCAACCAGGCGACGATGAAGAAGACGATGGACCGCCTCTCGAGCGGGATCCGCATTAACAAAGCGTCTGACGACGCGGCCGGGCTCGCCATCTCCGAGAAGATGCGCATCCGTCTCGACTCGCTGTCGATGGCTGAACGCAACACGCTTGACGGCATCTCGCTCACCCAGACGCTCGAAGGCGGGATGAGCGAGACCCATTCCCTGCTGCAACGGATGCGCGAGCTATCGGTCCAAGCGTCGAACGGTACGCTGAGCGGCGATGACGCCAAGGCGATTCAAGACGAGATTGCTGCCCTCACGGATGAAGTGACCCGGATCGCCGAGACGACCGAGTTCAACTCAAAAAAAATCATGAACGGTGACTATATCGCCGGCAATGAGACGCTCTTCTTCCAACTCGGTGCCGGTAGCGGCGAGGGCGTCGTCTTGAACGTCGACGACATGCGCGCCGGCGCGCTCGGGATTGACGGACTTGACGTGACGACGCAAGGAGGTGCCAACGACGCCATCGCCAAGTTCGACGCCGCGATTCAAAAGGTCTCGCTCGAACGTTCGAAGCTCGGTGCCATCCAGAACCGTCTCGAGGCGAACGTGAGTGTCGTCACGATCGGGTCTGAGAACTTGACGGCTTCCGAGTCCCGCATCCGCGACGCCGACATGGCGCGCGAGATGATGGACTTCGCCCGCCTCAACATCTTGAACCAGTCCGGCATGGCGATGATCGCCCAATCGAACGCATTGCCGCAAGGCGTGCTACAATTGTTGAACTAACTTAAGGAAGGACGGATTCTATGGACATTCGTCGCATCATGGAGACACAGTCGCTTCACGGCGCCGGTAAGGCGAAACGCCCCGAGGTCGAGCCTGGCGTCTCGTTCCAGAACGTCATCGGCCAGAAACGGGAGGACCGCGAGCATGAGCGCTTCCAACGCCAAATCGCGGCCATCCACGAGAAAGGCGAGCTCCTCGCCGAGAGCCAGACGGTCGAGTCGCTCGCTGAATATAAACAGCTCATTAAAGACTTTATGAAAGACGCCGTCGACGCGGCACTCCGACTCGAGGACAAACGCGGCTTCAACCGCCGCGGTCGTGCCAAGATTTATAAGATCGTCGAACAAGTCGACCAGAAGTTGCTTGCCTTGACCGATCAAGTCATCTCGGGCGAGGCGTCACGTTTGTCGCTCCTCGACCAAGTCGGTGAGATTCGCGGCCTGCTCGTCAACGTATACGTGTGAGGTGAAGTAATGGCAGAACATATCTTTTCGAAAAAAGTGAAATGTCCGTATTGTTTGAAACAGAGCGAGACGCCGCGCGTGCTGTCGCGCCACATCCGGCCGCAGGAAGTCGCGAAGGACGGATATACGACATACGATGGCGCCAACCCGTACTTTTATGAGCCGACCGTCTGTAGTCACTGTCACCTCGTCTTTCACGACTCGTTTGACAAGGTACGGAAAAACAATCGCGAGGCGCTCGAGTCGGGCTACTTCGACCGCGTCAACGCCGATGCGCTCACGGGCGACCGTTCGGCCGAGCACGTCATCCGGCTCTACAAGTTCGCCGTCGTGACAGCCCAATTAAGCGGCCAAAAACCGTCCGTCGTCGCCATGCTCGGCATGCGGCTCGTCTGGATGTATCGCCTGACGGGCGACGAGGCGTCCGAGAAGGAATGGATGAAGCGGACGCTCGACAAGTACAACGAGGTGCAAGAGGCGTACACGGACCAAGTCCGGACCGGCCTCCCGTACGACCAACTCATGTTGCGGATCGCCGACTTATCGGCCGCGCTCGGTCTATATGAGGACGCAAGACGTTGGTACGGCATCTTGCTCGGCAGCAAGGAAGTATCGGAGCGGATCCGTACCCAGGCCCGGTCACACTGGGAAGATTTTCGAATCGAACACACCTAAAAGGGAGAGCCGCAGCTCTCCCTTTTCGCATACAAAAAAACGCGCTCATCCACTCCCGGACAACCGCGGTCGGTTCTCTTCACGGGTGAACCCCAAAACCGAAAGAAGCTGGACGTGACATGACTCCCGTCAAAACCTAAACAGGGCACCCAGGAATCGATCATCGCGCGGTGGCGTCTTGCACGGTTCCTTCTCAATGATTTTTATCACGTTCGGATTGAGGTATGCTTAGTAGGAATCTAAAGGAGGTCATTCCATGTTTGAAGCCCGCTATATCGAAATGGTACGCTCGATTTTCCAGGAACAGAAACAGCTCGCCGAAGACGCGTTGAAGCAAGTGAACGACGAGGACATGCATCGTGTGCTCGCGAAAGACACGCTCTCGCTCGCGGTCATCGTGCAACATATCTCGAACAACATGAAATCGCGCTGGACCGACTTTTTGACGACGGACGGCGAGAAGCCTGACCGAAACCGTGACGCCGAGTTCGAGGACCAGCACCAGTCACGCGCCGAACTGATGGCGACGTGGGATGAACGTTGGCAACTGTTGGACGACGTCTTGGCAAGCCTCACACCGGACGACCTCGGTAAGACCGTCTTCATCCGCGGTGAAGAGAAGACCGTCATCTGGGCGATTGAGAAGCAAGTGTCGCACTACAGCTATCATGTCGGGCAGATCGTCTTTCTCGCGAAGCTGTTCGCCGGTGAGAACTGGAACGTGTTGACGATTCCGTTGCCGCATCAGCGTAACGACTGAAGTCTCATAAGAATACTTACCCGCCCGTTCCAGGCAGACGTCGTCGACGCTTGGAGCGGGTTTTTCTATCGAGTTAACAACAAGGCGGCTTTCCTAATCAAGTAGATGGAGAACAGGACGATTGTTCCTTGGCGAGTGTCAGGAGCCGTCGTTCAAGTGACCCGTCGAACGGAAACTTACCCAAATCGATTCGCCGTTTCACGTCTTCGATTGTGTTCCAAACATGTGTCACCATATCGTCCGGATAGCCGAAACAGACCCGATTCACTGCGAATTCCTCTTCATCGACAAGCCGCCATTCGCCTCCTCCGTCAGCCACGAGGTCGAGGTCTAAATCGATGAATTCGATGACGTCTCCGTCTAGTCGAGGAACGAGACCGATGTTGCAGTAGTGACGGATCGTCCCGTCCGCCTCTAAATCGAGCTGAACCGTGAATCCGTCATGGCGCATGAAACACTCGAGCGAGTGTGATTCATACGTATAACGAGCTTGCCGGGTATGGTGCTGGAGCGTCCGCCCCGGGCCGGTGTAAAGCAGGATGCGTTCGCCATCCTCCTCGATGAGTCGGCTCGTCCACTCGTAATGCAGGCTCTCATCATACTTCCTCACTTGAACGGTGCGTGTCTCGTTCATCTTCCTCACTCCTTCTTATGGATCAATCTGCTCATGTCTTTTTCTTTATGTAAATCCATTCACAAACACGAAACATGTTTCATTCGATGGAACGTGTGCTTTTCAACGTGCCACCTCTTCGATTCCTCAATTTTCCATGATAGTATTCAACATGTAAAGCGCTTACAAAAATGAAACGTCAAAGGATGGATGGTTATGAAGCGAGCAGTCAATATATTGCAAGACTTCGGGAAATCATTGTTCGCTCCGGTTCTCATCTTACCGATCGTCGGACTCTTCATCGCCTTCGGGAACATGTTCGGTAACGGGAACTTGGCAACGTATGTCCCATTTTTAAGCAATCCTTATATTCAAGGCTTCGGTCAATTGCTGTCAGGCAGTGCCGTCGCCATCTTAGTCAATCTTGCCCTCGTTTTCGCCGTCGGGATTCCGATCGGCCTCGCTAAAAAAGATAAAGGGTACGCCGCCTTGACCGGCCTCGTCACGTTCATCATCTTCATGAACGCGATGAACCTGACCCTCAGCTTGACTGGGAATCTCGCAGATCCGGACACGATGCGTGCTACCGGACAAGGGATGGTCCTCGGGGTGCAAGTACTCGAGATGGGCGTCTTCGCCGGGATTTTGATCGGTGGACTCGTCGGCTACTTACATAACAAATATTCAAGCGTCCAATTCGAAGGCGTGATGGCCATCTATTCCGGTCACCGTTTCGTCGTCATCTTGGCAATCCCGACCGCCATCGCCCTCGGGTTCGCGATGACGTTCGTCTGGCCGTATGCGCAGAGCGCCATCACGAGCTCGGCCCTGTTCATCAAGAGTGCCGGCGGCTTCGGGGTCTTCCTTTACGGATTCCTCGAGCGGGTATTGATTCCGACCGGGTTGCATCACCTCGTCTACACCCCGTTCTTATATACCGAGTTGGGTGGTACGGCTGAAGTGTGTGGCCAGATGTACAACGGCGCACGGAACATCTACTTCGCGGAGATGGCGTGTCAAGACGTCACCCAGCTGAGCACGACGGCCGTATGGGATGCACGAGGCATCGCCAAGATGTTCGGTCTGACGGCTGCCGCACTCGCCATGTACGTCACCGCGTCACCGTCTAAAAAGAATGCAGCGAAAGCCATCCTGTTCCCGGCTGCCTTGACGTCGTTCTTGCTCGGTGTCACAGAACCGATTGAGTTCGCATTCTTGTTCACGGCACCGGTGCTCTTCGTCGTCCACGCGGTATTGACCGGTGTCGGCATGACGCTCTATTACTTGCTTGACGTCCACGCGATCGGCGCGAATGGTGCCATCGACTTCGTCTTGTATAACTTGCCGCTCGGTCTCGAGAAGTCGAACTGGCATATGTACATCCTCGTCGGATTAATCATGTCGGTCCTCTACTTCCTCGTCTTCCGGACGTTGATTTTGAAGCTCGACTTGAAGACACCGGGACGGGGCGATGAGGCGGAAGAAGTGAAACTGTACGACAAAAAAGACTATCAGGCCAAACAGACGGATGAAGTAGCCGCAACCGAAATCGGTGTCGGTCACGTCATCATCGACGGGCTCGGCGGTCGCGACAATATCGACACGGTCGACAATTGTTACACCCGGCTGCGTGTCACCGTGAAAGACACGAGTAAAATCGATGAGCCGACCTTGCTCTCGACCGGGGCCAAAGGCGTCATCAAGTCAGGCGATAACATTCAAGTCGTATACGGTCTGCATGTGAAGAAAATGCGGGATGCAGTCGAAGACGTATTATAACCAAGGAGGAATTACTATGAGTAAACAAGCACCTTTCATTTTAACAATCGTCGGTGGCGGTAGTACCTATACACCAGGGATCGTGAAAAGTTTGATGGTTCGTCTAGAAGAGTTCCCGCTGAAAGAGATCCGTCTGTATGATCTTGATGCCGAGCGTCAACTCGCCGTCTCTAAAGTCGTCGAGTACGTCATCCGCCAGCATACGAACGACGTCAAACTGACCGTGACGACCGACCCTGCCGAAGCATTCACTGCGGCCAACTATGTGTTCGCCCAAATGCGCGTCGGAAAATACAAGATGCGCGAACACGATGAAAAAATCCCGCTCCGTCACCAAGTCGTCGGGCAAGAGACGTGTGGTCCCGGTGGACTCGCCTACGGCCTTCGTACGATTGAACCGATGATTCAGCTGATTGATTTCGTCGAACAGTACGCGAACGATGCCTGGATCATCAACTACTCGAACCCGGCCGCCATCGTGGCCGAAGGGATCCGTCGCTTACGCCCTGACGCCAAAGTGCTCAACATTTGTGACATGCCGGTCGGCGTCATGCGCAACATGGCCGCCGTGCTCGGGGTCGAACGTGAAGACTTGACGGTCAACTACTTCGGGCTCAACCACTTCGGTTGGTTCACGGAAGTGTTCGTCGACGGCGAGGACAAGTTGCCGGAGCTGCGTGAACACATCGCCAAATTCGGTTTGTTGACCGAAGACATCTCCGTCATCGACGTCCAACACTCGGACCCATCATGGGTGAAGACGTATAAGAACATCAAACCGCTCATGGATTACTTCCCGGAGTATATCCCGAACCCATACATGCAGTACTACTTGATGAGCACGGACATCGTCGACGGCTCGAACCCGGAACATACACGTGCCAACGAAGTCATGGCCGGACGTGAGAAGACGTTGTTCGAGGCCATCCGTACGTTCGAAGAGACCGGTGAGATGCCAGAGGCGTTCCACGTCGGCGTGCACGGGATCTTCATCGTCGATGTCGCCATCTCGCTCGCGTTCGACCGCCGGGAGCGTCATCTCGTCATCGTCGAGAACAATGGTGCCATCGCCAATATCCCGGATGACGCCATGGTCGAAGTCCCGGCCTACATCACGTCACACGGTCCGGAACCGATCCGTGTTGGTCACATCCCGCTCTTCTATAAAGGCTTGATGGAACAACAGCTCGCCAGTGAGAAGTTGCTCGTCGAAGCGACGATTGAAGGTTCGTACGAGAAGGCACTTCAAGCGTTCACGTTGAACAAGACGGTCCCATCGGCCCGTCATGCGAAACTGATTCTCGACGAGATGATTGAAGCGAACGCCGGGTTCTGGCCTGACCTTCAATCTCGTCACACGCTCGTCCGCAACTAAATGCAGAAGTGGTCCCTCAAAGGACCGCTTCTTTTTTCATGGCGACTCGCTTATGATGAGAAGGTGTGAAAGGAGGAATGGACGATGGAGCCATCCGTTTGGGACTTATTGCGAGGCAAGAACCGGTTGACCGAGATGGAGTATAGCGTCCTCTTATTCGCTGCCGAGAACGTCTCGCTCGTTCGCGAGATGAACATACGCGAACTGGCGGCCCGGTGCTACACGTCACCTGCCACCATCATCCGGCTCTGCAAAAAGCTTGGGTTTAGCGGCTATAGTGAATTCTTATTTTTCTTAAAAGGACAACAGCCGACACTGCAGCAAACCGAGCGGCCCCACCATGAGGCGTGGGCTGATCAGTTTCGGACGCATGTGACAAACTTTGAGCGCACGGACGCCTTGATCTCGGAGCAAGTGTCGGACTTCCGGCAGTTGTTGGATGCGAGTCGATCGATTTTTTTTATACGGCGCCGGCTTTTCCACGTTCTTTGCCGAATATATGGCGAAGAAGCTGCATCTTCAAAAGAAGCAGGCATGGGTCAGTTCGGCCGGCGACAGCCGGAGCCTGTTTCTCGCCCACATTGAACACCAGGACTTATTCATCGCCTTCTCTCGGAGCGGCGAGACCGAGTCCGTTCTCGAGAAGGTGAACATCGCCAAACAACATGACATTCCCGTCATCGCGTTCACGCGTGCGACGAAAAATCGTTTGGGCGAGCTCGCCACCGTACATATTCCGATTTATGATGACCAGCGGGAAGAGTCGACAGCGGCATCTTCCTACGATTCAAACTTACTGCTCGTGATGGAGATGTTACTTCACCGCTGACAAATGGCCGCACCAGTTCCCTGGAGCGGCCATTCTTTATTTCTCGACGTTGATCGTATATTCGTAGCGGGATTCCCCAATCGACTCATAGTTCGCGTCCGACGGTCCGTCGATGACGACTTTCACGTCCGCTAGGTCTTCTGGCATCGCCTTGACGAAGAAGAGCACGTTCCCTTCCTTCTTCACTTTACCGAGGAACTCGCCGCCAACGTCATCCGAGAACCACAAGTCGGCTGATACTTGCTCCCCCGTGTTCGTCACGAGCGTCGCCTGGTTCGGGTGGAAACTGATGGTGTCGTCAATCGTATTCTCGACGATGACATTCATCGCCATGACCGTCACTTCTTCTTGCCCATCGAACGAGTCGCGGTACGCCTCGTTGACCGTGAGTCGTGACGTCTGCACTTTATCGATGGCGAAGTTGACGGAGCCGATCGTCTCTTTGATGTCGAGCGCCTTATTCTTCATATAAATCTGATTCGACCCAAGTTCGCTCTCCTGCACTTCTGTCTCTTGTGTTGTGTCTGCCGCTGGTTCTTCCGTCGTTTCGGCCTCGACGACTTCCTCTGTGTCGGTCGCCGTCGTCTTCAGTTCATCCGCTTCCCCGCAGCCTACAAGTAGTGTCAATGGTAAGGCTAGCAACAATCCGTATCGTTTCATGTTCATCTTCATTCTCTCCCTTTTCGTATGAGTGGTGGTTGATAAGATGAGCATACTTGATTGTCTAGCCCGACCGTTGTAAGAAAACGTATAGGGTTGCCAGCCTGCACAAATAAAAGCCAAGGTCTTTGAAAGAACCTTGACTTTGGCTATATTATCCTCTTGATTTGAGATCTTCTTCCTCATACGGATCGGGACCGTCTTCGAGCGGCGCATCGTCTTCGACATACGCCTCAATTTTCGGGTCACGTTCCACATACTCATCGTACGCCCCTTCTGGACCGTAGACGAAGTAACGACGGTTTTTCATTGACTCAGGTTTCACTTTTTTCTCACTCATCTCGTTTCCCTCCCCTTTCCAGAAAAGAAGCAACGGTTACAGTGGTATTTACCCGATTTTATACGAAAACAGACGTCTTTGCATCCTTACATCCAGATTGAAACTTTTTCCAAATCGCATCGTATAAGAAACCAACAAGCAATGGAAAGGACGATCTAGATGGTTTTTTTGAAACGAGGATTGGTTCGCGGCGTGACGTGGTTTGCGGTGTTCGGAGTGCTTGCAACGTATCAGTGGTGGAGCGGAGACCCGGAAGGTGCACATAATATGCTCGTCTATGGCGGAATGGCGTTCTTCCTCGGCCTGACAAGCGTCATTTATGAAGTGAGACGTTGGTCGTTCCCGAAACAGATTTTCATCCATTGGGCCACGATGCACGTGACGATTCTGCCGCTCGTCACATTCAGTGGTTTTCTGCCGGTGACGTCGTTGCAAGACGCTTTACTCACGTATTTAAAATTCAATGTGAGCGGACTGATTTTGTTTACCTTGTCCAGAATCCTGTTGAAAATACGACGACAAGTCAAAGCCTCATGAACGAAAAAAGCTCAAGGGCTTGGTGCTCTTGAGCAGTTTAATCCATCTATATTTAGCGAAGTAATTGAAGGATGGCCTCCGGCTGCTTATTGGCTTGCGCAATCATTGCCTGAGAAGCCTGTCCTAAAATATTTGATTTCGTGAACGCCATCATTTCTTTTGCCATATCGACATCTCGAATACGTGATTCAGCAGCTTGAAGATTTTCAGAAGACATAGTGACGTTCGCTACTACATGATCTAGACGATTTTGCCATGAGCCCATCTTTGTTCGTTCAGAAGACACGAGTTGGATGGCTTGATCTATTTTGCTAATCGCCTTACTCGCGCTCGACTGCATCGTAATGTCTAATGCATACTCTGCGTCTCGATTTCCTTCACGATTTTTAACGACACGTTCAGATGTGAAGCCCTCTTCTCCTTTTACCGTCGAGGTCAATCCAATTCGTGCGGCTCTCATATCATTCATGTCTAACTGAATAGATTGACCAGAATTCGCGCCAATTTGAAGGGTTATTTCTTTACCTCCGCGCGTCAATTTCAACTGCTTATATGTACCTTCATATGGATGGTTCTCTTGAATTGTGACAGAGGAACCAGACCAATGTGAATTAGATGTATAGGGGGAAGCGATGTTGTTAATTCCTTGAACAACTTCTGCAAATGAATTTACCACACCTCCCCACATAGAGGTGGCATGAGGATCAAATGACAATTCAAAAGATTTATTATTAAATGAAATATCTGAAATCCATTCGACTTTTATAATATCGCCTTTAATTAAAGGCATAATGTCTTTTTCGTTTAATTCGAATTTACCTGATTGCGGTGGAGGACCGCTACGTCCATTTCGAATCACATCAATCATATATCCGCTTGATGAACCATCCACGGCACGGAATTCCATCACTTGAGGTAGTGTACTCGTTTCTTTTCCTGTTCTTTGTTCCAATTGTAATTCCATAATACCTACTTGTACATTATAGCTCTTACTTAAATCAGGGTGACTCAAAATTGAATTCCTTAGAGATGGCAAATCATTAAACTCTTCCTGTCCCAATGGATAACTAGTCGATTTAGTAAATGTATACCCATCAATACTTAAAGTATCCCCATTTGAAAATCTCGTAGGATCTACTGATACTTTATACAGACCCCTTACTGCACCATGATGCCCAGGAATAGAGTGAGTTGTTAGTACTTCTCCTTCAGAACCGTGAATCCCTGTCAAAATAGCTTTAGAATTAAATGACGACTGATTGCCAATTCGATTTAATTCACTCGTCATCTCATTAAACTCTTTTTGAATCGCGCCGCGATCAGCTAAGTTATTTGTGTCGTTAGCAGACTGAACAGCGAGTTCACGCATACGTTGTAGAATTGAATGAGATTCGTTCAATCCACCTTCTCCAGTTTGAATTAAACTGATTCCATCCACAGCATTTTGAGCGGCTTGATCTAGGCCACGAATCTGAGCTCTCATCTTCTCAGAGATGGCTAATCCTGCCGCATCATCAGCAGCTTGATTGATTCGTAACCCAGAAGACAGTTTCTGCATAGCTTTACCGGCTTGACCTGTATTTATTTGTGATTGACGTAACGCTTGATTTGCATTGCTGTTATTTTTGATAATCATAAGAAATTCCTCCACAACATTCCATTCAGAATGATTAATATCCAAATCATCCCATTGATATTATCGGCTGGAAGTTCCTTTTTTTTAACGATACATCAATATTTTATTAAAATAAAAAAGCGCTGATATATTCAGCGCTTTTTATGTCTGTTGATCGAACAATCCTGAGAAGTTCGAATCGACGTCCTCGTATGGATCGACGTACGACTTGACCGTCTTCCGTTCTTGCCGCGCCGTCCCGAGCGTCATCCCGAGCCGTTGATGCTCGGCCTCAATTAAGCGTGCAATCTGTTGGCTGTCGTCGACGAGCTGACGAATCACCGTCTGGTCAGCGTCCTTCAAGTCCGGTCCGTGCGCCGCGAGCAATTGTTCACGGTCGTCAAGCAACTCATGGATTTGGTCCATCCATGTATCATACGTCGGTTCTTCCGGCACTTTCGCCAGCAAATCCTTTAGTCGTTGCGTTTTGAAGATAATCTCATCGATGGGTCTCATGCTTGCTTCGCGAGTTTCATCGCTTCCTTCCACGTGTCGCGGAGCTCCGTCGTGAAATCGAGCACTTCGTCGAGAATCGTCGTGTCGTTCTTGACGTTGGCATCGACGAGACGACGCCACATGTATTCATAAAGCGAGTCCAAGTTTGCCGAAATCGCAATGTCTTTATTTAACGTCAAACGCATCTCTTGAAAGATGGCCTGTGTCTTCTGGATATTCGTATTCTTTAAGTCTGGATTTCCTTGCTCAATAGCGAGTTTGGCGAGGCGCATGAACTTGAGCGCCCCGTCATACAGCATGAGCGTCAATTCCTGTGGGTTCGCGGTCGTGACCGCATTGTTTTGATATGCTGCATATGGGTTGGCTACCATTTAACTTCCTCCTCTTACATGCCTCCGCCTAAGAACTGTTGCAGTGAGGCGGCTTGCGAGTTCGCCTGGTTCATCGCCGTTTCCATCGCTGCGAAGCGACGGTAGTAAGCATTTTCTTTATCGACTAACAAATCGTTCAAACGCGTAATCCGTGTGTCGATTTGTGTCATCTCACGCCCCATCGAGTATGTCGGAGCACCAGCCCCTTCAGCTCCCGCAATTCGTGTAATAGTGGTACGTGAGTTAGTTGCCGCATCACGAATTTGAGGAAGTAATCCACTGTCTACATTCGTGAACAACTGGTAAACCTGTTCCGGATTATTCTCAATGGCAGCTTTAAGTTTCTCTTCGTCTAACTCAATTTTCCCACCATTTGTGAAATCTTTGCCGGTAGAAAGACCTATTTGAAATAATTGCTTCATTTCAACATCATTAGTATTTGACGTTGCACTTGACCATTTACTACGCATGGTGTCCATTGCACCTCGTACAATTGTATCCCCACGAAGCATTCCACTCATTGCTTTTTCTTCCCACTTTTTAATTTCGTCCTCGGACAATTCATCACGTTGCATTTGAGTTAGTGGCGTAAACGAACGGAAACGATCTTCACGAACTTTCTTGTTCATAAGATCAATAGTTTCATTATACTTGTCAACGAAAGCTTTAATATTTTCATAGACTTTTTGGGTATCAGTAGCGGCTGAAAGTGTGACCGGACCAGACAGAAATTCCGATTTCAACGTGACTGTCATATTATCAATAGTGACAGTGTTGGAACTCTGCGTCATTGGAATGCCGTTGACCATAAAACTAGCATCTTTTCCACTTTGAGGAGGCGCTAAAGGATCAATACCAAAAGTGTTTTTTGTCATAGTATCAAATTCAATAATCGCTTTTTCACCGGTCTGTTTTTGGGTGAATGACAACTTTCCAGAAATCGGTTCGAAGAATGCAGACACTCCTGATTCTTTTTCGTTCAAAGCAGTAACTAAATTTTCCATAGTTGCATCTTCTGCTACTTTGATTGTCTCAAAAGTTCCACCTTCGACTGAACGTATTTGAACCTGATAACCGGAAAAATATGTGGCCTTAGAACCCGCAGGCACATCTGAACCGTCATTCATTGTAACTTTTCCAGTCACCTCGTCATAAGTATAATCCGTTACGTTAATTGGTGTGTCTGTTGCATCTTTTAACGAAACGATTGCTCCTGGTTTTGGCTTGGGAGAGAGTATCCACTCTTTTGACGCCGTAGGTAACGTCACCTCTTGTGTAGCTGACTGCAAATTCATCTCAGCAACTTTTGTCGTCTTGGTTACTGCGTTTCCGTTTCTATCTTTCGGCTCAACAACTTGAGTAGCAGCAGTAGCTAGTTGATTCACAGATTCTATACGAATCGCTGTATTTCCACTTGATGGCCCCGCAACGACCGATACTCTCGATTCATCAGAAGAGCTTGACGTTTTCGCATAAAAATTTCGGCTAAGCATTAAATCCGAGGCACTATTACGGAGCGTCATGAGCGATCGATTAATTTCACGGTAAGCATCTCGTTTCCACTCAGTCGTCTGTTTTTTTTGTTCAAGTTTATCAACAGGAAGGCGTTCGACCTGCATTAATTGTTTGATGATGGTATCAGTATCGATTCCACTGGCTAGTCCGCCAAACCGGATTGGTGTCGTCATGATTGACCTCCTTATACTCGCTCATCAAAGAGCTGATTAAATTCCATAAATGCTGCAAAGAAGTCAAGTGACTTCTTACTCGGTATTTCGCGTATAACCTCGTTATTGGTATCTACAATTTGAATATAGTAATCGTTTAATTTTTCATGTTTCATGAACTTCAAACCGGTACGTTGTTGATTTAACACTTGATTTGCCTTCTCGACAGCCGCCTCTAACTTCGTGACGTGTTGTGGCGTCGGCAAAATGACGATGCCTTCATCAGCGAGCGCTTGTTGATTCGCTTCAACGAACACGTTTTTTGTTTGTTCATAAGGCAAGACAGAAGAAGGGAGGTGAAGCCGGACTTCAGAAATAATCGGATTCATAGATTTCTGCTCCTCTTTTCATTGTTCTCACGTACTATATCGGTTCATCACGTAATGATTTTCAGTTTTATAAGAACGAAAAGGCAACATAACAATATTAATTTAATATCTAAACGCTAGGTATCAGCTAAAAACACTTTCAATTCTTAAACTGAAAATCAGATTCCCCCCTATTCTTTTTCTACAACGGTGTTCCGACTATCAAAGAATAAAACCGGGAATAATAGTACAAGGTAATAATTATGAAGGGTAGAGGAGGATACCTGATGGAATGGGACGAACTGACAGTGTTTGAAAAAAGCCTACTATTAGGAACGTTACTAGGTGATGGAACCATTACGCGTTCAAAAGCCAAAGTCACTCCAAAAAACGGTCTTCAGTATCGCGAACATTTTTCAGTCAAACAAATGGAGTATCGCGAGTGGAAATTAAGAAGCGCACCTAGAATATTTAAAGGAATAAAAATAAGGAAGACAGGAACTAGTGCAGAACTATATTCAGAGAAAGATGATCTTTTCACTTGGTTACGTGCACAATGTTATGATGGTAGAAAGAAGCATATTCCGATTCGTCTATTGGAAGACTGTATTCATCCTGTTTTTTTATTAGCCCTTTATTTAGACGATGGTAGTCTATCACTAACAAAATCTACGCGTTCCAAATTAAATCAGATGATCATCACTCCACATATCTATCTTTATCTTCAAGCCTTTTATCCTGAGGAACTTGAAGTGTTAAGTTCATTTATAGCACGAACATTCCATCATCATTTCGTATTAAGTCGCCGTTCTGACGGTCACTTTTATACACTTCGTATTCAAAAAACAGAAGAAGCGATTCGTTTCTTAAATGAGTTCGCTCCTTATGCGTATGCCATTCCATCTATGCGTAAAAAACTCGATTGGGACTATCGATTACAGCTTGAACGAGAGCAACATCCAGACATGACCGTCATTTCCTCAAAAGCAAAAAATGATTATACAGCAAATGAAATCGAATTTATCATTCAAGCAAAACAAAATGGAATGACAGACGCTGCGATTGCCCAGCAGATAGGTCGTACTTACTGGTCTGTTGTGTACAAATGGCAAGACATTAAAAAAAATTATTTAAAAGAAGATAGAGGAGTCTATGTATATTAAAAAATGTCCGTCCCTCGAATAACGAGAGACGGACATTTTCGTAGCCTAGTTCTAGTGAATGTTGATTAAGAAATAGGTTAAATCTTAACGGAGAAGTTGAAGAACCGCTTGAGGCTGTTGGTTCGATTGGGACATCATTGCTTGTGCAGCTTGGTTAAGGATGTTGTTCTTCGTGAAGTTCATCATCTCTTTCGCCATGTCTACGTCACGGATACGTGATTCAGCAGCTTGAAGGTTTTCAGCTCCAACGTTTAAGTTGTTGATTGTGTGCTCGAGACGGTTTTGAACCGAACCTAAGTTAGCACGCTCATCAGAAACTGACTTGATAGCAGCATCAAGTGAAGTGATAGCTGTCTGAGCACTTTCTTTTGTCAAAATGTCGCTACTAACAATGTTCAATGCAGTAGCATCCATGTTTTTAATTGACAAATCGATAGTTTGGTTTGAGTTAGCACCAATTTGGAATTTAGCAGCTGAACCTGTAACAGTGATTGTTGAAGTAGCAGATCCATCGAACGAACCTGCGCTCAACGATGAGTTAGCTGTGAATGAGAATCCAAGCTTATCAAAGTTGACGTTAGCTTCGTTTGCACCTGTAGGCACTGTAACATCAGCTAATGTTTGAGTCGTAATGTTACCTGCAGCATCTGTGAAAGTTGCAGTTAAGTCAACTGCTGCACCTGTCCCAGCAGCAGACGTGATAGCAATCGTTCCAACTTGTGAGCCACCAACATTAAAGTTAGTCATCCCTGAAGCTGGTGCTAAATCTGCACCAGCTGTAGAAGTAGCTCCAAGGCCACCTTTTAACAGTTTCTTAGTGTTGAACTCTGTTTGATCAGCGATACGCGTTACTTCACTTTTCAATTGTTGGAATTCTTTATCAAGTGCAGCACGGTCATCAGATGTGTTAGTTTCGTTTGAAGATTGAACTGATAATTCACGCATACGCTGAGCAATTGAATGTGTTTCGTTCAATGCACCTTCAGCTGTTTGAATTAAAGAAATTCCATCTTGCGCGTTACGAGCAGCTTGATCCATACCACGGATTTGTCCGCGCATTTTTTCAGAGATTGCAAGACCAGCAGCATCGTCACCAGCACGGTTGATGCGAAGACCTGAAGATAATTTCTCCATCGCTTTACCAGTTTGTGCTGTGTTGAATGACATGTTGCGGTGTGCGTTCATCGAGTTAAGGTTGTGGTTAATAATCATTGTAATTTCCCTCCATAGGTTTAGTTTTTCCGCTCTTCCAAATCCATTTGTCCGAGCATACAAGGCTTAGGCCGGCCCCTCACCTTGTATTAGTTGGAACGTTTTATCGTTTCCATACTCTATATCGGAATGATAGGGGCAATGTTTAGTGGTGTCTCAATTTTTTTATTGTTTTTTTAACCAGTCGATTACCCGATCTTGACTAAGCTTGCTTCCACCGTCCTTGATTCGGCTAATTCGTTCCACAACACATCCCGAACCTTCATTTCGAACGTAAATCCGCCCAGGCAATCCAATATTAGTACCCCATTCGCACTCGTAATAGTGATGATCTTTAGTTCTAACAACATTTCGACGATACTTCGGTTTTCCCATTCGATATGCAATTTCCATCTCGATTAATCCTACTTCCAAACTCATACGCTCATTTGGGTCTTTCAATTGCCTGTAGTCTTTATAAAAAGTATTAGAAAGTTTTACATATTGAAAAATTTTATCAAATCCTCGTTCCATTCTTTGTTCTAAGTCCATTTTCTTTTTTAATTCTCTTGTTGTTGTTTCCCGCTCAAAAAATATTTCAGTTCGTTGCGCAATTAAATTCCCGTACTCAATCTGTAATCTCTCGCGCTCGTTCCACTCTTCATTCAACCAATTCTCAAGTTCCTGCATTTCTGCTTTTTGGCTAGTGACAATTTGTCTTTCATTCTCTAGCTGAGACATGTATGTATTCATCTCATCTTTGTATTTCGTTAATAGACCGTATAATTGTTCACGCTCCGAAATGACTTTCTCGTATTCAAGTCTCATATGCTTAATATCACTGAGATACTCTGTGGCACGCGATTTTTCTTGTTTTAGTAATTCCTCAAATTCACGATTTTTATTATTCTCTCGATACATTTCACGGTCAATTTCTTCTGATCGTTCTGTCACTTGAAAAAGTTGATCGGTCAACGTTTTAATGAGATGTTCGTAGTGTCGAACCGTGCTTTCACTTGCAGCTTCTTCAAGCTTTTCTTTATATGTTTGAAGCAATTTAGTCGTTCGTTGGTGTTCTTTTTGAACTCTTAGTCGCTCTTCTTGAAGTTCTTTTAACATCGTCTTAGATTGGTTCAAGCGATATTGAGTTTCGCTAATTATCTTCTTTGATTGATTTAATGTCTCTTCAAGCTTTTGTACTTTAACATTTTTTTCATCTAACTGTTTTTGCTGTGCCTGAACGTGACGAAGCAATTTGCCTACTATTTCATTTTTCTCTTTTAAAGAATTCGAGAGGTCATTCATTCGTTGCTGGTTCTTGTTAGAGTCTTTGTCTTTCAATTTTTGTTGCAAAGATTGAATTGTTTTTTGGTTCAATTCTTCTTTCTTTTTTAAAGACTCTAGCAGACGATTCTGTTTATCAATCGTTTGACTTTGTTCAATCCACTTGTCTTTTAGCTTCGTCCCCTTTTCATCCAAGTGATCAATCCATTTGTCTATAAACTGAGATGTTTCTTTAGAGTATTTTTCTATTCTTTCTTTCCATATGTCGATAGACTCATTCAAGTGATATCCCTCATTCTTTTTATGTACTACATTTCCAATTCTATTCTATACCAAAAAAATATCACATTGATTAATTTTACATAATTAGGTAAATATATGTTTAATACATAGAAAAAACGACCCATCACTGGGTCGCTCCTCCTTACGCTTCTACCTTCACTTGTTCCGTCTCGTTCTGCAAACTCTCCGCGACCCGGACGAGCTCCGTCATCGCGCCGTTCACTTCACCGAGACTCGCCGCTTGTTGGCTCGCCGCTGACGTGACTTCCGTAGCATACCGTGACGCTTCTTCGACCATGCCGACGATGCCGGCCGAGTTCGTGACGACCGAGTCGATCTGCCCACGCGACTCATCTAAGAGCGCATCGACCGAATGGACGTGGCTGTACACTTCGTTCGCCGAGTTGTGAATCGACGCGAACGCACCGCCCGCCTTCTCGACGAGACCAACGCCCGTCTCCACTTCCGCTTTCACGTTCGCCATCGATGACGACGTGTCGCCAACCAAACGTTTGACGTCGACGATCAAATCCGTGATCTCTTGCGTTGAGTTCGCCGTCTGTTCAGCGAGCTTCTTGACCTCGGCCGCAACCACCGCAAAGCCGCGTCCATGTTCGCCGGCGCGTGCCGCTTCGATTGACGCGTTCAAGGCAAGCAAGTTCGTCTGCGCCGAGATGTCGCTGATGACGTCCGTGATACGCGAGATTTCGCCTGTCATCTCCGTCAACTTGCTGTTGAGCGTCGACGACTGCTCGACTTTGCCGGCGATTGCATGCATCGCATCGACCGACGACGAGGCGAGGCCTTTGCCGCTCTCGGCCTCTTGTTGCATCTCACTCGCTGATTCGAGCGCAGAACCCATCTCTAGACGGATGTTCTCCATCGTCCGGGCGACGGCACCGAGCAAATCCATCGAGCTGTACGTCGCGTTGACGTTATTCTCAAGCATTTTGTTCAAGGCGTCCATCGCTTGACGAATGTTCTCACCGGCGATATTCCCTTCTTGAACCGCTGCCGCAATCTCTTGCGCCGAACCGGTGAGCTGGTCCGCCGTGTAGCGCATGTTCGTCCCTTGTTCCCGCAGGTGTCCGACCATGTTGTCCATCGACAGAAGCAGACGCCCCATCTCCGAACGGTCTGTCGTCGTCTCGTCCGCGAACACGACCGTCAAATCGCCGTTGCCGACCTCGACCGCCTTATCCGACGCCGACTCGATCGCCTTGAGCGGACGACGGGCGATCAAGTAGATGACGGCGCCACCAATCCCTGAAATAAGTAAGGCCACGGCCGTCCCGACGAGCATGACCTGACCTTTCGCCATCTCAAGCTCCGTGAGCAATAAGAGCGTGATCCAGCCGACCGCTCCGCCCGTGATAAAGGATGTGACCAAAATCCAAGCGAGCAGTTGGGTCGTAAAGTTTTTGAATAGCTTCACTATGAGTTCCTCCTCTGTGTAATTCATCACCTACTATATCGTCCGAATCCCAGCTTTTGTATAGCGTTTTCAGTTGAAGTTTTGGTCAATGAAAAAACGCCCTCGTCACCGAGAGCGTCTTCATTAAAAACGGTCATCTTCTTGTGTCATGTGCACCTGTTCGCGTGGGGTCATGAGCGCGTCGATTGCGAGTGCAATCGCGGCTACCCAGTGTAGCATCATGCCGAGGAACGGGATGAACCCGAGCACCGACGCCGTAATCCCGACGAATGCCCCGACCGAAATCCGTTTCAGCCGCGACAGCGACACGACGAGCAAGACGATATGGAACACGAGCATGAACCCAAGCGGCGTATAACCCATACTGATGATGAACAGCCCCCCGATTGTCGGGATGCCGAGGAAAGCCTCGAACGCGGCCCCGAGCCATTTCAAATTCCGAACCATTCGTCTCACCTCACAGTTCTAATAGATAGAACTCATAGCCGCCGTTTTCAGCGAACCCGGCCCGCTTGTAAATCTCGAGCGCGGCCTTGTTCTCCGTCTCGACGTCGAGCTCGAGCTTTGTCCGGCCCATGCGGAACAGTTGCTGGACCATCTGCTTCAACATCTTCGTGCCGTAGCCCTTGCCTTGCTCATCCGCCTTGACGCCGAACGCATGGATGCTACCGGCATCTTCACCCGAAAGGAGGGCACGAATGACCCCGACCGGACGACCGTCGACCTCACCGATGTACGTCACGCGGTCCGGCGTATCGATCTGTTGATAGATGTTCTCCGTCACGTCGACCGGGTCGCCGAACGCTTCAGAGAGCGTCTCGATGATGAGCGAACGGTCGGCGTCCGTCGCCTCGCGGAGCGACACTTCGTCCGGCTTCAAGAACAGCTCGGCTTTTTTAAGGACCAAGTTAAATTCTGAGAACTGATACGCCGCGCCGAGATGGTCTATGACCGCCTTGCCGTCCTTCGATTTGCGATCGATGACGAACGTGAACGCTTCACAGCCATTCTGTTTCGCGTCCTGCTTCGCCGTTTCAAAGAGCGCCTTGAAGACGCCTTGTTTCCGATAGTCCGGATGCACGAGCGCGTTCACTTCATACTCGTTCGGGAGATACGGGAAGAGCACCATATAGCCGACGAGCGTGTCGTCATCATAGACGGCGTAGTCGTTCTGACCGACCGCTACGTGTCCGATTTTCACGTCAATCTTGTCATGTGCGTTGACAGCTTCCTCGAGCACCTCTACTTGTTCTGCCTGTCTCACTTCTTCTACTGTCCAATTCATGAAATCACCTCACGTCATATTGTAGCATAACCGAAAAAGCCCGCCGTAGCGGGCGGACTCATAACGTCCGGAATTCAAGCTCCGGTAATATCTCGAGCAGTTCGGCGATCTCATCCGTGTGCGCCTCGGCACCCGGGACGGCCTCGGTCGGTTCGACCCAGAAGAACGTCTTGTCGCTCGCACCGAGGTAGTTGCCGTAGCCGACTTCCTGGGCGAACGCCTCTTCCGATAGTTCACGGTCAATCAAGTCCAAATGGAACAACAACTGGTCGTCGCCGTCCTCGACGTTATAGTAGAGGTCGAACGTGCCGTAGCTGTTCTTGTCGCCGACATCGACGACGTCCTGCGCCTTCTCGATATAGACGTCCCCGCGCTCAATCGCCTCGACGATTTTCGATGGAAGAATAATCTCGTATCCGAGCTCACGGTCACGGATCGTCTGCGTCGTATCGTCAGTCCGCCCTCTGGACGAAACGACACCGACCGTTGCGACGAGGGCACCCGTCACGCCGAGCGCGACCGCCCACTTCATTGTTTTGTTCATATGGATTCACTCCTCTTTGGTCTAGCCATGAGACGATTATCGCATAAAATGACCATAAATCATTAAATATTCTGAAAAAATGTTTAGGGATGCGTTGACGCACGTTCCGCAATCCCATACGATAAAAGTATCGCATTATAGAAAAGAGGAACTGACATGTCAAACGAACAACAATTGTCACGCGCACAGCTCGACGCGCTCTTAAAGAACGTCTTTGCCCTTCAAATCCCGGTCATCGAGAAGTTCATGACCGACCTGTTCAGAAAGTATGTCTCGACGGCGTCCACGTTCAAACAGGACATGGACACGATGAAAGCGACGGAATGGCATAAGCAGTTCTTCGGTCAGAAAGTGATGCCGCACTTGTTCATCGAGAACCTTGGCTTCGGCGCGTCGTTCCGTTACCAGGAGCAAGACAAAGTCGTCAAAATCCCGGACAATATGACGGTCGTGAAACCGGACTCGGACGACCAGATCGAAGAGATTCTCCAAAACCTCGACAAGACGATGGCGTCGATGGACAACATCAAAAACAAAGGACTCGTCAAAAAGTTCTATAAAGAGACGCTCGAACTCATCTGCCAGCTCGGTAGCCGGACTGGGATGATGGACGAGTTTTATGAGCAAGTCAAAGGAAGCTTGACGAAAGCATGACCTTTCATCCACGTCCACGGACGTGGATTTTTTTAATGACCGTCCCGCGGCTCGAACACCGCCAAGCGCTCGATATTGGCCAGAATCGACCGTGCCTTCCCAATCAACGTCTGTGTCGTCTCAAGCGACAGCGATTGTTGATGCGCCTCCATACTTTCCCACACCTCATAGACGACAATCGACTCATCGTCGAGCGAGACGTTCACCCGGTATGCCGTACACGTCGGCTCTCGTTCCATCGCCGCAGCCGCCTCAAGCAAAATCGCGAGTAGCGTCTCGCGCTCACCCGGTACGGCCGTCAGTTTCCCAATCAATCCATAGGACATGTTCATCCCTCCTTGTTATATCGATTCGCCGCCGGCACCAGACTCTCCTTTACGTTGAATTGGCTGCGGCTATGCAACACGACCCCGACCATGACGAGCGAGATGCCGACGAGCGACAGCCCGGATGGCAGATGCGCCTGAAGGAAAATCAGCTCGCCGATGAGCGCGAACAGCACCTCGAGCGCCTGGGTCGCCTCGACCGTGGCCAGTTTCCCCATATCGTGTTTGACGAGGTCGGTCGCTTTGAAGAAGAGCACTGTCGCGACGACGCCCGATAACAGTGCGACGAGAAGCGTCTGCGTCAGTTGCGAGCTCGTTGGCGCCCCCGTCGTCAGCCCGTAGCCGAACAAGAGGAGCCAGACCGGGAGCGAGCCGATGCACATGCCGAGGATGCGCTCGAACACGTCGAGGTCGGTGTGGGCCATCATCTTCCGGTTGCCGAGCGGATAGGCGAACGCGGCAATCAACACCGGTACCACCCCAATCCACAGGAAGCGCGGCTCGAAGTCGGCGAGGAACTCGAGTTGCATCAAGACGACGCCGAACAAGATGAGTCCCGAGAAGCGGAGCGCCGTCCACGGAATCCGCTCCCGCGTCCCGTCACTCCGACGGAACAGCGGCGACAACAGCGCCCCGGCGATGATCGTCACTTGCCACGTGCCGGCGATGAGCCAAGGCGGGGCGACCTCGGCGGCGAGACAGATTGGGACATAAAACAGACCGAAGCCGACCGTCCCCCAGACGAGCCACGGCCATGGCTCATCGACGATGGCGCGGCGCACCCGCGTCATGCCACCCCGGACGGCCACGACGAGCATGAGCAGTGGAATCATGAACAGGAAGCGGAGCGAGACGCTATACGCCCAACTCCCCCCGCCGACCTGCATCGATTCATTCAAGACGAACGTGCTCGCAAAAAACAAGGCGGCGAGCACACCTAATAACAATGGACGCATACGTTCTCTCCTTTCTGAATCCCCACTTGTTCCCTATCCATCCCGCATTTCCCTGCCTCCACCAAAAAAATCAAGCAGCGCCGGCTGCTTGATTCGTCTCAATGAATATCGCGTTTTCGGAAATTCCCACCTTTGACCTCCGACACCTCGTACACGACGACGAACGCCTCGGGGTCGACTTGGTTGATGATTTCTTTCATCTTCCGCTCCTCGAGCCGGTTGATGACGCACGTGATCTCGTAATAGCACTCTTTCGAATAAGCGCCTTGAATCTGGTTGAGCGTCGCACTCCGGCCGAGCCGGTCCCGCACCGTCTCGACCATGACGTCCGGTACGCTCGTGATGATTTTGAACGTCTTCGCCCCACTGAGCCCCTCCTCGACGATATGAATCACTTTCGAGGCGATGAAGTAGGCGATGGCCGATAGGACCGCTCCTTGCAGGCCGAACACCGTCGAGACGACGATAAAGACGAACACGTTCAAGAAGAGAATCAAGTCGCTCGTCCCGAACGGCAACTTCTTCGATAACAAGACGGCCAGCATGTCAATGCCGTCGAGCGCGCCCCCGTTCCGGAGCGACAGCCCCATCCCGAGCCCGAGAATGATTCCGCCGACGACCGTGACGAGGAGCGTATCCCCATCGATGATTGTCGGGACGCGGTGCATGATGAGCGTCCCGACCGAGAGCGAGGCGATGCCGGTGACCGATAGGATGGCAAAGCTCTTCCCGATCTGCTTATAGCCGAGATAGACGAACGGGAGATTGAGAATCCCGAGGAACACGCCGAGCGGAATACCCGTCAGTTGGGAGCCGACGATGCTGATTCCGGTGACGCCTCCATCCGACACGCTGTTCGGGATTAACACCGACTCGAGGCCGTACGCCGCGATCATCCCGCCGATGATGTTCATGATGATTTGAAAGCCCATGAGCCAGGCTCGATTGTCACGTTTCATGAGTAACGTCCTCCTTTTTGATTCAACCTTCCTAGTCTAGCATAAAAAAATAGTAGAATAACATCTCTGGCATCGCTGAAAAAGTTGTGTCAGATTGTCTGCCGCTTCTGCTTCATCCCGTGTGAGGTTTGCTATACTGAAAAGAAAAAGGAGTGACCCCCGATGCAGCGTCCACCGATGCCTTCCCCGTCTCCGGAGGAAGTGCTCCGTTTGAAACGTGTCCACAACCCAATCAAACCGACCGAACTTCTCGCCAAGGGGCTACTCCTGTTAATCGGGTCGTTCATCTTCGCCATCGGTCTCGAGGCGTTCCTTGTCCCGAACCAAATCATCGACGGCGGCATCGTCGGCGTCTCGATCATCACGTCGTATTTGACGGAGACGAAGCTCGCCATCTGGCTCGTCCTGTTCAACTTGCCGTTCATCTTCTTCGGCTATCGCCAAATCGGGAAGACGTTCGCCATCGTCACGTTGATCGCCATCATGCTCATGTCCGGCTTCACGATTTTGCTTCATACAATCGAACCGTTCACGGACGACCTGCTGTTGTCGACTGTGTTCGGCGGCTTCCTGCTCGGAGCCGGCATCGGCCTCGTCATCCGGGCCGGTGGGTCGCTCGACGGGACCGAGATTTTGGCCGTGTCGTTCACGGACCGGCTCCCGTTCTCCGTCGGCGAGATCGTCATGTTCTTCAACATCTTCATCCTCGGGACGGCCGGCTTCGTCTTCAGCTGGGACCGGGCGATGTACTCGCTCATCACGTACTTCGTCGCCTTCAAAACGATCGATATCGTGCTCGAGGGGCTCGACCAGTCGAAGGCGGCGTGGATCATCACGACGGCGCCGGACGACATCGGTCAGGCCATTATGGACCGGCTCGGCCGGGGCGTGACCTACTTGCACGGTGAAGGGGCCTATACGGGCGACGGCAAGAAAGTCGTCTTCACCGTCATCAGTCGATTAGAAGAAACGAAATTGAAAGACATCCTCGACGACTATGACGAGAAGGCGTTCCTCGCCATCGGCAATATCCATGACGTCCGGGGCGGCCAGTTCAAAAAGAAAAATATCCACTAAAAAAATCGGCCCCCCGGGACCGATTTTTTGTTTATCCGATTTTTGCTTGATCGCGCCCGCTCGTCTTCGCCGCGTAAAGGGCGGCGTCGGCCCGTTCGAACACGACCGTGCCCGGCTCGGCCCCGGCGAGCGAGGCCCCGAGCGAAACCGTCATCGGGATGTGCATCCCTTCGAACGAGAACGGGGTGTCGCGGATGACCGTGACGATGTCGTCCGCGATCAACCGGACGTCACCGGCATCCTCGAGCACCATCAGAAACTCTTCCCCGCCGTAGCGCCCGACGAAGCCGTCCGGCGGACAGTTCGCCTGTAACGTTTGACCGATGTGATGAAGCGCCGCGTCACCGGCCCGATGGCCATATGTATCGTTCAACTGCTTGAACCGGTCGACATCGATGACGAACAGCGCCCAAGGGAGACCCGACATCTCGACCTCGTTCAATCGTTCGAGCGTCATATAGCGGTTCGGGAGACCCGTCAGCTCGTCAATCGTCGCCCGCTGCGTATGCAGTCGGAACATGCGCAGGTGCGTCTCAATCTGTTTCGCGACCCAGTAACACATCCAACCGCCGAGGAACGTCATGACGAAATACGGCAAGAACACGGTCGTGAACGCCTGCATCGGGACGTTACCCGCAATCCGAAACAAGACGAGCACGGCCCCGAACACGAGATAGGCCGAATACAAGTGACCGCGTCGCATCACCAGTAGATTTAACACGAGCGACAACACGAAGAACAAGCCGAGCGTGCCGAACGAGCGGATGAATTGGTCGGTCATGCCGTCGAGACCGAAGCGACCGAGAAGAGTCAGCCCCATCGTGACGGCGACCCCGACCGGTCCGGCATAGGCGCCTGAGAGCGCGAGCGGGATAATCCGGAGGTCGACCCTTGCCTCTCCGACTTGAAACGAGTTGACCGTCAACAGTACGGCCGCGAGCCCCATGGCGAGACCGAACCAGATGCGGACCGCATAAGGAGAACCTGCCTGAATCGGCAACAGCTGGCGCATGAGATACAGGGCCAGCGATAAAACGAGATAGATGATACTGACATTGATGAAAAAAATGTTGATGACTTGACCCAAGCCTTGTCCTCTCCCGCCATTTCTTTCCTCCTATCCTATCGTACAAAAGTGACACATGTCACCCTATCCAAATTTTAGGACAGCTAAAAAGCCGGAAGCTCACGCTTCCGACTTATTTTGCATCATCTGTTTCATCAAGTTGGCGCTGTCGCGGGCCGATTCGTTCTCGGCCTGCATCTGGACGTACACCTCATGGCGATGAATATCGATATGGCGCGGGGCCTCGATGCCGAGCTTGACCTGGTCGCCTTCGATGGCGAGCACGGTGAGCGTCACATCGTCCCCGATATGGATGGCCTCGCCTTGTTTTCGTTTCAATACGAGCATCAGCGCACCTCTTCTTTCTGACCGCCGAGCGGGAACCGAGCCGGGTAGACGTCATCCAAGATGACCTGCTTCCCACGCCGCTCTTTCGTCTCGATGACGATCGGGGCCTTCAAGTTGAGCGTCGAGGCGTCGAATGGATCGCGGAGCGTCACGATGGCATACACCGAGACGTGTTCCGCCTCATCGATGCCGAGCTGCTCTTTCGCGCCGTCGGTCAACTCGAACGCATAGTCCGACTTGTGCCAGAACGGGTTCGTCACGACGAAGGCGCAGGCCGGGTCGTCGATGGACTGGAGCGACCAGAACGGGAGCTCGTCGCCGTACGGGATGAGGGCGAACGTCTTCGATTCCGGGAATCCGGGAATCTCGCTGACGAACGAGATCGTCTCGTCTTCATTTACTTCGATTTTGCCAAAATAGTCTGTCTCAATGAACATGGGTTGTCCTCACTTTCAACGCGTCTCATCATACATGCCACCGACCGGCCACATCTCGAGCGATGCCTGTTGACGGAGCGAGATGTCCGTCGTCCATGGCGTGAACGAGATGTCGGCCGGGGTGAGTGATACATCAATCTGTGCCGGCGTCAGGTTCCACTCGATTTTGACATCCGCCGGCGTATACGTCAACTTCACGCGGTCGAGCGACTTCGGCATGAAGTCCATGTCGACGACCGGGTACGGGGTGCTCGTCTTCTCGGCGGCCATCGCGGCGATCGGGTTGCCGTTCTCGATGCGCATGAGCCGGTCCCCGTCCTGGGCCGTGGTCGATGTCGCTTCCCGGGCTGCCTGCTCCCCGAGCTGACCGAAGTGACGGCCGAGCTCGAGTGCTGCCTTCAAGTTGCTTTCACTGCGCGCGACCGACGAGTCGACCTCAAGCGTGCCGCCTGTCGTCTGTTGGGTCATCTCGACCTTGCCTTGCGTCATCGACACATCGGCCCGGCCTTGCCGCATCTCGAGGTGGGGCCGGTTCGACGTGATTTGGATGGCGGCCTGCGTCTGCCGCATCTCAAGCCGAGCGATATTCATCGCTTACCGGAGGAAGTCGAGGAGCGTCGGTTGGATGATACGCGCCCCGGCCGATAGTGCGGCCCGGTGCACCGTCTCGTGAGACTTGAGCTCCATGATGACTTTTTCGATGTCGATGTCCTCGTTATCGGACATGATTGTCTTGGCGATAATCTCATGTTCTTGCAGGCGGTTGTCGACGAGTTCTAACCGGTTGGCACGCGCGCCGAGTTCGGCCCGCTCCGTGATCAAGTTTTGGGCGATGACGTCGAGGTCGGCGAGCTCGTTCGAGAGCACTTCACCAGTCGTGTTCGGGTCGGCCAATTTCGAGACGAGGTCGTGCAGTCCAGCGAACACGTCGCTCCCGAACACCGTCTCCGGCTGCATATTCACTTGAACGGTGATGCCTTTCGATACTTCGAAGGCGACTTTCCCGCTCGCGGCCGGTGCCCCGCCTGGGTAGATGCTGTTGACATCCCCGTTCGGGTCGGCGAGGAACGCCTTCAAGGCGTCCATGTCGACGAGCGGTTGGTCCGTCTTCGTGCCGTTGTAAATATATTTCTCGCCTGACTTCGCGTTCGCGAGCGAGCCGAGATGTTCGATCAACTGATTGACCTCACTCTGGATGATTTGACGCTGCGACGACTCGTACGTATCGTTTGCCGCCTGTGTCGTCAATTCACGAATCCGTTTGACGGCTTCCGTCACTTCGTTCAACGTCGAATCAGTCAAGTCCATCCAGCTCGTCGCCTCGCTGACGTTGCGGCGGAACTGGTCGACCTCGCGCACCTCGGTCCGGTAGCGCATACCTTGCATAGCGACGACCGGGTCCTCGGACGCCTTCTGAATCCGTTTCCCGCTGATGAGCTGTTCCTGGACTTGGGCGAGCTTGTTATAACTGCTCGATAAATGTTTCAAGTTCGTCTGTGTGAGCATCGTCTGTGTGACTCGCATCAAGCATTACCTCCCTACGACACCCATGCCGTTGATAATTTTGTCGAGCATCTCGTCGACGGCCGTGATGTTGCGGGCCGCCGCATTATAGGCGTGTTGATATTGGATCATCATCGTCATCTCTTCGTCGAGCGACACGGCGCTCACCGCTTGGCGGCGCTGGTCTGAGCTCGCCATGAGCGCGAACGTGCTCTGGGCGAGGCGTCCGCTCTGGTCGGCGGCGACGGCCATGTTGCCGATGACGTTCTGATAGTATTTTCCGATCGACGTATCCGTCTGGACCGACCCGTCGAAGCTGAGCGTGGCCGACTTCAAGTTTGCCAAAGCGAGGGCACCGCTGCCGTCCCCGATGTTGCCGTCTTGAGAAGCGGCAATCAAATCGAGGTTGTTCATGACGGCGTCGCTCACTTTAATCGTCGCTGCGCTCGCCGTTCCTTCAAAGAAGTTCGCCGTGCCGGCGTTGCCTTTGGCGTCCATGTTTGTGCTATGGGCGGTGTTGAAGGCCGAGGCGAACTTGCCGGCCATCTCGTCCAAGTCTTTCAACATCGTCGCGTAGACGCCGTTCACGCTACCTGATTCTGGCGTGTCCGTGCCGTACATCTCGACGAGCGCTTTCCATTTGCCGTTCGGCATCGTGGCGTGCGTGAGTGCCACGTCCGCTCCGCTTGCATCGGTCATATCGAGACCGTCGAACGATCCGACCGTGCCGTTGATGCCGTCAACGAGTTTGTGGTCGACGCCATTGATCGAGACGACGATGTCGATGCGGCCCTCAGCGACTTTTTGTGAGTTACCGCGCGACTCCCCGTTCGTATAGTCGACCGGGACGCGTGTGAAGTCCATGTATTGGGCGAGTTCGTCCATATAGCGGTCACGCTCGTCATACAGTTCATTCGGAAGCACGCCTAGCGGCTCCGCATCCCCGATTTGACGGTTGACCTGACTGATTTTTGTCATCAAGTCGTTCACTTTCTTGACGACGACGTCACCTTCCGATGCCAGATCGGCCTGCACTTTTTGAAGCGAGGACGACATGTAGTTGAACGTCTCTGCGAGCGTCATCGCCCGTTGGCGCACGACACTGCGCGCGCCGGCATCATCCGGGTTGACCGACAAGTCTTGGAGCGAGGCCCAGAACAAGTCGAGCGATTTGGCGAGTCCTGTCTCGGAAGGCTCGTTAACGATATCCTCCATCCGACCGAACGCCGCCTCTTTCGTCGCGTAGTAGGCGTTCTTCACCGACTCGTCGCGGTATTGCTGGTCAATCATCAAATCGCGGATTCGGGCGAGCGTCTCACCGCGTACACCAGTCCCGAACTGCCCGGCCTTCGTTCCCCCGAAGTTGACGCTGAGTTGTTCGGTCATGCCGAGTGACAAGCGTTGGCGCGAGTAACCCGGATTCGAGGCGTTGGCGACGTTATTCCCCGTCGCCTGGAGCGCCCATTGGTGCGTCGTTAAACTGCGGCGCGCCGTTTCTAATCCCATAAATGTTGAGCCCATCAAACTTCCTCCTTATACATCCCGGCTGAACGAGCGCGTCTCGAGCGCCTGTTGACCGTACGTGAAATCATCTGCCTCTGGCATGAGCATGTCCAAATGCCATTCGATATACCGGAGCGACTGTTCGAGCAGGACGGCGTTCAGTTCATTCTGCCGTTTCAGCTCGAGGACGACCGGTCGTAACGCTTCTTTCTTTTCATCGTCCAAAACGAGCGTTCCTTGAAGTCGTTCCGCTTCTTTTTGTTTGATTTGTCGGAGAATCGTCGCCTCTTCTTTGACGAGGGCGCTAAAAGCGGGCATGTCTCCGTTGACGAGCAGTCGTTCTTTGTCATATGCCAGTTCGAGTAAACGTGTATGTAATGTGAGCATAAGTCTCTCCTTTGTCCAAAAAAAGAGCCGACTAAAGAAAGGGTGTCCCTTGTTTAGTCAGCTTCCGTGCCATCTTATTTATGCGAAGGTCTCCCTCGGACCCCGCTTTCATTCATCCTTGTAGAAAGCGTTTGGCGATGTCGCGCGCGTCCCGTGAATACGTCCCGGCGTTAATCTCCGCCTTCAAGGCGTTGATTTTTTCCAGGCGCTCCGGGTGTTTCACCGGTTCTTCAAACCGGGCGCGGGCTTCGGCCGATATCGATAATTGGTCCGTTTGGCGTGTCAGCTCGGGCTTCGTCTCAGGTTGCGTTTTCTTCTCGTAAGTGTTCGGTAAGTGTACCCACTTTGCAGAATCGATGCGCATACGTGTCCCCCCTCTTCTCAGTTGTTAATCCAAACGATAAGCGCGAACGCTCTGTTTCGTGACGCTGGCTTGTAGCCCTTTCAGTTCTTGCTGCATGTCGGTCTGACAGTCCGCGCATACCTTTCCTTGGTTCGTCGGATTGCCGCAACGCACGCAGGCGATGTTCAGTGACGGATTGTCCTTGATGATCAGGCGTCCTTCATGGATGTATCGCGTGATATCAAGTTCGGAGACGCCTGTCGCTTCGACGAGGGCTCCGATTGTCGTCTGTTTGTTGGCGGGTTCACGGATGAAGTCCCGGACTTTCAAGAAGTTTTGGAAATCGACTTCCGCGCAGGATGGGCAGTATGGCGAGCGGCTTTGTTTCATAAACAGCCGTCCGCACGTTTGACAAGTTGTTGCTTCCACAGTCATTCACCTCTGCCCTTTATATCGGACGCATTTTTAATTTGTTTAGCGTCCGGAACAGGCAAACGGCAGAAACTTGTTCCACCCCGGCCCGGCGCAAGGTGAGCGCCGCCTGATGGAGCGTCGTCCCCGTCGTATAGACGTCGTCGACGAGGACAATTTTGCCACAGCGTGGCAACTGCTGTACAGCGAACGGATTCGTACGGTGCCGCCTTTCTTCTTTCCCAAGTTCACGCTGACTCGAAACCTCGGATTTGACGAGCACCTGCTCCGTCGGTCCAATCATCCTTGCGAGCAACTCCGCCTGATTGAAACGCCGTGTCCGCATCCGCTCCTCACTGAGCGGAATCGGGACGTAGACGACACCTGGTTCTCGCGTCGCTCGCAGCACATTGCGTAGCTGTCGCGCCAGGACGACGTCGCCGCCGAACTTATAACGGTGGAGCCAATTCGCTCCCGCCTCGTCATAAGCGTAGAGCGAACGGACGGTCAAGTCGAGGCCAAGCGCGAGCCAACGGATACAGTCAGGACACGTCGCCCCGTCCGCGGTCGGGTGACCGCAGCGCGGACAACCCGCTTGGAGCGGCGTCAACATCCCCTCACAGTCGGGACAGACCCAGTCTCGCTTCAAGAGCGTCGCCGGGCTCCACGGGACGGCGAACGGTTTCCGGCAGACGAGACAGTTCATCGCCGGTTCGCCTGTTCAATCTCGCGGATGGCTTTGTCTTGGCGGAACGTGCGCTCGTCGTAAAAGAAGACGACGTCCCCGGTCGGCGCGGTCGGTTTTCGACCGGCCCGGCCCGCCATCTGGATGAGGGCGCGGGACGAGAACAAGGCGTGACTGCTGTCGAGGACGGCGACGTGCACCCCGGTCACGGTCATGCCCCGCTCCCAAATCGATGTCGCGAGCACGATTCCGTTCGTCGCCTCGAGCCAATCGAGCACGTCCGTCCGCTCGTCCGTGTCGGCCGAGACGGCCTGGTAGGCGAACCCGTTCGCCGCGAGCAGTTCCCCATAATGGACGAGGTCCGGTTTCGTCGGGACAAACAACAGGCATGGTGACGCTTCGTACTGGCGACAGAAGTCGAGGATGGCTGGCTCTGTCTCACGGATGAGCCGGGGCACGGGCAAATCGTGTCCATGATAGCGCCGGGACAGATGAACGGTCGGGAACTGGCGTTGCCAGACGGTCGGCGTCGCCGTCACGAATAAAAACAATCCTTTCCCGGCCCGGCGGAGCGTCCACCAGAGCGCGAGGTCGAAAGCGAACGGGAAGGCGTCGGACTCATCGACGAGAACGTAATCGAACACATGTCGCAAGTTCACGAGCAGCGGCGCCGTCGCGACGGTGATCATCCCGATCGTGTCCTTGTCCCCACCTCCGTAGCGTCGGGTGATCGGAACGGAGAAGGCCGCCTCGAGCCGATCGGCCCACTCGATGGTGACGTCACGTCGCGGTGAGACGATGAGGACACGCTTCCCCTCATTCACGGCGCTCGCGATGACGGGGAACGTCATCTCCGTCTTCCCGGCCCCGCAGACGGCATGGACGAGCCCGCTCGTCCGAGATGCCCACCAAGCGAGGAGCTGTCGGCTGACGTGCTGCTGGTCACCCGACAGCTCGAACGGCATGACGAGGTCGGTCGTTTCCAGCGGCGTCGTGATGTCCGTTTCGGCAAGACGGTCGCATTGACAGACGCGACCGAGGTGAAGGCAGTTACGGCAATAGCGGCACTGTCCGTGATGGCACATATAAGCACGCGTGTCCGTGCTCAGACAGCGCTGGCAGACGCCGAATCGGATGGCGGGAGTTCCTTTCGGTGCTACGATGAGTTGACCCATAACATCAATCCTTTTTCTATTGACGCTAGCATACAACCCTCACATCCACATGTCATGTTCGTCGATGGAACAGGGACGGCTAACGGAAAGACGTCCCTTCATTTCATGCTTTAGACGGAGGTGAAAGTGCAAACGACCGACTATACTAGAAATAGACCAGTTATTGGAAATGAGGCAACTATGATGTTCAAACGACCCATCCACAACATCTTGACCGGTTTAGGCATGCTCGGCGTCTTCTTTGTAGGATGGTGGGGCTGGTATGTCTTTGACGGGAGCGACAAAGCGGAGCAACGCGCAATTGAGACGGCACAGGAGTATGTCAACGTCACTTACCCGGATCTGTCTCTTCATGTATCGGACGTCATGTATTTATCACTCTACGATCCGAAATACCACGTGACGATGGCTTCTGACACAAGCGTCGATACCGAGTTCGTGGTACGAATCACCCGAGGCGGCCATGTCGTCGATGACAGCTATGAAGATGACGTCGTCTCAAAGGAAAACACATACCGACGCATCAGCGAGGCTTATGATGCTGCCGTTCAACAGTCAATCGCACCA
This sequence comes from Exiguobacterium sp. s194, assembly GCF_018618275.1. Taxonomy (NCBI): domain Bacteria; kingdom Bacillati; phylum Bacillota; class Bacilli; order Caryophanales; genus Exiguobacterium; species Exiguobacterium sp. s194. The sequence goes on along the minus strand of NZ_JACSLT010000002.1, from coordinate 184,075 downwards.
ACCTTTTCAGACCGCATCGATGTGATGACCGAATTGTCTGATTCAGCCTGGCGCGACGATGTGGCACACGGTGATGATGTCACTCACTTGCAACTCGATCAAGCCGTCGACCTCGAGTTTTACGGAGCTCGCTACGGCATCCTCTTCCTTCATGCGGAAGACGACTCCTATACATACGAAGACGTGATGGTTTTACTGCGTGACGTGAAACGTGTCGCCGACGAGAATAGGATTCCCTTCCATTCCCTCAAGCTGCAAATCACGATCGATGGCATCGAACGTTATGCGGAAGGGATTCGATACAGCGACCTCGATTCGCCTCATCTGTCGGCACGACTAAAACAACGCATGAACGACTAAAAAGGCTCATCCGGTAGTAACGGATGAACCTTTTTCTTATGCCTCTTGAACGTCAGGGCGGACGACGAGTCGTACCCGCTCCACGTGATTCTCCGTCATCTCGATGACGGTCAAGACGTAACGGTCGAACTCGAGCGTGTCTCCGACCTCGTGCGTCTCGCGGTGGACTTGGAGCCAACCGCCGAGCGTATCGATGCCTTCTGAACGTTCGAACGTGATGCCGAACCGTTCCTCGAGTTCTTCGAGCAAGACGCGTGTATCGATTTCGTACGTCGTGTCGTCGACCGTATGAATCGGGTCGACCTCGTCCTCGTCGAACTCGTCACGGATTTCCCCGACAATCTCTTCGAGCAAGTCTTCGAGCGTGATGAGACCGGCCGTCCCGCCGTATTCGTCCAAGACGATGGCGATGTGGGTCCGGGCCTCACGCATCTGTTTCAATGTATCTTCCAAAGGCGTCATTTCATGCACGACCGGAAGCTCTTTCACATAAGTGGTGAGATTGATGGACGGGCTGACCGCGAGTCCCATCAATACCTCTTTGACGTTGATGTAGCCGATCAAGTTGTCCTTGTCGCCGTCCTCCGTGATCGGGTAACGGGTGTATTGACTGTCCGCGAACGTCTCGAGCACTTCGGCCCGCGTCGCTTCGATATCAATCGCTTCGACTTTCGTCCGGGGCACCATCACGTCTTTCGTGACATGTTGGTCGAAAGAGAAGATGTTTTGCATCATCGCGAGTTCCGTCTGGTTGATTTCACCGCTTTGGAAACTTTGCGCCATGATGATCTTCAACTCTTCTTCCGAGTGCGCTTGTTCATGTCCGGCCGGTTTGACGCCGAACAATCCGAGCAACATCCGTGCCGATCCGTTCAACAACCAGATGAACGGGAACATGATCCGTCCGAACCAGAATAACGGTCGGGCGAAGATGAGCGTCATCCGTTCCGCATATTGAATCGCGAGCGTCTTCGGTGCAAGTTCCCCGATGACGACGTGTAAGAACGTCACGATCGCGAACGCGACGGCGAACGAGATAATCGATGCGAGCGACGCCGGGATATCGAACTCGTTAAACAGCGGGGTGAGCAACTGCACGACCGACGGTTCCCCGAGGAAACCGAGTCCGAGCGCCGTCACCGTGATCCCGAGCTGACATGCTGATAAGTAATAGTCGAGGTCAGACGCAACCTTTTTCGCGAGAATCGCCGACTTGTTCCCTTCCGCCACCAATTGATCAAGTCGCGACATCCGCACTTTGACGACCGCGAACTCCGATCCGACAAAGAATGCAGTGAGCGCGATCAATAGCGCCACCAACGACAATAATACCCAAATCGGGCCTTCCACTTCTCCGCCACCGCCACCGGCAGCGATTACGTGTGTAGAGTAGATCCTGTCCACATGTTCCTCGAGAAACTCGAGGGTCACCTCCATATAAATAATTTACAAGTTCACACGACTGTGTCCTCGCCTAATGAATAACCTACCATGAGAGTCCGCCTCTCGGCAACTAAAAGGAGGCGTCCGTATGGACCGCTTCCTGACACTCAGTTTTGTTTATAGAACATGATCGCCTCATACGCCCGGAGCGACAGCGTCGTCCCGTCGAGCTGCGGTATGTCGTAGTTGTGGCTGACGACATCGGCGTGCGTGAAGCCCGCCGGAATCTCATACGTCGTCTCCGGTCCGTAGAAATTCGCGACGACGAGCACTTCCTCATGTTCCGTCTTACGCGTGTACGCCCAGACGTCGAGCGCGTCTGGCGTGAGGATTGTGTAGTCCCCGTCCGTCAAGACGTCGAGCTCTTTACGGAGCGAGATCAAGTTCTTGTAGTGATAGAACACCGAGTTCGGGTCATCGAGTGCCGTCTCGACGTTCACGTCCGCGTAGTTCGGCGCCACGTTGATCCACGGTGTCCCGCTCGTGAATCCGGCGTGCGGCGTCGCGTCCCACTGCATCGGCGTCCGCGAGTTGTCCCGCGACTTTTGTTTGATGGCGGCCATCATGTCCTCATGCGACACGCCTTGTTCGCGTTTCAACTTATAGACGTTGAGCGTCTCGATATCGCGGTACTCGTCGAGCGAGTCGAAGCCCGGATTCGTCATCCCGATCTCCTCGCCTTGATAGATGTACGGCGTCCCTTGCAGGCCGTGGAGCACCGTCGCGAGCATCTTCGCGCTCTCGACGCGGTGGTCGGTGTCGTTGCCGAAGCGGCTGACGACGCGCGGCTGGTCGTGGTTGCACCAGAAGATGGCGTTCCAGCCCTTGCCGTGCATCCCTTCCTGCCACGTCGACATGATGCCTTTCAGTTGGATGAAGTCGAACGGTGCGGCGACGAACTTCTCCCCGTTCGGATAGTCGACTTTCAAGTGATGGAAGCTGAACGTCATGCTGAGTTCCCGCTCGTCCGGACTCGAATAACGGACGCAATGGTCGAGCGTCGTCGACGACATCTCGCCGACCGTGATGACGTCGTGGCCGTCGAACACTTCGCGGTTCATTTCTTTCAAATATTCATGGATGCGCGGTCCGTCCGTATAGAATTTGCGGCCGTCCGAATTGTCTTCTGGGAAGTCCTGTTGCTTCGAGATCAAGTTGATGACGTCGAGGCGGAATCCTTTGATGCCTTTGTCGCGCCAGAAGCGCATCATCTCATAGACGTCCTCGCGCATCTGCTCGTTCTCCCAGTTCAAGTCGGCCTGGGTCACGTCGAACAAGTGAAGGTAGTACTGATCGCTCGCTTCGTCATATTTCCAGGCGTTGCCGCCGAACTTCGACTCCCAGTTCGTCGGTTCGTCGCGCCAGATGTAGTAGTCGCGATACCGTTCGTCCCCGGCGAGCGACTTCTGGAACCATTCATGCTCGGTCGAGGAGTGGTTGACGACGATATCCATCATGAGCCCGATGCCACGCGCTTCGGCCTCGCGGACGAGCTCGTCGAGATCGTCCATCGTCCCGTATGATGGATCGATCGCGTAATAGTCGCTGACGTCATAGCCGTTGTCGTTTTGCGGCGACTTGTACACCGGGGTCATCCAAATGTATTCGATGCCGAGCTCGGCCAAGTAATCGAGCTTCGCCGTCACCCCTTTGATTGAGCCGGTGGCATTGCCTTCCGGGCTATAGAAGCTTTTCGGATAGATTTGATAGACGACGGATTTACGCCAGTTTGGTTGTGTCATAGATGTAGTCTCCTTTTGTAAGAGTTTTCATTTCGATAGGAAAAGGGGAAGAACCTCCGTCCCTCCCCTTGTCAGTAATCTTCTTATGCGACTTTGTTTTTCTCGATCTCGCCTTTTTTCATGTAACGTTTCGACAGGGCGAGCGTCAACACGAACGGAATGACGAGGGCAATGACCATCCCGACGATAAAGATGAGAATTTTATCGGTGAAGATCGACAGGAATCCAGGAAGACCCCCGACCCCGACAGCGAACGCTTGGACGTCGTTCAATGTGATGAACACCGCCGCGACGGCCGACCCGATCATCGCCGAGTAGAATGGGAACTTGTTCGGCAAGTTCACCCCGAACATGGCCGGCTCGGTGATCCCGAAGAATGCCGAGATCGATGACGTCGAAGCCATACTCTTTTGTTTGGCGTCGTGTTTGAACACGAGGAACATCGCGAGTGCGGCTGCACCTTGGGCGATGTTCGACAAAGCGAGCATCGGCCAGAGGAACGTCCCGTTCGTCTCCGCGATGAGCTGCAGGTCGATGGCGAGGAACAAGTGGTGCATCCCGGTAACGACGAGTGGTGCGTAGAGCAGACCGAACAGGAGTGCCCCGACGACCGGTACCGCTTCAAACACGTTGACGATTCCCGTTGCAATCAAGTTACCGAGGCCACGTGTGAGCGGTCCGACAATCGAAAGCGCAAGGAAACCAGTGATGACGATTGTCGTGATTGGCACGACGAGCAATTGAATCGCATTCGGTACATGTTTTTTCAAGAAAATCTCAATATGGCTCAAAATGAAGGCCGCGGCCAAAATCGGAAGAATCTGACCTTGGTAGCCAACTTTCTCGATCTCGAACAAGCCGAGGATATTGAACGTCGGAACGTCGCCCTCCAGCGCTGCTTGTCCGTAACCCCATGCATTCAAGAGATCCGGGTGGACGAGCAAGAGACCCATGACGATCCCGAGCACTTCGCTGCCGCCGAACCGCTTCGTCGCCGACCAACCGACGAGTGCCGGGAGGAAGACGAACGCCGTATTCGCCATCATGTTGACGAGATCCCATAACCCTTGCAGGTTCGGATATTCCTCAATCAGCGTCGCACCTTCGACGAACAGTCCTTCTGAGGCGAGCAAGTTGTTAATCCCCATCAATAGACCGGCAACGATGATGGCCGGGATGATCGGCATGAACACGTCCGAGAACACTTTGACGAGTTTCTGGAGCGGGTTCATCTTCTTGCCGCCCGACGATTTGACCTCGGCGACCGTCGCCGCTTCAAGCCCAGCGAGTTTGATGAACTCGGCGTAGACACGCTCGACGTCCCCGGCCCCGATGACGACCTGATACACACCCGAGTTTTCGAATGCGCCTTTGACGAGATCGGCTTCTTTCACTTTCGCTTCATTGACGAGCGACTGGTCTTTCAACGAAAGACGGAGCCGCGTGACACAGTGTGCCGCTTTGTCGACGTTATCCTTGCCCCCGATGGCTTCAAGGATATCCGCGGCGATTTGACGATAATCTGCCTTCATATTGTAGGCCTCCTTTGTTTGAAAGCGTTTGTTGAAAACGGTTACTTATGAGTACAAACAAAGTCTAACTTATATAGATAAGTCATGTCAACAACTTATCTATATAAGTTAGGTGTGACAATTATGTGACAGGCGTTCAGTATTTTTCTTCCCTCTTGCCTTGATTCAAAACGAAAAAAAGACTCCTTTCGAAAAAGGAGCCTTACCGGCGCGCCACATCGCTGAACTGGAACTTGTCGAGCCGGTGGCGGGACTCGGTATATTCGAACTGTCTGCCCTCATAGAGGAACGTGTCGTTCGTGATGACGATGACGTATTCATAATCGTGCAGGTCGAGCCGCAACCGGTCGAGCTCGGTCACGTCCTCGGCCGCGATCTTCCGTTTGGCGTAACTGATTTGCATCCCGAGCTCGTGCTCGACATAGGCGTAAATCGATTGCGCGGCGATTTCTTCTGTCAGGCCGGGCACGAGGTCTTTGACGAAATAGTTCACGTCTAAGATGACGTTCTCACCATCGAAGTTGCGGACCCGTTCAATCCGGAACATGCGTGTCCCCGGCGTTAAATTCATCCGGTCGGCGAGCCACGCCGGCGCCTCGATGTCCTCGAACGAGGCGACCGATGTCTGAATCGAGCGACCGAGCATGCTGGCGTACACTTCGGAGAAACTGACGATGCCGTTGAACTGGAATTCGATTTGATCGCGCCGCAGCACGAACACGCCTTTCCCGTGATGCTTCCGGACGTAGCCGTGCTCTTGGAGCAAATCGAGCGCTTTCCGGACCGTCCCTCGACTCGCCTCGTACTCGTGCATGAGTTCGGTCTCGGACGGCAGTTTCGACTCCGCCGCATACTCGCCCGTCTTCATCCGCTCGGCGAGACGCTCATAGATTTGACGATATTTGGCCACAGGCTCACTCCTCTCTATCGAAAAAGACGACCAGATGGCCGTCTTTTGTTTACCATTCGCGGCGATACCACGTGATGCCGATTGCGCCTGGCCCAAGGTGTGTCCCGATGACCGGTCCGAAATGACCGCCCGTGACATGCGCCTGCGGAAACTTCTGTTTCATCGAGGCGATTTCCTCGGCCTGACGTTCCGGGCAGTTGGCGTGGATGATGCCGATACAGTAGCCTGTCCCGTCGCCTTGAATCGACTGTTCCATCATCTCTTCGATGCGACGGACCGCCTTCTTGTACGTCCGAATCTTCTCGAACGGGACGATCATCCGGTCTTGGAAATGAAGCACCGGTTTGATTTGAAGGAACGACCCGACGAGCGCTTGCGCCGCGCTGAGTCGGCCGCCTCGTTGGAGGTGGTCGAGGTCATCGACGACGAAGTACGCCCGAATCAACTCGCGCATCTTTTCAAGGTGAGCCATGATTTCTTGCGCCGACGCGCCTGCATCGCGTAAATGAATCGCTTCCTCGACGAGGAACGCTTGAGGCATACATGAGATCTCCGAATCGAATGCGTGAACGTTGACGTCGACCATGTCGTTCAAGGCGATCATCGATTGATACGTCCCGCTGATCCCGCTCGAGAGCGTGATCGCGATCACGTCCGTCACCTCGTTCGGGAGACGCTCAATCAGTTCAATCGTTTCACCGATGCTCGGCTGGGACGTCGTCGGCAAGTTCCCTGCCTCGATCCGGTCATAAAAAGCCTCGGTCGTGATATCGACGGCTTCGCGAAATGACTCCCCGTCAAAAATCACGCTGAGCGGTGCGACGTGGACGTCGTGGCGCTCACAAAATTCGGCCGGCAAATAAGCGGTACTGTCGGTCAAAATGGCTATGTTTCCCATGCTATATCCTCACTTTACATCGTTTCATTTTCCAATTGAATGTGGATTCCATTCCATATTGTAGCATAAAAACGATGCATTGCATCGGTCGAGGTCAAATCTCGACCCATCCGCGACGGATGGCGTCGACGACGGCCTGTGTCCGGTCGTTCACTTCCATCTTGCGGAGCACCGACGAGACGTGGTTCTTGACCGTCTTCTCGCTGATGAACAGCATGTCGCTGATGTCACGGTTCGAGCGGCCCTCGGCGAGCAAGTGGAGCACTTCGACTTCACGGCGTGAGAGCAATTGGTAGACGGGATCGTCGGTACGGCTCTCGACGTTACGGCTGGCCTGTTCACCTTTGAATTGGAGCAAGCGACGGTACTCTTTCAAGACGTTCGTCGTCACTTTCGGGTGCAAGTACGCCCCATCCTTCGCAACCGAGCGCACGGCCGAGATGAGCTCGGTCGATGCGACTTCTTTGAGCAAGAACCCAGATGCCCCGGCTTCGAGTGCATGCGTAATGTACGACTCATCGTCGTGGATTGACAAGATGAGGACGCGTGTCTCTGGTGAGAGCACGGACAACTGCTTCGTCGCCTCAATCCCGTTCAATTCCGGCATGTTGATGTCGAGAATCAAGATTTCCGGCTTATGGTCCGCGGCGATGCGAATCGCCTCGGTCCCGGTGCGCCCTTCGGCGACGACCGTGAACTCGTCCTCTAAATCAAAAATCCGTTTCAAGCCTTCTCGAAACAGCTCATGGTCATCCACAATCGCGATGCGTGTTTGTAATTGTTCCATCTGGATACTCCCCCTTGTTCTTGTCTTACGTGATCGGAATCGACATGCGGACGACCGTCCCTTTGCCGACTTCCGAGTCAATGGTCATGCTTCCGTTCACCAACTCGATCCGTTCTCTCATCCCCACGATCCCGAATGACTCTTCGCCAATCGAACTCGGCACGAATCCGACCCCATGGTCGCGTACATGAATATGTATCGCATCATGCGCTTGCTCGACGTTGACGATAATCTCTGACGTCTTCGAGTGTTTGATCGCGTTTTGGACGGCCTCTTGGACAAGCCGGAACACGTTAATTTCCAGTTTCTCAGGCAATCTGGCCCGAGAGCCCCGGTAGTTGAGCCGGGTCTTGATGGCCGTATATTCTTCCGTCTGATGGAGATACCGTTCGAGCGTCGGCAAGAAACCGAGGTCGTCAAGCGACATCGGACGAAGGTCGTAGATGAGACGCCGGACGTCGACGAGCGCGCCGCGGATGAGGCGTTTCAGCTCGTGCAGTTCGGCGAACGCCTCGTCTTTCCCCCGCTTGTCGAACGTCTTCTCGATCAAATCGGCCCGAATCAAGATATGGGCAAGCGATTGCGCTGGTCCGTCGTGCATCTCACGGGCGAGGTGGCGCCGTTCACGTTCGGCCGCCTCAAAGACGCTGATCGCCATCTCTTGCTTCTTCATCATGTCCGAGTACTCTTGCTGCAGGTCGTCCCGCAGGAAGTTCAACACGACGGAGACGCGGCTGACGAGTTTGTCGGCCCGCTCAATCGTGTCCTCGAGGATGAGCAGACGGCGTTCAAGGTCGTTGCGACGCTGTTGGCCGGCCATCTCTTCTTTTTGGATGAGAAAACGCTCGAGCTGCATTTGGTTGGCGCGTTCGTACGCCTCCCGAATCTCTTGCTCGCTATGTATATGAAACTTCTTGCTCACTTGGACGAGTTTATTCTTCGCCGCTTTGACGAGCAGGTCGAGCCGTTCCGACTCCTCGATGTAAAACTCAATCTTTTGCGTCAACTCTTTCAGTTCGTTCTGAATCAACGAATACTCGTTGGCCGAACTCTCGGTAATCCGGACGATCTCCTCTTTACTTTCCGTCACCGTATCAATCATATTTGTTATGATATGTTCTAAAGCTGTACGATCAGTAATATGATTCACGATGCCATCCCCTAATAATTCGGTAGTAAGTCCTCATCTATTCCTATTATCGTCTGCGGAACGTTCGTTTCCAGTAAAACTTGGAGGCTCTCTTTCCATTTCGCCGCAACTGGCGTTGACGCCTACTTGAATTTTAAAAAAAATATTCAAAAATAGAAAGGAGAATTTTCAGAAATGTCCACTGAACCGAATTATACTATAAAACAAGACGGAGAATACGAGGTCGTCATTCAAAAGTCGAAATTTATCGCCCACTTCAAACGGGTCACGTCCGAGGACGAGGCGCAAGCGTTCATCCAAGCCATCAAGAAGGCGCACTGGAACGCCAACCATAATTGTTCCGCCTATATCATCGGCGAACGGAACGAGTTCCAAAAAGCGAACGATGACGGCGAACCGAGCGGGACGGCCGGGTTGCCGATGCTCGAGGTGCTCCGTAAACGCGAATTGAAGGATACGGTCGTCGTCGTCACCCGCTACTTCGGCGGGATCAAGCTCGGCGGCGGCGGACTCATCCGCGCTTACGGCGGCACGGTGAGCGAAGGGCTCGACGCGGTCGGCATCGTCGAACGCATCCCGATGCAACGCTTGACGCTCACGGTCGATTACGGCTGGATCGGCAAGGTCGAGAACGAGCTGCGGCAATCGTCGTACCTCCTCGACGACATCGTCTACGCGGACACCGTCACGTTCCACATCTCGGTACCGGTCGAAGAGACCGACGCCGCCCTCGCCTGGCTCGTCGATTTGACGAACGGCCAAGGAGGACTCGAGACCCAGGACCAACGTATCATCGAACGTGATTTTGTGCGGTAGGTCACGTATACTAAAGGAAACGAATGAAATGAGGAGACGACATGGAACAAGACTCCCGTAAGAAACGTCCCGTGTGGAAAATCGTACTGCTCGTGCTCGGCCTCGTCCTGTTGATTGGTGGGTCGGCCTTCGGCTACTTCGTCTTTAAGGCGAACGAGACGGCGGAGAACACGAACAGCGAGCTGACACGCGGGGACAAGTCGGACCGTCGAGAAGAGACGGTCGATTTGACGAAAGATCACTTCTCCGTCTTACTCGCCGGCGTCGATGGCGGCGCCTCGCTCGAAGAAGGACGGACCGACTCGCTCATGGTGGCGACGTTCAACAAGGAATCGCGCCAAGTGACGCTCGTCAGCATCCCGCGCGACTCGTACGTCGATATCGTCACGACTGACGGTGAGTTCAAAGACAAAATCAACCATGCCTACGCCTACGGTGGCATCGACACGACGATCGCGACGGTCGAGAAACTGTTCGACATCCCGATCGACTACTATGCGACAATCAACTTTGATGGCATCGAGGATCTCGTCGATGCGGTCGGCGGCGTCGAGGTCGATGTGCTCGTCCCGATTTCCGGGCGGGCGACCGGCAACGTCGAACTCGAACCAGGTGTCCAAACGCTAGACGGCAAGGAAGCGCTCGCCTATGCGCGCATGCGCAAAGACGACCCTGAAGGCGACGTCGGACGGGCGAAGCGTCAACAGCAAGTGCTCGAGGCCATCATCAACGAGGCGACAACAATCACTTCGTTCACGAAGCTAAACCGGATTATGAATGCGGTCGGCGATAACATCCGAACGAACATGTCCCTCTCCGAAGCGTCCCAGTTGCAGCCGTATACGAAGTCGCTCCGCTCGTTCAACCAGGAGACGCTCGCAGGCGGCGACTTGACGCTCGGCGGCGTCTACTATTACGAGCTCGACCCGGCCGACTTGAGTGAGAAGCGCTCGCTCTTGAAGACCGAGCTCGGCCTCCCGCTCACGGCGGAAGATCGTGACAATGGGACCGGCGACGGTTTGAATGAAACAGAAGACGGTTTCAGCGAAACGACGACCTACTGACCAAACAAAAGCCCAAGGACACGATGTCCTTGGGCTTTTGTTGATGCTTCACGTCTTCGGTCGTCCGAGCAGACGCCGGGACGTCTGGATAATCGGCTTATAGTTCGGGTGAATCAACTCGGTCGACTCGACGATCAGCTCGATGACGATCAGGACGATGACGAACGTGATGATGGCTCCGAGCATCGTCGTCTTCGCGAACAGAATCGAGGCGATGCCGAAGAAGAACGTCATCCCATACATGAGCAGGACGGCTTGCCGCGTCGTGAAGCCCATATCGATCAACTGGTGATGCATATGCGACTTATCAGGCGACATCGGCGGACGCCCTTGCACGAGCCGACGGACGATCGCAAAAATCGTGTCCGAGATCGGCAGACCGAGCAAGAGGACCGGGACGACGAGCGAGAACAGCGTCACGTTCTTGAATCCGATCAAGGAGAAGACGGCGAGCATATAGCCGAGGAAGAGCGCCCCGGTGTCGCCCATGAATATCTTCGCTGGATAGAAGTTATGGACGAGAAAGCCGAGCGTGCTCGCCAGGAGCAACAGCGCCATCATCGTCAAATAAACGTTCCCTTGGATGATTGCGAGCAGCGCGATCGTCCCGAGGGCGATGCTCGAGACCCCGGCGGCGAGTCCGTCGAGACCGTCGATCAAGTTGATGGCGTTCGTGATGCCGATCAGCCAGAGCACCGTCACCGGGATGCTCCACGAACCGAGATACAGCTGTTGGTCGAACGGCAGGTTAATCAATTCGATGCGCATGCCTGAGTTCAAGACGATGACCGTCGCGATCATCTGGCCCATCAGTTTGACGCGGGCCGTCAGTTGGAAGCGATCATCAATCAAACCGGTCAACAGGATGACGACCGCCCCAATCAAGATGGCATCGTTATAACGGCTCGTCGGCAATAGGAGCGCATAGCCGATAAAGAAAGCGATGAAGATGGCGAGGCCGCCGATCCGTGGCATCGTCCGTAAATGTACTTTTCGGGCGTTCGGGTGATCGACCGCTCCGATCAGAAAAGCAAACCGGCGAACGAGCGGCGTGATCAAGATGGCCATCACAAAACTGACCAACATGGCAATCCATAACATGGGCCAACGTTCCTCTCTCATAAAAAAATAGACTCTGGCGAATTATAGCATATTTCCCGTGAGGCGAGACGTATCAGAAATGTTACAACAAAAAATCCCGACGAGTGAATCTCGTCGGGTCTGGTCAGGCGTGGGCCGGGTGCGTCGTCACGTCATCCGTGGCTTCGTATGTATATAACCCGCGTCCTACTTTTTTGATGTCAGGATTGACGGACTCGATTTTCACCATTAGCTGGTAAATATTGCTAATGTGGTGACGATAACGCAACTCGAGCTCCATTTGAATGTCCCGCACGCTCATCGTCTTCCGTTCCTTCAACAGGTCTGTTACCTGATGGACATAGACCTCGAGCGGATAACGTTGATTGACGCGACGTGGGCGCATTCGTTTCGACGGATCGAGTAGCGATTCTTCTTCCCGCTTGTTCCGGTTCAGTTCCGAAATCAAATACTCGGCCCGGCGTTGCAGCTGGCGATACGACTCTTCGATCTCCATCAGTTCCCGATAAATATTTTCATTCACGTTTGTAGATTCCATGCACAAATCCTCCTCTACACCTAATTGATGTTCCCCATCACCCAAATTCATCAATTATTACCAGTTATTACTTGTTCCCATATAAAAGTGTAACGGTTTTGTAATGTACTTGTCATCTATTTTTAGGCATTTCTATCTATTTTAGGTCTTTTGGACCAACACAAAAAGATGACGACTGTTCGGGGCAGTCGTCATCTCACGGAAGATGATCGTAGTCTTTACGCGCCGACGCGTTCGAGGATGCGTGCGAGCGAGAGTTCATCGGTCGAAGAAACGATGAGGTCTGCATGACCGAGCATCGACTCTTCCCCGACGGCGACAGCAAACATGTTTGCCGCTTTGATTGCAGTTACGCCTGCAGCTGCGTCTTCAACGCCGATGGCATGTTCGGGTTTCACGCCAAGGGCAGAGGCAGCCTTCAAAAACACTTCGGGATGTGGTTTTGATTCGGCGACAGTTGCTGCATCGACAATGTGATCGAAGTAATGACGGACACCAAGTGCGTCTACGACCGCGAATGCGTTTTTAGAAGCCGAAGCCATTCCGATTTTGAGACCAGCCTCTTTAATTTCATCGAGGAATGAAATGATGCCCGGCAACAAGTCGGCTGAAGAGATGTGTTGAATGAGTTCAACGTAATGCTCGTTCTTCTTCTGTGCGAGTTCCGCTTTTTCATCCGGTGTGAAATCGTCCTGTCTTCCACCGAGCGCGAGGATGCGCTCGAGCGAGTCCGTCCGACTCACGCCTTTTAGCGTCTCATTGAACTCGCGGTCAAACGGAATATCGAGCTCTTCTCCAAGTTGTTTCCAAGCGAGGTAATGGTACTCCGCGGTGTCAGTGATGACACCGTCCAAATCAAAAATGACTGCTTCAATCGTCGACATACATGCTTTCCGCCTTTCCTTCTAATGCTTCTGTCGTCAGACTACATTAAGGGAACTTGACAAGTACCCGTTGCACGATTGGTCATTGATGCAAACGGTTGCACTTGTTCGATTTCTATTATAAATGAAAAAGCCATCATCATGCAACCGCTTTCGCAAAAAAATAAAAAAGCAGGAGAAGCAGGTGCTTCTCCCACGACTTATAATTGGATTCCGACGACTTTCACGTTCACCGATAACGGTGTCATGGCAAGCATCGTGTCCATGTCTTGCGTGATGCGTTCTTGCACGGCCGTCACCGTCTTGACGATCGATTGACCGTACGCGATGTAAAGTGACAAGTTGATTGTGACGCCTTCTGACGACTCGTCGACTTTGACGTGCTTCATGAGCGCGCGCTCTGACAATTTCGTATCTTCTTGTGTGAACGACACGTATTTCGTCTCTTTGACCACGACAGCGGCGATCATTTCCACGACGTGGCGTGAGACGTTGACGTCTCCTTCAGTGCTGTGCATTCCATTTTCGTATGGCATGGTGTCACTTCCTTAACTCTAGTTTCGCTTCCCATCTTAAAGTGTAGCGGAAAACCGCCATTTAGAAAAGGGTTTACGATTTCACGTCCTTCATATCTTGGGCACGGCGAACGTCAATCTCGACGAGCGGCTTCAACAGCTTGACGACCGGCGGGCTGATAATCACCAGGACGATCAAGAAGGCGACGCCGAACAAGACGAGCAATTGGAGCCACGACGTCGGCATGAAACCGGCTGGGATGAACGCCTTCCAGGCGACGACGAGGAAGACGTGCACCAAATAGACGTAGAGGCTATACTTCCCGGCCCGGGTGAACACCGGCAGTTCACGCCCTGGAATCATCAAGGCGAAGCTGATCGCCATAAGAATCGACACCGTGTAGACGATCAAGAAAGCGAACGGCCCGCTCCAAATCGCCTCCGGCACCGCCGACTCATAGGCGAACCGGAATTTGAACAAGTTACCGATATGATAGAACGTACCCTCCTGTTGGAAACTCATCGAGGCGAGTAGCCCGAGCGTGAGCGTCGTGAAGACGGCAAAACCGCCAATCCGGTAACGGTTGCGCTGCTCGGCCCGCTTCGGCAATTCAAAGAAGTTCAACGTGTTCCGTTCGCTCATCCAGTTCCCGATCAAGAAGAACGGGTAGAACATGATGACTTTCCGGAGCGCGAAGAACCCGGTCGACTCAGCTTGGAAGCCGAACAGGAGCGCGAACAAGAGCGCGAACAGCACGTATCCTTTCAATTGTGTCACGTACGGGGTGATGACGTACCAGATGATAATCGCCATCAAATACCAGAGCGCCCAATACGGCGTCAAGATGTTCAGTGCAGGGTTCTCGAGTGATAAGAGCGGGATGCCCTCGGTGAAGGCGAACCACGAGCCGAGAATCACTTGCCAGATGACGTAGACGACGAACAACTGGATGACGCGCAAATAACGGTTCTCCCGGAAGAAGTAACCGCTCAACATGATGAACAACGGCATGTGGAACGTGTATAAAAATAAATAGACCCATTTCGGCAGGATGTCGTCATACGCGCCGCGTACGTCGGTCAACAAGTGACCGAACACGACGAGCAAGACGAGCACGCCTTTAATATTATCGTACCAATGATTTCGCATGTCTTTCCCTCTAGTTCTTTATTAGTTTTCTGATGTTCTCTCTTTTTTGCCTCATCCATCATAGCCGATTTTTTGAGCTGATGAAATTACGATTCCACAAAAAAATGATGACTTCACTGTCATCATTCCCCGGATTTGCCCTCCGCAAGCCGAAACGTCAAGAAATCTTCAAGCTAGAGCACGTTTCGCGCGTATTCAAATAGACGAGAGTGGGTACAGTATAGTATAGTAGTCTTACTAAATAATCAGAATATTCTAATAAAAGGAGGTGTGGAGAATGGCTTCCGTCATCCGTAACCGTCATCATATGGTGCATGACCCGAAACGTTCATTCTCTAACTTCGGATTTTGGTGGTTCACCGGCGCCTTTTCCGTCGGACTGCTCATCGTCGCCTTCGAACCCATCCGGGAACGATTTACTGCCATCCATCCGATTCTGTCTGCCCTATCGTTCGTGTTCATCTCGTTCTTCATCGGTGTCGCCATGAAGCTCGCCCGGGACGTCTGGTGGCTTAATTATCTGCTTGAGCGCACATCGAACCGGTATATGTACATCGCCGCGGATACGCTCCGCGGTTGGCAGTACACGCTTGACTCCATCTGGTTATTGACCCGCACGTCACAAAAAAAGCTCGGCCGATTGTATATCCAAATCGACCGAACCGTTCGTTCTGAAGAGGCGAAACGTCTGTTCGCCGCCTATTTGATTGATCGAGGTGTGCTCGTCGTCTATTCGAGACCACCGAAACCGAAGAAGATGGCTTAATCGAGGAACGGTTCTAGCCATGCCCGAGCTGCCTCGACTTCTTCCATGCGCAGCTCGTGCCCACCTCCGTGATAGAAGAGTTCGACGTCCGCTCCGGCACTCCGTAGCGTCGACGTGAGCTCTTCTGTTTCTGTTTTCGGGCAAATCGGGTCACGTTCTCCGGCCGAGATAAACACGTTCGCACCAGCGAGGTCCGGTAACGTGAGCGAGCGGTCCGGGACCATCGGGTGGAATAAGAGCGACGCGTGGAATGCGTTTTGTCGGTACAGCGCCGAGCCGATCAAGTTGGCGCCGTTCGAATAGCCGAGCGGAATCATCTTGTCCCGGTCGATGCTGTACTCTGTCGTGGCGTCATCCAAGAACGTCAAGAACCGTTCCGTCTGTTTCTTCAAGTCCTCGAGGTCGAGTACGCCTTCCGCGTGACGGCGGAAGAAACGGGACATGCCGTTCTCGAGGACGTCACCGCGCAGCGTCAAAATGTTTGCCTCCGGGGCGAGGATTCGAGCGAGCGGAATCAAGTCCTGTTCTGTCCCTCCTGTTCCGTGCAATAAAACGAGTGTCGTCTCGGTCGTGCCTTTGATGAATTGATGAATCATGTCATGTCTCCTCTCGGGATTGTAATCGTCGGTAACGTGCGAGTGATCGCCTCGCGGTCTTGTTCGAACCAAGCCGGGAGTTTGAGTGTCGAGCCGAGGCCCTCCAAGCTCTCATCGATCAAAAAGCCAGGAGCGTCGGTCGCCAGTTCGTGAAGAATCCGACCGCCGTCATGGAAGTAGACCGAGCGGAAATAGTGACGCTCTTTCACTTCGGTCGGGCGTAGCCCGAGCTCGAAGATGGCGTCTTGCCATGAGGCATAGTCTTCCCCATCATTGATGCGCCAGGCGATATGATGGACTGTCCCCGAACCAGGAACCCCGTTCGGCAGGATGGTCTTTTTCACGTCGATGACGTTGCCGTAGTCGGCCGTCGCCTCAAGGCGAATCCATTCTGAATCTTCCCCTACCGTCTCAAAGCCAAACAGCCCCGTCAACAGGCGAACCGTCGCCTCCGGGTCTTTCGACAATAACGTCGCCCCGGCAAAACCAACAATCGCCTCGCGTGACGTCACGCCCGGCACGACCCAACTTGTCTGTTTCGTACTGGTCCGGGCGACAAGCTCGACGACAAGTTCGTCCGGGTCTTCAAACAGGAGCGACGGCTCGCCGAAGCGCTCGGTCGCGACCGTACCGACGCCATGGTCGTTCAATCGTTTCTCCCAGAACAACAGACTGCCTTCCGGGACGAGATAAGCCGTGACACCGACCTGTCCGCTGCCGACGCTACCTTTGCCGATCCCAGGGATCGGGAAGAACGTGATGACCGTCCCCGGTGACCCTTGCTCGTCCCCGAAGTAGAGGTGATACGTGCCCGGGTCGTCGAAGTTGACCGTCTGTTTGACGAATCGAAGTCCGAGGACATTCCCATAAAAATCTAATGTACGTTGTGGGTCTTTCACCATCGCCGAGATGTGATGGATACCCGCTGATTGCTTCGTCATGTCATGTCCTCCTTTTTATTATCTTGATTTCAAGATAAATCATTTTTGAAGAAATGTGAAACTTTTTGCTCAACATGGCGTACGCTAATAGTAGACACTTACAAGGAGGTACATACTATGACGTTACAAATTGATCGTGTCTCGAAACAGTTCGGCGACTTCACGGCCGTCGACGACTTGAGCTTTCATGTCCCAAAAGGCGAGATGTTCGGGTTGCTCGGGGCGAACGGCGCTGGGAAGACGACGACGTTCCGCATGATTCTCGACATCCTCAAACCGAGTGCCGGGACGATTACGTGGGACGGCCGCAACGTCGACCATCGCATCGTCGGCTATCTGCCGGAAGAACGAGGCCTCTATCCGAAATCACCCGTCCGTGACCAGCTCGTCTTCTTGGCTAGCCTGAAAGGCATGCGGCAAGCCGAGGCGAAGCGGGCCGTCAAGACGTGGCTCGAACGGCTCGAAATCCCTCAGTATGAGACGATGCGCGTCGAACAACTGTCAAAAGGAAACCAACAGAAGATTCAACTCGTGGCCGCCCTGCTCCACAACCCGGAACTGCTTATTCTCGATGAACCGTTCAGCGGGCTCGACCCGGTCAACGTCGAGATTTTAAAACGTGAAGTGCTCGCGCTCCGTGACGCCGGGACGACGATCGTCTTCTCGAGTCACCGGATGGAACATGTCGAGGAGCTGTGCCAACATATCGGCATCTTGAAAGGCGGCCGTGCCGTCGTCAGCGGCGACGTCCCGACGATCAAGACTCGTTACGAGGAGCCGGTACTGTTCATCGAGACCGATCGCCCGGACCTGTTGCAAGCCCTCCCGGTCGTCCGGGCGGTCGAACCACATAAGGATGGCCACTTCGTTCGGCTCGACTCGTTCGACGAGAGCGATGCGGTGCTCGGTGCCCTCGTGGCGAACGGGGCCGCCATCAAGACGTTCATGCGCCAGCCCGTCTCATTAAACGACATCTTCATCAAGGAGGTCGGCCAACATGTTTCATAACTTCGGACCACTTTACTCGTTCACGTTGCGCTCGAAACTGCGCTCGAAGGCGTTTCTCATCTCGACGTTGTTGACGATCCTGTTCATCTTCGGTTTCACGAA
Organism: Exiguobacterium sp. s194; assembly: GCF_018618275.1. Lineage (NCBI taxonomy): Bacteria > Bacillati > Bacillota > Bacilli > Caryophanales > Exiguobacterium > Exiguobacterium sp. s194. Next base: position 165,772 of record NZ_JACSLT010000002.1, on the reverse strand, counting down.
CATCGACCGATTGCTCGCGAACTTCGAGGACACAGACCAGGCGCAAGCCATCCTCGTCACCGACAATAATGAACTGACGACGCTCATGCAGTCGCTCGGTTATGAGGACATCGAATCGTCCGCGATCTCCGAGTCCGAAGCGCGCGCTGGGCTCGATAACGGCGACTATGAGATCGTCGCCTTCATCGAAGGGGATTCGGCCCGCGTTTTATCGGAACGGCCGGAACCGGATTTCACGACGGTGTTACAGACGGCGCTACGCGAAGTCCGGAACGCCGAACTGATTGAGGCGTCGAACATCGATCCGACCGTCCTCGCGGCGTTGAATGAGCCCGTGACGGTCGAGGAATCGTACCTCGGCCGCGGCGGAGAGAACTCGGACGAGCTGTTCTCGTCGTTCGCCTTCGTCTACGTCATGCTCATGTTGCTCTACGTCTCGATTATCACGTACGGGTCGATGATTTCGACCGAGGTCACGACCGAGAAATCGTCGCGTGTCATGGAGCTCATCATCTCGACGACGCACCCGGTGACGCATATGCTCGCTAAAATCTCGGCCATCGGGACGCTCGCCCTGCTCCAAATCGCCATCTTCCTCGGCTTCGGTTACTTCAGCGCCCGCAGCAACGAGATGGCCCAGTTGGTCATCGACAACGCCGGTAACGTCCGCGCCGTCGTCTATCTATTGACGTTCTTCACGCTCGGCTACCTGCTCTATGCGGCCATGTTCGCCGTGCTCGGTTCGCTCGTCAGCCGGGTCGAGGAGTCGCAACAGATGACGATGCCGGTCATCATGCTGCTCGTCGCCGGGTTCCTCGCCGCCATGTTCGGTTTGAACAATCCGGAGGCACCAATCGTCACGATCCTGTCGTACGTGCCGTTCTTCACGCCGATGCTCATGTTCCTTCGCGTCATGCTCGTCGACGTACCGGTGTGGGAAGTCGCGTTATCGATCGGCATCATGATCGCCACAATCGGTGTGATTTTGTGGGTCGGCTCGAAATTTTATCGCGGCGGCGTCTTGTTCTACGGCAACAATGCGATTAAACAATGGCGACAAATATTACAGAATCGACAATAACGTTTACAGCATTTTCGTTTTCGTATACTCTAAAGAATGTGCAAAATGAGGAGGAAACGAACTATGCGATCACGATTACTCGCAGCTTTAATCTTTACTTTCATGACGACGCTCACGACGTTCATCTGTTATACCGTCTTCTTGGACGCCGATGCGCTGTGGCAAATCTTGCTCGCATACGCAGGAAGCACGTTCCTCGGGACGCTCGCTTTTTGGTATCCGGTCAGCCGGCGTCCGGAGACGTCGCGGTTCGGCGGCGCGTGGATCGGCATCTTGATCACAGCGACGACGCTCATCGGATTCACCGCAATCCGCTTCACCGTTCGTGGTGACGCCGCGTCCTTACTCGACTGGCAGACGATGCTCGCGAGCCTCGCCTATACGTTCGGTTACGTCGGCTGGGTGCTCACGATTCTCAATATCGTGCTCGGCTTCCTACTTGCCGGGACACGACCGAAAGTACGCTACGACGCGCGCATGGCGCGTTAATATCAATAAAAGGAGCCAAGACGCATTGTCTTGGCTCCTTTTGTATTCATCCTTTGCTCTGCTCCCTTCCAATTTGCTGATGATATAACATCGACGCATCAAGTAGTTCATCAAGTTTAAGGGTTAGCATCATTTTTTCTCGTTTGCTTAATTTCTGTCCATAAAACATCAAATCTCTAAATTCACTATCCAAACTTCGATAACTTTTACCTAATTGCTCCCTAGTGCTTTTCATTGTTTCCACCATCTCCATATCTGTACCTCCTCCCTAACTAAATTAAAAAAACACGAACTTTTGGTCCGTGTTGTTCACTGCAATTTATACGATTTAGCGACGACTCCGAATTCCGTGTATTGGAACGAGTTGTCCACGAACTGGTCCGGTACGAGTTGCTCGATGTAACGAGCGAACGGGACGATTCGATGCGTCGGTTCGTGCGAGCGGCCCAGGTCGAGTACAGCATCGACGAGCGCCTCGAGCGCTTGATGTGACGTCGGTTCCTCGTCTTCGGCGAAGATGCGGCGAAGTTCTTCCTCATGCATCAGGTCAAAGATGCGCATGCGCGCCTCGAGCTGCCGCTGCATGTCCTCGGTCGACTTGCCGTGCATCGCCTCGTCGTAGGCGAGCTTCATCTGTTCGAGCTCGGGGACCGTCCCTTTCATGAGCACTTTGAGCGATTCACCCGTCCAAATATGGCGGGCCAAATAATTCGCGTCGATCTTGAGCGCCTCGGCGAGCGCCTCTATGTAAGGCATCGTCGGGTAGACCTCACTCAGTTCGGTCCGGCGAATAAAGTACGGAGCGACGCCGATGCGATCGGCGAGCGCCTCGACCGAGATGCCGGCCCGCTCACGTAAAATTCGAATCCGATCCCCATACCCCCGATACGGTGCGTTCTTTCCATCCATGTGTCTCTCCCCCTCTCTTTTTAGTATAGTTCCCGAATCCATAAAAAAATACTCGGAAGCGTATGCCTCCGAGTAAAATGTTCCACTTATTTTTTCGTCAATTCGACGACTTCTGTAGAACCGGCTGTGACCGTGTCGCCTTCAGCAACGAGTTTGTTCACGCCGAAGCTGTCATGGTTCGTGATGATCACCGGTGTGATCGTCGACGGCGCGTTCGCTTTGATGAAGTCGAGGTCGAAAGTGACGAGCGTGTCGCCCGCTTTAACCGCTTGACCTTCTGTCACGTGCGTTTCGAAGCCTTCACCTTTAAGGTTGACCGTGTCGAGACCGATGTGAATCAAGTACTCGGCACCGTTGTCAGCGTTGATCCCAATCGCGTGTTTTGTCGGGAAGACAGTCGCGATTGTACCGTTGACCGGCGAGACGACTTTGCCGTCTGTCGGTTCGACGGCGATGCCGTCACCCATCATTTTTTGCGAGAACACTTGGTCAGGAACGTTCGTGATGTCAATGACCTTCCCTGTAAGCGGTGAAACCGCGTTAAGTTGTTCTTCTTTACCACCGAATAGTTTTTTAAAGAATCCCATAGCTTAATCCCTCCAACATGTTCTGTTAATCAAAGTCTTAGCTTTTATACCCGAAAAGCTTCCTCTTCAATCCCTACCCTATAAACGGTATAGTTGTAATAAGGTAGTGCGAATTCGTTTACACATCGTAAGAATACGAGTGTGCAATCGCTTTTGCAAGCCCTTTTTACACTTTATAAAAATTTCACATGATGGAGGCGCTTACAATGACGACTTTCACAAAATTGTCATATGAACGGCCCGACTTGGACGCTCTAAACAGCCGATTGTCGGACTATTCAGTCGAATTGCAACAAGCGAGCACACTCGAGGAAGCGAACGAATTGATTCGCCAAATCAACCAGGAACGGAACGAATTCGAGACGCAAAGTCAGCTCGTCTCGATCCGCCACTCGATCGACACGCGCGATGCGTTCTACGAGGCCGAGCAGACGTTCTTTGACGATGCCTTGCCGGTGTACGAAAAAGAAGTGCAGGCGTATTATCGCGTTTTGACCGAGCACGACCTACGCAACCAACTCGAACAGGAATGGGGCAGCCAGTTGTTCGAACTTGCCGAGCGCGCCCTCAAGACGTTCGAAGAGTCGCTCATCCCGAAACTTCAAGAAGAGAACCGATTGGCGACCGCTTATCAGAAAGTCATGTCAGCGGCCCAAATCGAATTCGACGGCAAGACGCTCAACTTGTCCCAGTTCGGCCCGTATCTGCAAGCCCCTGACCGTTCGGTGCGAAAAGCGGCGTCCGAGGCCCGTTATACATATCTCGCCGACAACGGGGACGAGCTCGACCGCATCTACGGTGAACTCGTACGCGTCCGGACCGACATCGCTCACGCGCTCGGCTTCCCGTCGTTCGTTGAGCTCGGTTACGCCCGGATGCAACGCGTCGGCTATGACGAGTCGAAAGTCGACAACTTCCGCAAACAAGTGCGCGACGTCATCGTCCCGCTCGCAACGACGTTAAAAGAGAAGCAAGCGAAACGGATCGATGTCGACGCCCTCTATTATTATGACGAGTCGTTCGTCTTCCCAGATGGCAACGCGACGCCACAGGGCGACGAGGCGTTCATCATCGAAGGCGGGAACACGATGTATCGCGAACTCTCGAAAGAAACGGACGAGTTCTTCCAATTCATGCAACAGCGCGGCGCCCTCGATCTTACGGCGAAACCGGGCAAGGCCGGAGGCGGCTATTGCACGTACCTCCCGTCAGAAGGTCTCCCGTTCATCTTCTCAAACTTCAACGGGACGGCCGGCGATATCGACGTGCTCACGCATGAGGTCGGTCACGCCTTCCAAGTGTACGAGAGCCGTCATTTGACGACGCCGGAATATGCGTTCCCGACATACGAGGCATGTGAAATCCACTCGATGTCGATGGAGTTCTTCTGCTGGCCATGGATGGAGCTGTTCTTCGGCGATCAAGTCGACAAGTACAAGTTCAATCACTTGGCCGGAAGCATCACGTTCTTGCCGTATGGCGTCCTCGTCGATGAGTTCCAACACGTCGTCTACCGCAACCCAGGAATGACGGCCGCTGAACGTCGCCAGGCATGGCGTGTCCTTGAGAAGGTGTACCTCCCGCACCGTGACTATGAGACGAACGACTATCTCGAGTCAGGCGCTTGGTGGCACCAACAAGGACACATCTTCCAGAGCCCGTTCTACTATATCGACTACACGCTCGCGCAAGTGTGTGCCTTCCAGTTCTGGGTGCGCATGCATGAGGACCGTGAGGCGGCGTGGAGCGATTACCTCACGCTCTGCCAAGCCGGCGGCAGCCGCTCGTTCCTCGAGCTCGTCGAATTGGCCGGTCTCAAGTCGCCGTTCGAGGACGGCGTGTTGAAACAGACGGTCGGACAGATTGAAGACTATTTGTTGAAGCACCCACTCGCGAACTGAACTAAAACGAACCCACTCACGTCAGCGTGAGTGGGTTTTCTCGTTCTAGATCTAAGTGTACTTCCACATCGAGACGCAACAACAGGTGAGCCCGTGAGCCCACCTGTGTCTTCAAATCACATCTAACGGTTCTTTCCCACTCGGTGGCGGGAACGCCTCGTCGAGCGCGTTATAGTCGTCCTCGGTCAAGTTGAGGAGCATCGCCGCTCCGTTCTCTTCGACGTGCACTTTCTGCCCCGCTTTCGGGATGGCGATGACGTTTCCGCTCCGCACCGTCCACGCGAGCAAAATTTGGGCCGGTGTCGCGCTATACGCCTCGGCGATTCGGTTCACCGTCTCGTCGTTGAAGACTTTCTCTTTCACGTCGCTTCCTTCGGCGAGCGGGGCGTAAGCCATCATCGGGATGCCCTGTTCCTGTAAGAACGGCAACAAGTCGTACTCGACACCACGGCTGCCGAGATGATAGAGCACTTGGTTGACGCCGCAATGTTTCCCCTTCGGCAAGGCGAGCAGTTCTTTCATGTCGTCGACGTCGAAGTTCGAGACACCCCACGCCCGAATCTTGCCATCCGCCTTCAATTGCTCGAGCCCATCGACGGTCTCCTCGAGCGGGATGTTCCCGCGCCAATGAAGCAGATACAAGTCGAGGTAATCGGTGCCAAGACGTTCGAGCGTGGCGTCACACGCTTGGACGAGCTTGTCGCCTCCGGCGTTATGCGGATACACTTTCGAGACGAGGAACACGTCTTCTCGTCGGTCTTGGATCGCTTCACCGACGAGCGACTCCGATTTCCCTTCCCCGTACATCTCCGCCGTATCGATGACGTGAAACCCGCAGTCGAGTCCCGTCCGGAGTGCCTCGATCTCGGCTTCCCGTTTCGATTCGTCTTCTCCCATGCGCCATGTGCCTTGCCCGAGGGCCCTCATCTCACGCCCGTCTGGCAGTTCAGCCACGTGTTGTTTCAATGCCGCCAAAATTAATGTATGTGGAATGCGGTTCATGCCATTTCCTCCTTCGTCCATTGTTCATGTAACGGTCCAGTCGTCCCGAAGACGGGATCGGTCGCCGGCTTGTCGACTCGTTCGATCCGTTGCACACTGTCCGGCCGCTCTTCCGGTTTCCCCGTCAACGTGTCGTAGTCGCGTCCTTCCGGATACGCACCGACGATGGCGAAATCTTCACTCGCCTCGAGACGGCGATGTCCCGTCCCGGCCGGTAAAATCAAGACGTCCCCCGCTTGAATCGAGACGAGGTCTCCGGTCGCACCCCCGAGTTGAACCGTCGCCCGGCCCGATTTCACGCCAAGCACTTCATGTGTGTTGCTGTGGTAGTGGTGGTAATCGAACACCCCGTTGACCCAGCTGTTCCCCCAGCCGTTATGTTCGAACGTCTCTTGCATGCCGTCCGGCTCGTCGAACACGCCTCGGTATAAAAGCACCGGAAAATTTGGATTGTTCGGAATCGAACCGTCGTCTTCAAATCGATATGTCTTCATATCCATTGTCATCCCCTCCTTGTCTCTGTCTTTGTACCCGAGTTGACGCACGATTAACCTGTGAGCCAAATCACGGTGAAAAGTTCAAAAAGATAATTCAAAAAACTTAGTTTGTTCGATAGACAAACTAAAAAGTTTGATGTATTCTATTCCTGAAAACGATTACAGAAATGAGGAGGATGATTCGCATGTCACAAACTCAAACGAAAAAGGAATACTATGAAGGTGTCGGACAAATCAAATTTGAAGGAGCTTCTTCTACCAATCCATTCGCCTTCAAACACTACAATCCAGAAGAAAAAATTGGTGGGAAGTCGATGGAAGAACTGCTCCGCTTCGCCGTCTCGTACTGGCATACGTTCACAGCCGATGGAAGCGACCCGTTCGGCAAGGCCACGATGATCCGACCGTATGACCGCCTTTCAGGAATGGACCTCGCCAAAGCCCGCGTCGAAGCGGCGTTCGAGTTCTTTGACAAGTTGAACGTGCCTTACTTCTGCTTCCATGATTTCGATATCGCTCCTGAAGGAAGCACGCTCGCTGAGACAAACCGAAACATCGACGTCATCGTCTCGATGATGAAAGAATATATGAAAACAAGTAAGACAAAATTACTTTGGAACACAGCGAACATGTTCTCACATCCACGCTGGATTCATGGAGCCGCGACTGCGCCGAATGCAGATGTGTACGCATACGCAGCAGCTAAAGTGAAAAAAGGACTCGAAGTCGGGAAAGAGCTCGGGGCCGAGAACTATGTGTTCTGGGGAGGTCGTGAAGGGTATGAAACGTTGCTCAACACCGATATGGGACTTGAGCTTGATAACTTGGCCCGCTTCTTCCACATGGCCGATAGCTATGCCAAAGAGATCGGCTTTGATGCCCAGTTCTTGATCGAACCGAAACCAAAAGAGCCGACGAAACACCAATACGACTTCGACGTGGCGACGGGTCTTGCCTTCTTACAGAAATATGACTTGGCGGACCGCTTCAAATTCAACATCGAAGCCAACCATGCGACGCTCGCCGGACACACGTTCGAACATGAGCTTCGCGTCGCCCGCGTGAATGGGATGCTCGGATCCGTCGACGCGAACCAAGGTGACCCGCTCCTCGGCTGGGATACGGATGAATTCCCGACCGACCTGTATTCAACGACTCTCGCCATGTATGAGATCTTGTTGAATGGTGGGCTTGGAAGCGGTGGGCTCAACTTCGATGCAAAAGTCCGCCGCGGTTCATTCGAGCCTGAGGACTTGTTCTATGCCCACATCGCAGGCATGGACAGCTTCGCCGTCGGTGCGAAAGTCGCTCAACGCTTGATTGATGATCGTGTGTTCGAAAACATCATCCAAGATCGCTACGCAAGCTACAAAGAAGGAATCGGAAAAGACATCGTCTCCGGTCAAACCGACTTCCACAAACTTGAGGCCCACGCGTTCACGCTTACCGACATCCAAAATAAATCGGGACGTCAAGAACAGCTCCGTCACATCCTCAACCAATACTTGTTGGATGTACAACGCCCTTAATCGCGAAGCCCAGACTCCATGATGGGGTCTGGGCTTTTCCATCAAACTAGAAAGGATGAACCTAATGAAATATGTCATCGGAATCGATTTAGGGACGAGTGCGGTCAAAGCCATCCTCGTCGACCAAAACGGGCAAATCTGCGGGGAAGCGAGTCGCGCCTACCCTCTCATCCAAGAACGAGAAGGCTATAGCGAACAAGATCCATCAGCCTGGGTCGAACAGACGGTCAACGCCTTGACCGAGCTCGTTCAAAAGTTTGAAGGACGTCCTGAAGACATCGAAGGCATCAGCTTCTCAGGACAAATGCACGGGCTCGTCTTACTCGATGCGCAACATCAGTTGCTTCGTAATGCGATTCTTTGGAACGATACGCGGACGACGGCTGAATGCGAGGAAATCAAGGATCGACTTGGACCACTACTCCTCGATCTTACTAAAAACCCTGCGCTCGAGGGCTTTACGCTTCCGAAACTACTATGGGTGAAGCGGTATGAGCCTGACTTGTTCCGTCAAGCGGCCGTCTTCCTGCTCCCAAAAGACTACGTCCGCTATGCGTTGACAGGTCAACTGCATATGGATTATTCCGATGCGGCCGGAACGCTTCTCCTCGATATCGCTAAAAAGGAATGGAGCGACGAAATCTGTGAACGGGTTGGTGTGCCGAAATCCCTTTGTCCCCCACTCGTCGAGTCGTCTGATCAAATCGGGACGCTCAGTTCTTACTACGCGACGCGCACCGGCCTTTCTTCGAACGTCAACGTGTTCGCCGGAGGTGCGGACAATGCCTGTGGTGCCATCGGGGCAGGTATTTTGAACGATCAACAAACGATGTGCAGCATCGGTACATCGGGTGTCGTCTTGGCCTATGAACCAACCGCCCTGCTTGATTTCAAAGGGAAAGTCCATTATTTCAATCATGCTAAGCCAGGTGCCTATTATACGATGGGTGTCACCTTGGCAGCAGGACATAGCTTATCCTGGTTCAAGGATACGTTCGCACCGGACCAATCATTCGAGACGTTGCTCGCCGAAGTGAAAGACGTACCGATCGGGGCGAACGGGTTGTTGTTCACTCCTTATCTCGTCGGCGAACGGACTCCTCACGCGGATGCAATGGTGCGAGGAAGCTTTATCGGAATGGACTCCACCCATCGACTCGCCGATTTTTCACGGGCCGTGTTAGAAGGAATCACGTTCTCCTTAAAAGAGTCCCTCGAGCTGTTCCGTGCGGAAGGCAAAGTGATCACGTCGATCGTTTCGATTGGAGGGGGCGCCAAAAACGAGGCATGGCTGCAAATGCAGGCAGACATCTTCGACGCTACCATCATCAAGCTTTCCAACGAGCAAGGCTGTGCGCTCGGTGCCGCCATGTTGGCTGCGTACGGCTGTGGGTGGTTTAACAGTCTCGAGGCCTGCAGTAAGGCGTTCATTCAGGAAGCGAAGCGATACGAACCGATTCCAGAAAACGTCACACGCTACCACGCCTTGTTCGCACTCTACCAACAAGTCTATCCGGCCACGAAACAGCTCTCTCATGGTCTGTCCGCATTTCGGAGAAAGTGAGACGACGATGAACTATACATCTGACCATTACGGGACCGTAGACGGTATCCCCGTCTCGCGTCACCGCGTATCGACAGACTCGTTCAGCTTTTCTTGTATCGATTATGGATGTACCATCACGGAAATTGCCGTCCCCGATCAACTGGAGAACATGGATAACGTCGTATTAGCGCTTGATTCGCTTGAGGATTACGTCCGTCACGATTATTATCTGGGTTGCGTGGTCGGACGGGTGGCCGGAAGGATACAGAATGGTCAGTTCACACTCGACGGTCAGACCGTTCAACTGTCTTTGAACGACGGTCCCAACCACCTTCACGGTGATTACTTCCATAAGGTCGTCTGGACCCCATCCATCGAACAAACGGATGATGGCGTGACCATTCGATTTGAACGGTCGTTTCCTCATGGACATCACGGATATCCTGGGAATATTGACGTCTCGGTCGAATACACGATTACCCCCCACGCCGTGGCCATCCGCTATGAGGCGAAGACCGACGCGCCGACCGTCATGAACATGACAAATCACACATACTTCAATTTATCAGGGACGTCCATGCCGATTTCTGACCATACGCTTCAGCTTATGAGTGACTCGTTCTACGAGCTAGACAAGACCCTTATTCCGCACCGCGTGAAATCCGTCATGACCTCCCCGGCGTTCGATTTTAGAGAGGCGAAACGAATCGAAGATGGTCTAAATGATTCAGATGCGCAACTTGACCTCGCCGGAGGCTTCGATCACCCGTTTTGCCTGCCCCAAACGGAACGTCCTCAAATCAATCTTCGTCATGCTTCCGGCCGCAGGCTTTCCGTCCATACGACCGAGCCGTGTGTCGTCTTCTATTCGGGCAATATGCTTCCGAACGAGCTGAGACGGAAAGGCCTTTGTTTCGAGACGCAACAGGCACCGAACCTGCTGGACCCTCGTAGTGTGTTACGTCCCGGCGAGACGTACGTCGCCGAGACGACGTGGACGTTTGTCCCATAACAATAGCCCGCCACCTGAAGGTGACGGGCTATTTGTCATTGCATCATTCGACGCTGTAAAAACTGCTCGATGGCAAGCGAGGCCATCCCGATCGCTGAAGCATGATCGCTCAATTTCGACGGGATGAGCTCGAACGAATGATCGGCTTGCGCATACACCCGCGATGAGATCGCCGTACGAATCATGTTGAGAACCATCGGATGTGACTCGATGACCCGACTTTGAATGACGATTACTTTCGGATTATAGACGTTCAGTACTGTGTTCAACCCGACCCCGACATAAAAGCACCATTTTTGTAATTCATTTAACACAGATGCCTCATTGGCCTGTAAACTTCGTTGTAGCGTCTCGACCGTATGACCTGGCAAATACTTGTCCCATAGTACTTTTTCTGAGGCATACAATTCCCAACACCCGCGATTGCCACACGTACATTTCGGTCCATTGTATTCAATGGACATATGCCCGAACTCGCCAGCGAACCCATCCTCGCCTCGATACAATTCCCCGTGTAAGATGATGCCCGTACCAACACCTGTCCCGAGACTAACGAAGACCATCTCCCCATGGTCTTTCCCTGCCCCGAATCGTCGTTCTCCGTAAGCCCCCGCATTGGCCTCATTCTCTAAATTAACGGGTACATCATAACGGTTCTCTAAATCGTGCTTCAAACCCGTCACGTCAGGACGGAGGTTCGGGACAAAAATGACTTGTTGCTCGCGATTAATGAGTCCAGGCACCGAGACGCCGATTCCAATGAGCCCATATGGCGAGGACGGCATTTTCCCAAGCAACGCATCGATGGCAGCTCTCACTTTCGGTTCCGCCTCTTGGTCCGCCTCGGCCCACTCGGTCGTCAAAGACTCCACGACGTTACCTTTTAAATCAGTCAATACCGCATTGATCGCTTTCACGCCTAAATCGACTCCGATGGTGAATCCTGCCTGCTGGTTGAACACGAGCATGACCGGGCGACGCCCCCCGCTTGAATCACCTTGTCCGATTTCAAAGATGAGTTCTTCGTTCAATAGAGCGCCAATTTGCGCAGATACCGTCGATTTGTTCAATCCCGTTACTTCTGACAGTTTTGCGCGTGAAATTGGGTAACTACGAATAATTTCATTCAACAATACGGTTTTATTCATTTTTTTCACAAGCTGTTGATCAGCGGTCACATCTAATTTTGCCAATGACTTTGTCTCCCCTTTATACGAAGTGATGTCTCATCCATCGTTTAACTTTCGTTCCATTCCGTTTTACTCTCAAATTCATTATACAAAAACCACAAAAATATAGTTGAGAATTCGAGCCTCATTTTGTATGATAAGGATAGTTAGTTTATCCGTCAAACAAACTAACTTATTTTTTTTAACTCGATATTGTAAGCGTTACCAATTCCAAGGAGGGCAAAACTTGATGAAACAAAATCAGAACACGCTATACCTCATGACCATCACACTCGTCGCGACATTAGGTGGCCTGTTGTTCGGTTATGATACTGCTGTCATCTCAGGCGCAGAGAAATCATTGGAGAAGTATTTTATTGACGGGCTGAACTTAAGTTCGCTCGTACACGGGGCGACCACTTCCTCGGCATTGATTGGCTGTATCATCGGAGGAATCATCTCTGGTATATTCGCAAGCCGATTTGGTCGTAAAAAATCATTGATTTTCGCGGCCGTTCTTTTCTTATTGTCTGCATTGGGTTCGGCTTATCCCGAAGTCCTCTTCTTTACGAAAGGCGAACCGACGATTGCCCTTCTACTTACGTTCAACTTGTATCGCATCATCGGCGGGATCGGCGTCGGACTTGCCTCGGCCATCACGCCGATGTATATCAGTGAGGTCGCGCCAGCTGCGATTCGAGGACGGCTCGTGTCGCTAAACCAATTTGCCATCATCCTTGGGATGCTCGTCGTCTACTTCGTCAACTGGTCGATCACAAGTGGACAAACGGTCGCCTGGATCGATGACATCGGTTGGCGGTATATGTTTGCCTCTGAAGCCATTCCGGCCCTCCTTTTCGGTTCGCTCTTATTGATTGTTCCGGAAACACCACGGTATTTGGCGCTCCAAGGCGAGGAAGAAAAGGCTTTCCACATCCTCAGTCGAATCAATGGCAAAGAACGCGCCGAAGCGATCATGCAAGACATCAAATCGTCTGTCAGTCATTCTTCAGCCAAGCTGTTCACTTACGGAAAAGTGGTCATCACCATCGGGATTCTCTTATCGGTGTTCCAACAATTTGTCGGAATCAACGTCGCATTGTACTATGCCCCACGAATCTTTGAAAGTATGGGTGCCGCTAAAGACGCTTCCATGATGCAAACCGTCGTCATGGGGCTCGTCAACGTCGTCTTCACCATCGTCGCCATCTTGTTTGTCGATAAAGTCGGCCGAAAACCATTGCTCATCATCGGTTCGATCGGCATGGCAATCGGGATGTTCGGTGTCGCTTCGATGGCCTACACGAATGCAATCGGGATTGGTACACTCATCTTCATCATCATCTACACAGCCTCATTCATGATGTCATGGGGACCGATTTGTTGGGTACTCATCTCGGAAATTTTCCCAAATAAAATCCGAGGGCAAGCGGTCGCGATCGCTGTTGCCGCTCAATGGACAGCCAACTACTTCATTTCATCGACCTATCCGATGATGATGGAATTTAGTGGCACGATGACATACGGATTTTACGGGGTGATGAGCGTACTGTCCGCCTTGTTCGTCTGGAAGCTCGTACCGGAGACGAAAGGCAAAACGCTCGAAGAGATGGAAACATTATGGAATGACAAGCAAGCTGACTCAAAAGACGTATCCGCCTCGTAACGATAAAAAGACAGCGATTCTCTCATTGAAGAGTCGCTGTCTTTTCGCTTGATTTAGGAAATGACGTCTTCCCCTGTCTGTTCAATATGTCCTTCGCCCCAGGCACACATCGCGTCCAAAATCGGTTGGAGCGACCAGCCGTAGTCGGACAGGGAATAGACGACTTTCGGTGGGACTTGTTCATACACCGTGCGGATGATGACACCGTCCGCCTCGAGCTCGCGCAACTGTTGCGTGAGCATTTTTTGCGTGATGTTCGGCATGAGCTTTTTCAATTCACTCGTGCGGCGTTCCCCTTTAATCAAATGACACATGATGACGACTTTCCACTTGCCGCCGATAACGTCAAGCGTCGCCTCGACCGGGATGTTGTATGGCATGATGGTTCCTCCTTATGGACCGGGATAGGTACTTTTCGGTGCCTATCGTACTTGAAAGTGCGTACTTCCCAATTAAATTCGATGGACTTATGATAGCAACTGTAGCTCAGTTATACAAGTTCATCTCACCAGTAACCTCTTCTTGAGACAGTAAGGATCTTTTTCGACCGTACTGGACAATAAAGAAGATGGGAGATGCTCGAGCTGCCTCGAGATGAAGGGCCCTCATCTCAACAAACATTCTTTAGGAGGAATTACTCATGAATCAACCGTACACCCAACCTGTCGACGAACAGGCACCGAAAAACGGAGGGCTGGCACTGCTCGCCCTCGCCATTAGCGCCTTCGGCATCGGGACGACCGAGTTTGTCCCGGTCGGCCTGCTCGCATCAATCGCCAGCGACTTGAACATCGGCATCACACTCGCCGGTCTCATCATCTCCGGTTATGCCATCGGCGTCGCCGTCGGTGCGCCGATCTTGACGGCACTCACGAACCGGATGAATCGCAAGACGTTGCTCATGGCACTCATGGTCGTCTTTATCGGCGGGAATTTGGTCTCTGCCCTGTCGACCAGTTTTGAACTACTGATTGCCGCCCGATTTATCACTGCGTTCGCACACGGTGTCTTCTTCTCGATTGGGGCAACGATCGCCGTACAGCTCGTGCCACCGCATAAAAAAGCGAGTGCCATCGCACTCATGTTCACCGGCTTGACGGTCGCGACCGTTACCGGCGTCCCGCTCGGCACGTTCATCGGTCAAGCGTTCGGATGGCGCGCCACGTTCTTCGCCGTCGCCGCACTTGGGATCGTATCAATCATCGCCAGCTTCTTCTTGATTCCGAAAGATTTGAAACAGTCGCCGCCAGCGAAGTTCTCCGATATGAAGAAATTGCTCACGAACGGCCGAATCATGCTCGGCTTCTTGATCACCGCACTCGGTTACGGCGGAACGTTCGTCGCCTTCACGTACTTGACGCCAATCATGCAGGACGTGACGAATATCAGTCCGAGCTTGATTAGTATCGTCCTACTCGTCTACGGGATTGCCGTCGCCATCGGCAACTGGGCAGGCGGAAAACTCGCCAATGAAGACCCTGTCAAGGCGTTGTTCTATATGTTCATCGTCCACGCCGCAGTCATGATCGTCATGTCGTTCATGATTCCGTTCAAAGTCGCGGGACTCATCGCCATCGTCTTGATGGGACTGCTCGCTTTCATGAACGTACCTGGCCTTCAACTATATATCGTGCAGTTGGCAGAGAAGTATGTACCGGCTGCGGTCGATGTCGCGTCGGCGCTCAACATCGCCGCCTTCAATATCGGTATCGCACTCGGTGCGACCACCGGTGGGATTGTCGCGGACTCGATCGGTCTCGTGCATACGCCTTGGGTCGGTGGCATCATGGTCATCCTCGCTGTCATCTTGACCGCCGTCTCACGTCGTTTGGAAGCGAAATAAGGAGGACACCATGTTCAACAATCATGTCAGCTACAATCGGATGTATCGGGAGGGTGAGCTCACGCTCGGCCTCCACATCCCGTTAGAAAATTTCAAGATGCGCACCCCGACGCTCGAACATCAAGTCGAGCTCGCCCAACGAGCGGACGACTATGGTTTCACGGCGCTCTGGCTCCGAGACGTCTTGCTGAAAGACCCGAACTTCCTAGACCCGGCAGTCGGACAGATTTACGACATGCTCATTTATGGCACACACTTGCTCGGTCAGACGAAACGCATCGCCCTCGGCACGTCCGCCCTCGTTTTGCCGCTCCGCCATCCGCTCCGTTCGGCGAAAGAAGTCGCGACGATTGAAGCGTTGTCCCCAGAACGTTTGATTCTCGGCATCTCGTCCGGTGACCGTCGAACCGACTTCAAAGGACTCGGGGTCGACCATGCGACACGGGGCGAGCAGTTCAAAGAGTCGCTCCGTATCATGGAGAAGGCGCTCTACCACAACTATCCGACCATCGATTCGTCGTACGGCGAGGTCCATGAGGCGACGCTCGTTCCCCGTCCGAAAAAACGCATCCCGACGATGATCACCGGGTTCGCGCAGCAGGAAATGGACTGGATCGGGCAACACGGGGACGGGTGTATGTATTATCCGCAGGCCCCATTCGCCCAACAACAAGTACTCAACGATTGGCGCGAATCAGGTCAGACGCATGGAAAAGGGTTCCGTCCGTTCTCGATGCCGATGCATCTCGATTTGGCGCACGACCCGGACGAGCTTCCGACTCCAATCCGGCTCGGCTTCCGTGTGGGTCGCAATCAATTGATCAAACTGCTCGAGGCGTATCGGGCCATCGGCGTCAATCATTTGTTCTTCGCTTTGTTCGACGGGCAACGTCCGGCCGACGAGGTCATCGAGGAGCTCGGGGAATATGTGCTCCCCCATTTCCCACCGCTTTCGTAATACTCATGTACTCAAAAAAGACGACTTTCCTACATGGAAGTCGTCTCTTGCGTTACAGCCAATGGCTCGGTCGCGTGTAAACGGGTGCCAGTCTCGTCTGCCGGTCCCCTTTCATCGCGTTCACTTGCATCTGTGTCAAAAACAGACTGTCGGTCAACGTTGCTCCTCGCACGTCCAAGTCTCGCACGTCGGCCCCCATGAAATCGACATAGGACAGGTCTTGCCCGCGTAAGTTAGCACCGATCAATAAGGCGCCTCGATAACACGTTCCTCTCACGTCATGCTGACTCACGTTTCGACCAATCAAATCGGCCCGGTCTTGCTCATGTCGTGACGTCAACGTCAGGCCGTCCTGTTTCACTCCTTCCGCACGTATGTGCTGACTGAGTCGGACGAACAACGGGCGGACTTGTTGTCGGAATGCCATCAGCGCCGTCCCGGTCAACTGTTCAGGCGGCAACTCACGGAAAGCCAGTAGCTCTTCCAATAACGTCTCGAGTAACCGAGCATCGTGCTCAGGGATCTCCCGGGTCAGGATGTCAGTGATGTAGAGCAACAGCTCATGGACTTGGCTCATGATTGGCACCGTCGCGAACATGCGCGTCCCATCGACCTCCCCCTCCCGCCAGCTTCGTCCGTGAAACGTCACTTGTGACACGAACTGCCCGGCCCCGAGACAGTCGTACACCGTACATCCTTTGAAGCCCCGCTCACGCAGTTCGGAATGGATGTTGCAGGCATACGAATCTGCCAAATGGACACACGGCTGTCCTGCGGGTTTATCCATGGGGAAATCCTCAGATTTCAAGTAGTGGAACGCCACACAACAGAGACCGAAACAATTCGCACAATCCGGTTTGAGCGATTCACGCAGCATATGTAAATCGGGCATCGCCATTCATTGTCACTCCTTCATTGTATGTCTTGACTCTATACGTACAAGTATAAGGAATGTCCCTATTTTTCCATAGCCTTTATTCAATCAATCAAGTTTGCCTTCATCCTTTTCCCCATAAAGCAGTTGCTCCCTCGTTCGCCTTTTCTGCTCTGCCTCGGATATTTCTTCGTAAAGCGCAATCACAGCATCGAACGAACTTTCGACGTCGATGCGTTGTTCCAATAGGTGATCAACATAGAATCCGTGACGCAAATTTTCGAGATGGAGTTCCGCTGTTTGATGGAACATCATCTCAAACTGTTCTTTTGCTCTTTGAATCTCGTCATGCGGTTTCCGATCCGTTAAAAGCCGCTGGTCAAAAGGGTCTGTTGAATGAATGAGCTCGTCCCACGCTTCCGGTGACAGTCTGGCTTTCCAATAATCATAGCCCGATTCAAAGCGTTGCAACGGTCGACCTGATGGAAACGATTTTTCGGCATAAGCTTCGTACAGTTTTCGCCAATGCTCGAAAAACCAATTGATCAACGCCATGTCCCAATCCATGAACATTTCTGATTTGTCATGCTCGACGAATTGGACCCTTCCGCCTTGATACGTCACCTCATAACGAATCGTCCCTTGAATGGACTCGTCGCGATAAAACATGTCATGGCGATACCTCATATCATCTAAATCGAGATCTGCCGGTTTCTCATACGCTTCGAGTGCACTCGCAAGTGATTGGACCGCTCCTGTCGTCACATCGGTGAACGTCACTTCAATCCGCTCGATAGTTAGGGGTGTCTCGGTGATTCCTTCGTTGTAACAGACGGCCAAGACGAGCGGCCGTAAGCTCTCCGTCGACTCGGGAATGACAATCCATTCATGCAGCAGCGGGTCATGGTAATACCCCTCTTTGATCAATGCTTTTGTGTTGAGGGCATCATTTTCAATAATCTTATATAGAAGAATATCGAGGTCTTGAATTTCACCGTATGGGATCATCCCATAGAAGTTCTCTTCTATCTCGTCACCCGACCGGAAGTCCCGACCACTGCGCCACTCCACGACAAAACGCCATCGTTCGATGAGCCACCATACCCACTCACCGCCGTTCATACCGGTTTGCCATTCATTCCGTTCATGGGCGACCCACTCGTCTTTATCGTACGAGACGGACTGAGAGGTCCCGTCTTGGTAGCGGACCTGATAGGTGAAGATGCCATGTAACGTGTCTTGATGAAGCAAAGAATAGGCGGACTCATTCATAAACAGCATGAAATCGATGAAGTTCACCGCTTCCTCAGACCCTGCCTCTTGAAACCATAGTTCAATCGATTCAATGACTCGCGCTTCCATCTATAGCTCGCCTCCCCGTTGCTTGTACTCACACATACAAAAACCAACCTGCTTTCACACAGGTTGGTCCGTTCGTTCAGTTCACTTTATTCTCGAGCTGTTGCAACTTCGTCGAGTAGTACTCGATGATGTCGCGGCGCCGGATGATACCGATGAAATACTTCCCGTCATCGACGACCGGCACGAAGTTTTGATCCGTGATCGCATCGACGAGCTCCTCGATTTGCGCCGTGATGGCGACCGGCTTATACCGTACGCGTTGCTTGATATCTTTCAACCGTGTCCGGAGCACTTTTTCGTAGTCTTCTTCCCCGCGAAGCTGTTCGGCGAGTGCCCAGAGCAAATCCCCTTCCGTCATCGTCCCGGCGTAAAAGCCGTTCTCGGATACGAGCGGCACCGAGGTGAAGCGATGATGCTTCATCTTCTCGAGCGCTTGACGCACCGTCGATTCCGGGTCTAGATATTTGACGTCTTCTTTCGGATATAAAAAGAAAGCGATATTCATGTACAATCTCTCCTCAATCTAAAAATCCACCTCTTCATTGTACCATGTATTAGGGTCTAGTCAGCACAAATTGACCATCTAATCTGCATCTGTTCTGTCAAAAGGAGGTTCATTTCATTTTTCTGATGAAGCGTTTCCAGACAAGCTATTCGCATTGTGTGACAACACACAAACAGGCACGGCCCGGAGCGGCTTCTACAAAGCCAATCTTGACCGTGATTCAAACCTCTTGTCTCACATATATTGTTGACCAATCTAAACGGAATCACCCGAAACGGCTTCACTGTAGCTATACCCGACTAGAAGTCATTCTAGCCTCAAAAACCGTAACAAACATGCTACAGATGGCCATCAAAAAAAGCCTAGGAACGTCCTAGGCTTGTCACACACTCAAATAAATTCGAGCAACGTCTTGTTGAACTTGGCCATCTCGTCGAGGACGGTACCGTGACCGCTCTCCTCGAACCGCTCGATGCGGGAGTTCGGGATCCCTTTTTCCATCTCGAGCGCGAACTCGAACGGACAAATCTTGTCATGCACGCCATGGATGATAAGCGTCTCGACATTGACTTTCGGCAAGTCTTCGCGCAAATCTTCATCTCGGAGTGCTTTCGCCGAAGCGATTGTCCCGTGACTCGACGCGACGAGCGACAGATGATGGAACCAGTTTTGCATCGGTTTCGAATGTTCTTTCTCGAAGAAAATCTCACCGAACCCTTCGAGCATCTTCGGTCGGTCTTTCAACGTGTCTTCAATCAACGCATCGACCTCAGCTTGCGTCATACCGTACGGATAGTCCGGACGTTGCGTGAACACCGGTGCCGCAGCACCTGACAGGACAAGTTTCTTCAACCCGTCATCCGGGAAGTCGACGGCGTAACGGATGGCGATTGCCCCACCCATCGAGAAGCCGACGAGCGTGAAATCTTTGATGCCAAGACCGTCAACGACCATGTGCACGTCCGACGCCATCGTCGCATAGTCATAACCTGTCGCCGGTGCATCCGACTTGCCGTAGCCACGATAGTCGATCCCGACGTAACGGTAGCCTGCTTCGAGCAACGCATTCTTTTGATACTCGAACATGTTGTTGTTTGCCGGCCAGCCGTGCAAGAATACGACGGCATCGCCTGTCCCGACGTCTTCCACGTAAATGCTCGTTCCATCATGTGCTGTAATATAGTTCCCCATTGGTCAAACCCCCAGTTGGATTGTTGAGCGGCGTGCGTGTTTGCCCACAACCCACTTTTTCCCGTTTGACCGAAGTGGAAACCTGTCAACTGTCGCGCCAGAGCGATTCGGCTTTCAAGACATGCTCAATCGCCGCCGCTCCTTCGCGTAATACGGACGTCCGCCACGACTCATCTTCCGGATAAAACATGGCCATGAATTCTTTTCGAATGCCGTTGCGGGCTTCCGGGTCTTTCGTTCCTTCAAAGTAGAGCCGGTTCTCGAGAATAATCGTCAAAAACTCGCGAATCGTCGCTTTCGTCGACGTCCCGAATGTCCCGAACTCGAACAACGCCGAGACGAGTTGTTTGCCCGGATAGTGCGTGTCCCGTACGTAATAAAAATGGTTCGTCGAGTCTCCGAGGACGTCGGTCGGGTCATACGTCTGGATATTTTTCAATCCGTATGTCCGCTTCAGTTCGTCCGCATCACGCCCGTCCCGTTCACTGATGACCATCGTCACCTCGTTCGTCGGACCGAGCGCCGTGTGCCAATCCATGTGGATGACGCGGTCGTAGCGGTCGAGCAAATCGTGCTGAAACTCCTTTAAAAAGATGGCGGACGGTTCATCTGACTCGCCGCCGTAATAGACACCTTTCGGGAACTGATACTGTCCCATGCCTTTCGCCTCGGTCATCGCGTCAAACCCGTCGAGCTTGATACCAGAACCGAGGAACGAGTAGATATGTTCGCGCGATTCATGGTAGTCATCGATGACGCCGTCCGGGACAAACAAGTGCCGCATGACTTCATACTCTTTATTGACGTTACGCGGGAGTGATTCCCGGTCGATGACATAGTTTCGGTTCAAGTCGACGTTATGTTCATTGACGCGGCGGAAGTGTTTCATTCCCCACGGATTGACGGCATGGATGAGACAGATGCCGGTCGACTCGTGCCGAAGGTTTTCAAGTTGCGTCTCGACGAACTGGTGTGTCACGGCGGCCCCGGCGTACCCTTCGATGCCGTGCTCCCCGACTGTCATGAGAAGCACCGCTTCGCGTGATCCCGCAGGTTCACCGATGATGACATCAATCGTATCCTCGCCGATTGAGTGGGACATCACGCGGGCCGTCGGATAATAGGGTTTGACGCGGTCGAGCAGGGCGAGAAACTTCTCACGCGACTCTTCGTATGATGATGAAAAATACTGACTCATAGTGACTCCCTCCATTCTAATCTTCTGTATCCCATTCCCATTCCTGGCCAGACTAAAAACGCCCCCTTGAGGAGACGTTTTCTACGCTTAGTGGGCACCGGCCTTCGTGCCCCGGTTCTGACGGCGGAACTCGAACAAATAGACGAGCGGTGCGAGTAGGACCGCTCCGAACACCCAATACGCGCCCGGAGACACGAACAGCGTCTCGAACGCCCGGAAAAACCAGGCGACGAGCGAGAAGCCGACGACAAGTTCGGCCGTCCAGATGACGCCACGACGCACGGCGAGCATGAGCGTGTTCGTTTTTTGGAAGAGGGCTGCGAGAAAGGCAATCAAAAAGGCCGGGAAGCTACTGAGCCAAAGCATCCGATTCATCGTCGACTCGGCAAAATACGTGTTTCCGAGCGATACCGTGATCACATAATGCGCAACGAGCACCAACAAGACGACAATCCAACCCATGAGGACGTCACGTTCCCATTTTTTCATCATTCTCCCTCCGTTCCATACAAAAGAGCTACCCTTATATTTACCCGTTTTGCGAACGCTTCGGACAATTCCGCGTCAAAAAAGACGCGTCCCATAAGGAACACGCCAGATTATTTGTCCATCAAGTGACGAGCCCATTCGGTCGCCCGCTCGAGCTCTCCGTCTTTGAGTGGACCTTCTTTATCAAGGACGATGAACGATTCTTTCAACACCGGTTCTGCTCCTTTGTCCAACAAGAGCTGCTCGATCCGGGTCGAGGCGTGGCCGAACCATTTGACGATTTTACCGACGAAAAAGCCTTGGTCTTCTTCAGCCATGCTCGTATCAAACGCCGCAGCACGGATGCCTCGGAGCGCATGATCCGACAGGCCGTCTAAAAAGGTTTTCACGTCCTCAGTCTCGCGCCCGCCATGCGTCGGCGAACCAACGATGAACAAATCAAGGTTGGCGAGGTCGCCGTATCCGACGTGGCTGATCTGCATGATGTCGACGCGGTGTAAGTCGCCGAACCCGTCCTTGATGGCATATGCGACTTTTTCGGTACACCCGTACATCGAGTCAAAGATGATGAGGATTTTCATAGGGAATCCCTCCATTACACGAAAACACGACACGTCTACAGTTGACTGTTCCCTTAATGAACCGAACCTCATCATGGATTCATTTAATTTTCATGTCTTTTCTTCACACGTATAGACACAAAGACGATCACACCGACAGCAAGCGCCCCATACGCCACCTTATCCAAATGGTCACGCATGCTGAACGGAGCGTCATGCCGATACTCGGCCCGCTTCCACCCAGCCTCGTCCTCGACCGCGAGCACGTCCTCAATCGCTTCCCCGTTCACTTTCCGATAGGTCGTCCCGATCGGATACATGTTCGAGGCGTCCCCGTGATAGCTGCCGTCCATATCGTCGGCCATCGTCCTCACTTCACCGACGACCTCACCTAAGTCGCCCTCCAATACGGCGACATCCATCACCTCATACACCCGTCCGTCCAACACGACGAACGCATACGCCCACGACAAAGCTTGGGCCGACAAGGAGATGGATAGAAACAATAGCACCAATCCGATGACACGTCTCATCGAATCGCCCACACGAACGTCGCCGAGTCGCTCAAGTCAATCTCGTCCGGTTCGAGTTCCGGCATCGCCGCCTCCGAGAAGAGCACCTCGTCATGAAGTGTGAGACGCGTCGGCGAATAAAGATGGAGCTCGCCCCACGTATAGTCGATTTGAAGCAAATCGCCTAGCGTCGCCCCGGCCCCTTTCGCCAACAGTTCGGCCCGATGGCGCGCGTTCGCCGCCGCGCTCGCGAGCAGTTCATCTTGAACCGAATCCGCATCCTTGATCGTGAACGAGATGGACAGCTTCGGTTCGGCTAACGAGTTGCTGACGTGTTCGATGACCGCGGACAACTGTTTCGTATCGAGCGGAAACTCGAGCTTCGTCTTCTGCTGACAGACGTAACCCCGGAACCGAGACTTGTAGTTGCCTTGTTTGTCGCGGTAGCTCTCATAGTCGGTGTCGATCGAGAAGTCGGTCGTTTTGAGCGCTGCTTTCTCGAATCCGGCCTGCTCGACTGCCTTTTGTAGACGCGTGACGGCCATCGCCGCCCCGTTCATCGTCTCTTCGTAACGGACAGCCTTCGAGGTCAACTCCATTCTCACGACAATCAAATCTGGTTTAGCCGATACTTTTCCCGTTCCTTTGACAGTGATGGTGCGATCCATATGATGTCCTCCTTCTGATTCAAGAAATGCCGAACAGTGCCGTGACGTCCTTCCAGTTATCCGGATAAGCGTTGCTGCCGTCATGCGTCCGTGTGGTTCCGTCCGGTTGTGTAATGATCAAGCCCCATTGTGTTCCGTCGATTGTTTCGTACTTCTTTTCTTCAAACATAGATGGCCACTCCTCCGTCTCGAGCGCTAGAAATGTTCCGTACAGAGTTTTTGTTTGCGCTTCATCGTAAAAAATGAATGATTTGATTGATTTAGAACAATCATCCTCTCGCCGAATAATCTGTCGTCTAGCTGTCCCATCTGAAAAGAATGTCAGTTTGGATTCATTCGAAATCCCGAACCCACCTACCCGAAACCTGATTTCGAGCAAGTTTTCCTTAACCCCAAGACTTCCTTGCTTCTTCACCCACTGCATGATTTTCTTTGCGATCATTTTGAGTTAGCCTTCCCTTCAATCATGTCTTTCCTGTCAATGACACCACGAGTCCGATGAGATAGCCGAATGCTGCACCTGCCGCAATCCCATACACTAATTCAAATCCGAGTAGGAGCGAACTGATGATGCCAATCCCGGCTCCGAACACCAGTCCGAGTCCTACCCCTGACGCTCGCCAATTCTGCTCTGTCATCGTAGCCCTCCTCTCTTCCATATCCCCTTCCCGTTAACGGAACCGTTCCGTCATGAACGCCTCTATGTCATCGAGTGTCTCAGCGCCACGTAGCGACGGATAGGCGTCGCGACTGAAGACGAGTCCTTCGTCCGTGTTCAAGAACATGTATCGCTCACCGTCCGGAAATCCGTAATCACTCACGTCCATCACTTGAAGCGTGGCCCCGTTTTGTGACCAGACGTGGGAAGCATCATGCCGTCTCGGCATAAAAATCCCTTCCATGCCGAGGCGAAGTTCAGAGATGACGTCCGCATCCGACTGAAGCACTTCAGAACCGGCACCGGCAACCGTGAGAACTTGAATCGTGCTCCCCTGCTCGATGTCTCCCCGATAGACGTCTGTCACGCCAATCGTCACAATCGACTGATATTCCGCTTGTCCGTTGAAGTCGAGCTCGATGTGGTCAATCTGTTTCACGACGCCCCGTACCACGACAGGTTCCCATTTCGAGAACAGCTCGTCCTCACTCATCTCGGCAAGGTTTGCTGATGACATCCCGACATCGATGTCCCCTTCATCGATATAAGCGACCGACATATTGCTTGAGTTGTCCGACAGTGGAATCAATTCTTTAAAACCGTCCCATGTCACGGCGAAGAGTGTGACAGCGGCGGCTGCCACAAGACCACCCATCCAATGCCAATGTCTCCGCTTTTTGGCTTCAACCACCATCGATTCCTCGACGAACCGGTCATCGACGTCCCCCATCAAACGTGTGAGCCGATCTCCGTTCATAGCGCCACCCCTTCCGCTTCGAGCATTTGTTTCAAGTCGTTCCGAGTCCGAAGCAGCACCATCTTGACCTTGCTCTCACTCACCTGGCGCATCTTCGCGATGTCTTTAATCGATTGAAGGTGAAAGTAACGCCCCATAAAGATCTGCCGGGTCTCTTGCGACAACTGGGCCAAAAAGTCGTTCAACAACTCGACGACTTCTGAATCGGTCGCGACGGAGGAGGCGAGACAGTGCTCGAGCTCACTGACAATGAGCGGGACTTGCCCCGCCCCGCGCTTCTTCGCGTTCGCTTT
Organism: Exiguobacterium sp. s194; assembly: GCF_018618275.1. Taxonomy (NCBI): domain Bacteria; kingdom Bacillati; phylum Bacillota; class Bacilli; order Caryophanales; genus Exiguobacterium; species Exiguobacterium sp. s194. The sequence goes on along the minus strand of NZ_JACSLT010000002.1, from coordinate 140,516 downwards.
CTCATACTTATGGAGCGAGACGTTACGGACTAGCTTTGCCAAATAGGCGGCGAGCCGCGCTGGACGTGTCGGCGGAATCGCTTGCCACGCCTTCATGTACGTATCATTGACGCACTCGTCCGCGTCTTCCCGACTATGCAAAATGTTATAGGAAATCGTATGACAATAGCCGCCGTACTTTTGCGCCGTCGCCTCAATCGCCCGCTCGGAACGTTGCCAATACAAATCGATAATCGCTTGATCGTCCAATCGAATCCCCCTCTCGATGTACTTACATCTTTATAGACCGGAAATGAAGTCCATCGGTCACAACTTCTTTAATAGTTTTTTTGAGCGGCTCTTCACGGCTGGACTCCCCGTCTCGAGTTGCGATTCGAGCAAGGGTTTCAGGTCGTCACGGAAGCGTGAATGCTCGGCGCTCAAGTCGAAGATCGCCTGCAAGGAGTTGACGATGACGATGGCGCTAGTCTCCGTAGCAATCCAATCGGTGAGCATATGAACGACGTCGGCCGCCTCGTCTTCCGTCCACATCAGCCGTGGCATGAGTTGCGCCAAGTGCCACCTCACTTCTTGTTGAGTGGCACGATGTAACTGTTGGAACAAGGACGCTTGATGCGCTTGAAGCAACTTTGGATGACGGCGTGTCACTTTCTCCATCGCGTCTGCGCTCCGCATCCGAACGACGGGACGGTCATCGGTCAAGCCGGTCATCAATTCGTTGAATCGGTCCGGGTCGTTCCCGACGTAGGCGACGACCTCATCGACGTGGCCGACCGAGCGCAAATCTCCGCCACTCAATACTTCTCGGATGTCCATTCTCCCACCTCTTTTCTCATTCTTAGTTTACAAAAAAAGGGACTCAGTAGACACTGAATCCCTTTCCATGCATATTAGTTATTCTCTTGCTTCAAACGGTCGATGATATTATCCGACTTCACTTTCGAAATCGCGTATACCATCGAAGAACCAACGATCAGGAAAATTATGACCGTGACGAACAAGATATCGCCCCACGGCAACGTGAACGGTGCTTCGAACGTGTTGATCTGCGCCCGGTAAATCAGGTACATGATCAGAACACTGACCGGCACCCCATACGCCAATGCTTTCATGCCATAGAAAATGCTTTCATAATACACCATCTTGTTGAACCCTTTCGGTGTCATCCCGACCGACCGCAGCATCGCAAACTCGCGACGACGGAGCGAGACGCTCGTCGAGATTGTGTTGAAGATATTCGCCACCGAGATGAGCGAGATCAAGACGATAAACCCATAGACGAAAATCGATAACAGCAACAACACCTGCTCTTGTTGTTCACGCTGCTCCGACACGTTGAAGATGTATTGGTCCATATTTTGTTCCGCCTCAATCACTTGTTGCGTCGCCTCAGGATTACTCGTGTTCAAGGCGATTGATGGACTTGATTGTTTCATCAATTGACCAATCGCATCCTCTTCAAACGTCCCTTCCCGAACGATCACATCAAGCCATCCAAGTGAGCTCGTCATCACACCGGTCGGGGGGACGTCGGTCATGGCGCCGATTTTGATTGTTTTGAGCGGTGCCGTCTCGTCCGTTGCGTTCTCGTCCCGGAGTTCAAGCGTATCGCCGATTTCGGTCTCAATCGTCTTCGAGTTCACAAATTTCTTCTTGTCGACGTCTTGATACGATACTTCATCAATCAAGACGGCACCCGGCATCTCCCCGTCTTCAAAATTGCTGGCGGATGCCCCGATCTGCTTCAAGTACGCATCGAAACTTTCATCATCTAATTGATAAAGCGAAACGTAGTACACAAATTTCCCATCGACGAACGTGGACACCAAGTCTTCATTCTCGGTGACCGCGCTCGGTAACCGCGCTTCGTCAACCACCGTCTGGACGGTCGTGTTCTCGAAGTACGTCCCGCTCGTCACATTATCCAACGTCTCATAGCGACGTAAGTCATCTTTACTGAGATTCGACCCGTTCACGAGAATGTCGAACTCGTACGTGCCTTGTGACATCTCGAGTGACTGTTCGAGTCGATCCGTGAAGTAACTGACGACTAAAAACAGCACGATACTGATGACGAGCGAGAACACCGTCGCCAAATACCGTTTCCGGTTGCGTTTTGTGTTTTTCAGCCCAATCTCCGCTTCCAATCCGAAGATCCGTCGCACGAGTTTCGACGTCTTCACGTTCTTCGACGTCAGTCGCACGTCCTGGGTCTGACGAATCGCGTCAATCGCAGAAATCTTCGAAGCGCGGCGCGCCGGCAGATAACACGAGATGAAAATCGTCACGCTCGAAATGAAGACCGTCAACAGGAGTGTGAGCGGGGTGACGACGACTTCAAACTTCTCCGTCACGTTGAGCGCCTTCTCCGCAAAAGCGTTGATGAACAAGAACGTGACCCCGATTCCGGTCACCCCGGCGATGATACCGATCGGGATGCTAATCCCTCCGATAATCAGTCCTTCAAAAAAGACCGAGTTTCGTTTTTGCCGTTTCGTCGCCCCGACACTCGCAAGCATCCCGAGGTAACGAGAACGCTCAGATACGCTGATGGCGAAGGCGTTATAGATGAGCGAAATCGAACCGATGACGATGACCGTCATGATGATCCCGACGAAACCATACAACGTCTTACGCAATCCGCCGTCGTCCGTCACCCCGTAATAACGGAGCAACGATGAGTTATAAGCGACCCCTTCAATCTTCTGTTCGTTCATCACTTGTTTCGTATCCTCATAGATCGAGCCGTTCACGTCGTTCAAGGCGACGAACGTATCGACGATCGCACCGTTCAACGCTTTGTCGTCAATGTATCCGACGACCGTATAGCCCGGCGACCAAGTCGGCTCCCAGGCTGGGCGCGTCATCGTGCCGACGACGGTCAACGTCACCGTATCCTCGATTTTCAACTGTTCAAGCATCGTCTCCCCGTCACGGATCAAGCCATCGTTTTGGGTTAATACGCGACCTGATGATTCGTCCATGCGCTCACCGATCTCAATCGTCAATTCATCCCCGATACTGTACGTGACTTGCGCATTTTGACGGATGGCCTCAGAAATAACGACTTCGCCTTCTTTGTTTGGCAAGCGTCCCTCCGTCAAGTCGACGGGAAAGTTCTTGAGCCCTGACGTGTTATAGTTCCGGACGTATAAGTACGGTTTATAGGCATTCTGTGAATTCTTTAATTCTGCATAGCCGTCACTTGAAAGGATGACATCCTTCGTCGATGCATCATTTCGAATTGCCTCGACCTGCTCCTCATTCGTGTTGATGTATTGGACGTGCCATTCTCCATTGTCCGCGATGTCTTGACGGATCATCAAGTCTAAGAACGATGAACCGAGTGTCGTCACAGCCGTGATCATCGCCACCGAGATGATAACCCCGATGATGGTGACGAGCGAACGCCGCTTGTTTTCACGCAAGTGTCGAAGCGTCATTTTATTGATGATGTTCATGAGCGGACGACCTCGTTCTTCGCAATCTTCCCATCCTCGATCGAGATGATCCGGTCGGCCTGCAAGGCGATTCGTTCGTCATGCGTGATGATGATCAGCGTCTGATTGAACTTCTTGTTGAACAGTTTGAGGAGGCTCATGATTTCTTCACTGTTTTGACTGTCCAAGTTCCCTGTCGGCTCATCGGCCAAGATGATGGCCGGGTTGCTGATGAGCGCCCGACCGATGGAGACGCGTTGTTGCTGTCCGCCAGACAGCTGGTTCGGCAGGTGCGTCATCCGGTTCGATAGCCCGAGGATGCCGATGATGCGCTCCAAATGGGCGGCGTCGACTTTTTGTTCGTCCAACAACATTGGTAGTGTGATGTTCTCCTCGACCGTCAAAATCGGGATTAAGTTGTAAAACTGATAAATCAAACCGATTTGACGACGACGGAAGATGGCGAGCTGTGTCTCGTCTAACTTGTAAATATCCGTATTGTCGATCAACACGTGTCCACTCGTCGGGACATCGACGCCGCCGAGCAAATGTAACAACGTCGACTTCCCCGAGCCCGACGGTCCGACGATACAGACGAACTCGCCTTTTTTGACGGTGAACGACACGTCATCGAGCGCCCGCACTTCCATCTCGTCTTTTCCGTATACTTTCGATAAGTGTTGCACTTCTAATATGTTCATGTTTGCACCCTCCAGTACTTGATCTACTTTGAGTGTACCGAGCGAGTGTGACACGTCCGTGACTCGAAAGTGACTGTTTCGTCACTTAGACGATTGCTTTGTAGAATCGAATTTGAAACGCGGTCCCGGCTCCACGTTCACTGCGGACGGTCAGTTCACCTTGTTGACTTGTGATGATACTGTGGGCCATGGCGAGCCCGATGCCGACGCTGTCGTCACTCGCATTCATACCCTTATAAAAACGTTGGAAAATATACGGGATGTCTTGTTTGGCGATGCCGCTCCCCGTGTCGCGAATGACGATTTCCGTGTACAGTGTGTTCTCGCTAAATTCGATGAACAGCTCCCCTTCTTCCGGTGTATGTTCGACGCAATTCTTCAAGATGTTGATGAGCGCCTCGGTCGTCCACTTCAAGTCGCCTTCGAACGTGACATCACGCTCACCCGTAATCTGAAGCCGCTGCATTTTAATATCGATCGGCACAAGCATCGGTTCCGTCACGGCTTGAACGAGCACGGGGACGGATACCGGTTCCCGTTTGAACTGAATCGTCCCGGCATCGATTTTAGACAGCTTGAGCAGTGACGAGACGAGCCACTCCATCCGCTCGAGCTGCACTTGTACGTTATGCGTGAACTCTTGACGCTTGTCATCTGACAGCCGGGGGTCACTGAGCAAGTCCGCCATGACGGTCATCGAGGTGAGCGGGGTCTTCAGCTGATGGGAAATGTCGGAGATGGCATCCGTCAACTTCTGCTTGTCCTCTTCGAGATGCGTCCCTTGCTCGGACAGCATCTTCGTCACTTTATAGATTTGGCTCTTCAACAGACTGAGCTCGCCCTCACGGTTGTCGCGGACATCGAGTTTATAGTTACCGTTGCTGATTTCTTGCAGGTAACTCGACAGCTGATCGATCTCCCGATAGCGCCACGCCGTGAACCGATATGTCACGATCAAGAACGCGACCGACAAAAGGAGGACGAGAATGACGGCCTCCATCGATAGGAACAAAGCTGCGACGATAGAAGCCACCCCAATCAGCAGCAACAGACTGACTAAATAGATACGGATTTCTCGATTGCGCAACATGTCAGCGTTCCACCTTATATCCAATCCCGCGAACCGTCTTAATCAACGTCGGCCGTTGCGGGTCGTCTTCGAGCTTCTCGCGTAACCGTTTGATGTAAACGGTCAACGTATTGTCATTCACGAAGTCCCCACCCATGTCCCAAATCTGGTCGAGCAGCTGGGCTCGGGACAACACTTGTCCTGTATGTCTGCCGAAGATGAGCAATAAGCGGTATTCAAGCGCCGTCAATAAAATCTCGCTCCCATCCTTTGTGACTTTGGCGTCCTGCGTGTTGATTTCGACCGACCCGATCGTCAGAATTGGCGAACTCGCCTGTTTATTGTAGCGGCGCAATACCGAGTGAATCCGTGAGATGAGTTCACGGACCCGGAATGGTTTCGTGATGTAGTCGTCCGCCCCCATATCGAGTCCCATGACGACGTTCACTTCATCATCGAACGCTGTCAAAAAGATGACAGGTATGTCCTGTTTTTGTTTTACGAGCCGACACAAGTCATAGCCGCTCCCGTCCGGCAACGACAAGTCGAACAGACACAGGTCAATCGTATGTAACTGTTGTTCAATCAACTTGGTCGCATCAGCCACGTTCTGGCATAGCGTCGTCGTGAATTGTTCTTGTTCGAGCGAATATTGGAGACCGGAGGCGATCGTCCGGTCGTCTTCAACGATTAAAATGTGCATGGTATTCCCTCCTGACTCTTCTCCTCATAATATAGCAGTCTTTTTCAAGTGAGGAGACAAAACAAAAAAACCGAACGAGACATCTCGTTCGGTCAGGTTATGCTTTTGTCACGCGAAGGCATTCCGGTCGTTCGAACCCATCTGCACCTAAAAAACGTAGCGCATCAATCGTCAACTCGTCGCGCGTGATTGACTTGACGCTTGGTTCGGTCTGTTCATCGACCCACACTTTCCAAATCTCAACCTCATCCGCTGTCTCGAGATGGTCGACGATATACTCAACGAGCTGTTCGGCTCTCGCATCCGTATAACGCCAACGCAATTCCACGACGTGTGGTTTTTCCGAGTACGCCTCAACATTCTCCACGTCATAGTACAAGTCGCGCTTGATCTCAATCTCGTCGAGCTGCTCTTCCGACTCGACATTCATCAAAATCTTCTCATCGCGGTCGAGGTCCTCATCGTCTGTGAGCATTTCAGGCAAGATGACACCTTTTTTGATAGCCTCGTTGATCGATAAGAACTCGATATACGGATTTTCGACTTCTTTCAGTAGGTGATTGCTTGTAATAAATTGGAATTCACTCATATAGAAACGCTCCTCCTGTTTTAATAATGGGTCGTCATCGTTTTATCGCACGGATGGAGATGAAGAGCCCAATCCAATAGCCGATAATCGAACCGATGACGATGCCATACATCGACGGAAAATCGAATAATAATGAGATGATCAGCCCGCCAGCCGTTCCAAACACAAGGCCAAGACCGACTGCTGATTCGCGCCACTCGTTCATGTTCATCCCTCCCATCCCTTCTTACGAACCAAGTGAATCAAAAGTTTCGATTCATTATCGCCACATAAAAAAGAGACCCAGCATCTGCTGAATCCCATCATTACTTATTCGACTGTCGACGCGGCCTCGGCAAGCGCCGCTTCTTCTTTGTGGTAGTTCTCAACGAATGCATCGAGATGCGCCCGCACTTCGTCTGTCGATTTCGTGTCCATGAGCTTCACACGGAGGTCGCTCGCCCCGCGGAAGCCTTTCACGTAAATCTTGAAGAAGCGATGCAGGTTCGAGATCGAACGCGGGACGTCTTCTTGGAACTTGTCTTGCAAATCGAGTTGAAGACGGAGCAAGTCAAGGTGTTCTTCCATCGAGTGCTCACGCGGCTCTTTCTCGAACGCGAACGGGTTCTTGAAAATCCCACGGCCAATCATGACGCCGTCGACGCCATATTTCTCGACGAGTTCTAATCCCATCTGACGGTCGAGGATATCACCGTTAATCGTGATGAGTGTATCCGGTGCAATCTCATCGCGCAGTTTGACGATGTCTGGGATCATCTCCCAATGTGCATCGACTTTACTCATCTCGTTGCGTGTGCGCAAGTGAATCGACAAGTTGGCGATGTCTTGCTTCAAGAGATGCGTCAACCAGTCGCGCCACTCGTCAAGCTTCGCGAAGCCGAGACGTGTCTTGACGCTGACCGGGATGCCGCCGGCTTTCGCCGCTTGAATGAGTTCCGCCGCGACGTCAGGACGGAGGATGAGTCCGCTCCCTTTCCCACGCTTCGCCACGTTCGGGACCGGGCAACCCATATTGATGTCGAGACCTTTATAGCCCATCTCGGCCATCCCGATGCTCATCTCGCGGAAGTAGTCCGGATTGTCTCCCCAAATGTGGGCGACCATCGGCTGCTCGTCCTCGGTGAACGTCAAGCGTCCACGCAGGCTGCCTTTCCCTTCTGGATGACAGTAGCTGTCCGAGTTCGCGAACTCGGTGAAAAAGACGTCAGGTCGACCGGCATGAGCGACGACGTGGCGGAAGACGACATCGGTCACGTCTTCCATCGGGGCAAGTATAAAGAATGGACGCGGCAGATCGCGCCAGAAGTTTTCTTTCATAAAAATCATTCCCTTTCTTATCTGGTCCAACAAAAATAAGTTATATTCTATAATTTTTGATTCCTAACAGCAATTAAGTAATGTTTTTATTTTTTATCACCAGTAAAAAACTGTAGCAAATTTATTGTATTAAAGTATAGCAATGTATCCTAAAAAAATTCAAGATAGTACACGATTGTTGTTTAGAGGAGAAATAAGGAATTATATTATATGACCATAAAAAAATCATCAAAATATCTTAAATGATATTCTGACGATTTTTTAGTCCTAAAAACTCTCACTTGACTTCACAAAAAGTAGATTAATTTCAATCTAATTTTAATCATATTGATTTAATTCTTCTTTTCGGCTTTTTTAATTTAGATTTTCGAGACAGAACTTCACCTTTTACAACAATAACATCTGAATCAGAATATTGTTTTATTTCGTTTAATCTGAAATTGATATCTGTGGCTCTCTTGAGTTGAATCTCCGCACCTTTTGATAAATCTTTTGCTGTAACATTTGTTTTAATTGTAGGCCCAAATCGCTTAATTGCCTCTTTAGGAGTTATTTTAGAACTTTTATTAAAGAATTTCATAATTTTATTCACTCCTTAAAAAGTATTCTATTTAACAGAAAATCGAGAAGTTCATCGTTCATTAAATGTTTATTTACAATAACTAAAATCATGAATTCTACAAACCCATGTTCACTTTGTAACATTATTCGTATAGTGTGATATACTCTGTTTTCATGCTCACTGTTTAGACCATTGTACTCCATTTTTTGAACATAATCCAAAACACTGTCAGTCTTTAATTCGGATATGGTCAATACATCTCGCGTTTCAAATAAAATATGATAATGAATAAAGCTAATTTTTTTTGTTAAATCAAGTTCAGCATCCCACGTTTCAATCAGTTTATTATATATACCCTTTTTACTTTGATTCAGCATCCATTCATATAATAGATTGTTAATTTCTACTCCGTAGTCCGGTACTTTTTGTTTATTCGATTCTCCAAGCCATTTAAAAAGATTTATTGGTACCTCTATTTCTTTTCTTTTATATCTCGATATTTTAAAGTAGTAAGATTTTAGGGAGAAAACTTGATGAAATCTAAATAATAGATGATTATCATCTGTATGCCGTTCAATTTTAAAGCATTGAATAGCATTTAAACCATCTACTAATGTTAATGTGTTTTGAGCTCTCTCAAATATCCCAATCATTTCTTCAGCTAACTTAGTATTTTCGTTTTTAATGTAGGCATATTTTTTTTTAAAACTCCAAAAATCCCAAAAAAACATAAAGCCTATTCCTAAAAGTAATAGACAAATCAAAAATGAGAGTATGAACTTTCTTAATTGCTCCGGATCACTAGAAATATAGTTAATAATTGCAGCAATAAAAGCTCCTATAAGCAGTAAAAGTATTGATATTACTAAACTTACAATCGGACTAATCAATACGTACTCCCTTATAGTATTAAAAATACTTTCATTATTTATTTTACTCAATCTTCTTTTTACTTTCTTTATACTCTTCAGATTTTTTAATCCTCCTTAATCATTAAATAATCCTAAAATAACTTAGCAACTCTTAAAACTATTAATTTAATAATGCTAATTAAAGTATACAGATTAATATAATTATCCTATTCAATAAAATTTCACCTCACTATTTAAATCAGTTCGATTCTATTCTAAGTTGCTATACCGTTTCCAAAAATAATCATAATAGAATTTGTAAAAAAACACGAAGTAAAATAATAAAATTAACAGAATCATATTTTAGAAATGTTATATACAGTTAGTGTTTCTCGAAATCCCAATTATATGTTGTTTTTAATTCATTAAATCTATTCCAATTACCGCGTGATGGATACCAATCCATCACGCGGTATTATGTCACATATTTTCTTACAAACAAAAAATATTCAAGCCAGGCCACTGATGAGCTCTTCTGCCCTCTGGTTAATATCCCATGAGAATCCCGCCAATGTTTGCGCCAATGTTTGAGTTACAAGAAAACCTTGCTCCCTAGCTGCGGCTGCATTCAAATCATCGCAATACTTGACGAAGCGTTCATCAGTGTTAGCAGTGACTGCGAAGCCTACCCAATCTTGAGCGTCATCAAATTTGTTTGTTTTGTAAGCACATAATCCCATTCCATAAAGCGCACGACCGAGTTCCTGCATATAAATCGTCCAATACATACGATTATGGTTTCGCAGACCGCTTACTTTGGAATAATTTGATTCCATATAACCAACTAATACATCAATAATTTCACTAATCTTTTTAGCAACAATGACATAATCATTCTTTGCCACGCCAGGGTACTCTAAATGGCCTAGTACTTTATCCAATGATAATGAAATCTCTTCTAAATCAAAATTATTTGAATACATTTTAAACCTCCAAAAATATTATTTCAAATCTATCTATAATCGAACTATTTATCCTTTTAATTGACTATGTTTAAAAAATAACATAGAAAATTAATAGTATTAATCTTTTCTACATATATCCATAAATCCCTTTGAAATAAACAATCATTATTATTAAATTTCCATCAAGCTCCACACAATTTAGCTCTTACTGAAAAAAACATCCTCCTGCTTTTTTTACCACGCAATGGTATTTCATCTGTTCTGAACATGTCGACTTTCTACTTTCTGTACATGTTCTCATCGGAATTTTAAAAAAGGGATTTCAGAGCTTTCGGTTTAGTCCTTAAACTCTGAAATTCCCTATTTATAACGCTCTTAAGCTCTCATTATTTTATCTTAGACATCCACGCCACCGTCTCCACATGCGCCGTATGCGGGAACATGTCGACCGGTGTGACTTCGACTAATTTGTAGCCACGGTCCGCAAGATAACGCATATCGCGCGCTTGCGTCGCGACGTTACACGACACGTAGACGATGCGCTTCGGTGCCATCTCGACCATCGTCTCGAGGAACGACTCGGCACAGCCTTTACGTGGTGGGTCGACGACGATGACGTCCGGATTGATGCCATCCTGCTTCCACTTTGGCAACACATCTTCTGCCGCTCCACACGCGTATGTCACGTTGTCGATTTCGTTGACGAGCGCGTTCTGTTTCGCGTCCTCAATCGCTTCCGGTACGACTTCGACGCCGTACACGTGCGCCGCTTTCCGGGCGAGGAACAGACTGATCGTCCCGATGCCGCAATAGGCGTCGACGACTTGTTCCGTCCCGGTGAGTTGCGCGTATTCGAGCGCCTTGCCGTACAGCTTCTCCGTCTGGACCGGGTTGACTTGGAAGAACGAGTGCGGGGAAATCGTGAACGTCAGTCCACCGATTTTATCCTCAATCGTCTCATGGCCATATAACAATTTGTTCGTCGACCCTAAGATGACGTTCGTCTTGTCCGGGTTGACGTTTTGCATGATCGACGTCACGTCCGGCAGACGTTTCAAGATGTCGGCGACAATCTCGTTGACGCCTTTTATTTTCGTCGTCTTCGTGATGAGGACAATCATCAATTCACCCGAATGGTAGCCGTAACGGGCCATGACGTGGCGGATGACGCCGCGCCCGGTCTTCTCATCGTACGCCGGCACACCGTGCGCCGCGAGAACGTCACGGACGACTTGGACGGCCTCATCGTTCCGCTCGTCTTGGATGAGGCATTCCTTCATCTCGACGATATTGTGCGAACGTGGACGATAGAAACCGGCGACGAGGCGACCGGCCTCGTCTTTGAACGGCACTTGCGCCTTGTTGCGATAACGCCATGGTTCCGGCATGCCGATCGTCTCGTGGACGGGCACATCGAATTGGCCAAGTCGCTTCAACGCATCGACGACACGGTCCCGTTTTTGGCGGAGCTGGCCGTCGTAGCTGAAGTGTTGGAGCTGACAGCCCCCGCACTGATAGAAAATCGGGCACGGTGGCTCGACGCGGTCCTCACTCGCTTCTTTCACATCGATCAAGCGGGCGAATCCGTACTGTTTATTCGTCTTCGTCACGACGATCTCCACGGTCTCCCCCGGAAGTGCGTTCGGGACGAACAACGTGTAACCGTCGACCCGTGCCACGCCCGCGCCTTCGTGCGTGAGGTCGTGGATGTGGACGTCGAGACGGTCATTCTTTTGGACTGGTAACATGAGTCTCTCCTTTCCCGATTCAAAAAATAGTGTGTATTGGTTCATACCCGTTCCAAGCGAACGAAAAGCTCGGCGTGTGCGCCACGCCGAGCCGTGTTATTCTGCTTTCTCGTTCGCTACGTTGAACAGCTGTTTAATCATCTGTTCGCGTTCATACTGGGCGTTCAGGTCTTCCATCTCACGGATGCGCGCGTTCGGTGCGAGCACCGTCAAGTGACGGAACAAGTTTCGCATCTCGCCCGTGCATTCGCCGCCGTATTCGCCGTCGATATTGAGACTCATCCGTTCCGTCGTCGTCTTCATCTTGACGCGTCCCGTCTTGACGTGCTCGACGAGCGGACTCGACAAGTGCTCACCACGGAGCAACAAACGGACGACGTGGATGAACTCGAACAAGTTACACTTGCGCAAGATGAACAAGTCGAACAGACCGTCGTTCAGTGAGGCGTGTGGTGAAATCTTCTCAAAGCCACCGACCGAGTTCGAGTTCGACGTGAGGAAAATCATGACCTCGCCGCTGAACGTGCCCTCGTCGTGCTCGAGCTCGATATACGTCGGCTTGATGAGTGGAAGTTTCTCCATCCCTTTGACGTAATAGGCGAGCTGACCGAGCGCCGTCTTCAGTTTCGACGGCACCTCGTACGACAGCTCCGTCATGATGCCGCCACCGGCGATATTGATGAAGTAGTGGATATCCCCTGTCTCCCCTTCAATCTCACCGAGGTCGACCGGCATCTCGAAACCGTCACAGATGACGTCGAGGGCACCGACGACGTTGAGCGGAATCCGCATCGCTCGGGCAAAGTCGTTCGTTGTTCCGACTGGGATGAGTCCGATCGTCGGACGCGTGTCGAGCGGGGCGAGTCCCGAGATAACCTCGTTCAGCGTCCCGTCCCCACCAGCCGCGATAATCAAGTCGAACTCGGCCTCCGCGGCTCGAACGGCTTCGAGCGTCGCGTCGCCGATTGCTTTCGTCGCGTACGTCGACGTCTCATAACCCGCATCCTCGAGGCGGTTCAAGATGTACGGGAGTTCCCGTTTGATCACTTCTTTTCCAGATGTCGGGTTATAGATGACCCGTGCGCGTTTTCGTTGCATAATGTTCTCTCCCCATGCTCAAGTCGAGCGAAAAGCGAGACACAAGTGCCTCGCCGCTTGTTTAGCGTTTGGCGATCTCTTCGTGGAACAAGCCATCGAGGAGTGCCGGGTTCGCCATCCCTTTCGTCTGCTTCATGATCTGTCCGATGATAAAGCCTTTGGCACGGTCTTTCCCGTTCTTAAAGTCTTCAATCATCTGCGGATGCGCTTCGAACAAGTCAAGGATGTAGCCGCGGAGCAAGTTCTCGTCCGAGATTTGGGCGAGACCGTTCGCTTCGACGTACGCCTTCGGCTCGGCGCCTTCTTCGATCATGGCTGTGAACACGCGTTTGGCGATCTTCGAAGAAATTGTACCTTCTCCAATCAAACGAATCAACTCCGCGAGCGAGCTCGGCGTCAATTTCATCGTCTCGATCGTATCATCCGATTTGTTCAAGTGACCGAGCACTTCGCCCATGAGCCAGTTCGCGGCCGCTTTCGGTTCGGCACCGGCCGCAGTCGTCGCTTCGAAGAAGTCCGAGAACTCCCGCGTCGATGTGAGCGCCTTGGCGTCATACGCTGACAGGCCGTAGTTGTTCATATAACGTTCGCGACGTGCGACCGGAAGTTCCGGAAGCGTGGCGCGGATGCGTTCTTTCCATTCCTCATCGATTTCGAGACGGACGAGGTCCGGCTCTGGGAAGTAGCGGTAATCGGCCGCTCCTTCTTTGACACGCATGAGGATCGTCTTCTTCGCCGCCTCGTCAAAACGGAGCGTCTCTTGACGCATGACGCCGCCCGTGATGAGCAGTTTGCGGTGACGGTCTTCCTCATACTCGAGCGCCTTCAAGACGTTCGAGAACGAGTTCAAGTTTTTAAGCTCCGTCTTCGTGCCGAACGGTTCTTGTCCGAACGGACGGACCGAGATGTTACAGTCGCAACGAAGCGACCCTTCTTCCATCTTGACGTCCGAGACGCCCGCGAACGAGAGCACTTCTTTCAAGCGCTCGAGGTAAGCAACGGCATCTTTCGGTGAACGCATGTCAGCCTCACTGACGATCTCGATGAGGGGTGACCCGGTCCGGTTGAAGTCGACGACCGAGTGTTTCTCGCCCGTGTGGTTCATCTTCCCGGCATCTTCCTCGAGATGGACGCGTTCGATGCGGAACCGCTTCATCTCACCGTCGACTTCGACGTCGACGTGACCGTTGAAGCCGATTGGCTGGTCGAACTGCGAGATTTGATACGCTTTCGGCGTATCCGGATAGAAATAGTTCTTGCGGTCGAATTTCGTGTCGGTCGCGATTTCGCAGTTGAGTGCCATCGCGGCCTTGATGGCGAGATTGACCGCCTCTTCGTTCAATTTAGGCAAGACGCCCGGGTGTCCGAGACAAATCGGACACGTCTGTGTATTCGTTTCGGCACCGTATGTGCGCGAGCAGCCACACCAAATCTTCGACTTCGTGCTCAGCTCGGCGTGCACCTCGATCCCGATGATTGTTTCAAAGTTCATCGTACGTCCTCCTTAGAGCTGTGGCATCTTGAAACCGCCGTTTGCTTGTTCAAAAGCATGGGCCACGCGGTAGAGTGTTGGTTCACTGAAATGGTTCCCGATGATCTGTAAACCGACCGGGAGGCCTTCTGACAAGCCAGCCGGTACCGAGATGGCCGGGATGCCCGCCAAGTTGACCGGAATCGTCATAATATCGTTGGCATACATCGTGAGCGGATCTTCGAGCTGGTCACCGAGTTTGAACGCGACCGTCGGCGCAGTCGGTCCGATAATCGCATCGTAGTCGGCGAACACGTTCGCGAAGTCTTGCTTCATGAGCGTGCGGACCTGTTGCGATTTCTTATAGAACGCATCGTAATAACCCGAGCTGAGTGCGTACGTCCCGAGCATGATGCGGCGTTTCACTTCTTCTCCGAAACCTTGTTCGCGCGAATACGTGAACACTTCTTCGAGCGCATCTGCCTCGGCGCGGCGTCCGTAACGGATGCCGTCAAACCGGGCGAGGTTCGAAGACGCTTCTGATGACGCGAGCAAGTAGTATGTCGGGAGCGCATATTTCACCGTCGGGAGCGAGACCGTCTCGACCGTCGCACCGAGCGACTTGAGCGTCTCGACCGCTTCTTCAATCTGTTTGCGGACACCGTCTGACACGCCTTCGGCCATGAACTCTTTTGGAAGCGCGAGCTTCATGCCTCTGATGTCGCCGTGAAGCGATTTCGTGTAATCCGGAAGGTCGACCGTTGCTGACGTCGAGTCCATGTCGCAATGACCGGCAATCGCGTTCAACAAGTAGGCGTTATCTTCGACCGTACGTGTGAGCGGACCGATTTGGTCGAGCGACGAGGCGAATGCGACGAGGCCGTAACGTGAGACGAGACCGTACGTCGGTTTCATCCCGACGACGCCACAATAGGCCGCCGGTTGACGAATCGAGCCACCCGTATCCGAGCCGAGGCTGAACAGGACTTGGCCGGCCGCGACCGTTGCCGCTGAACCGCCTGACGAACCGCCTGGTACGCGCGTTGGGTCCCACGGGTTACGGACGACTTTGAACGCCGAGTTCTCGTTTGATGAACCCATCGCGAACTCGTCCATGTTCAACTTCCCGATTGTGACGGCACCGGCGTCATGGAGACGCTCGACGACCGTCGCGTCATGTGCCGGGACAAAGTTCTCGAGGAACTTCGAGGCACACGTCGTGCGTGTCCCTTTCGTGACGATATTGTCTTTGACGCCGATCGGCAAACCGAAGAGCGGGTTGTCCGAGGTCTTGGCGAGCTCGTCCATCCGTTTCGCCTGTTCGAACGCGTCTTCGTTGAGCGTCAAGAAGGCACCGATTTTCTCGTCGGTCGCCTCGATGCGGTCAAATGATTCTTTGACGAGGTCGGATACCGTGACTTCGCCTTCTTTTATAAGCGTATGCAGCTTGGCTACACCGTGATCAAATAAACTCATGAAGGGCCTCCTTATTCAAAGACCGCTGGGACACGGACTTGGCCGTTCTCCCAATCAGGTGCCATCCGTTCGACTTCCTCGCGTGGAAGTGAAGGACGAACCTCGTCTTTGCGTAGTACGTTTTTCAAATCTAGGGCATGGGTCGTCGGGATGACGCCCGTCGTATCGAGTTCATCGAGTTGCTCGGCGAACTCGAGGATTTTTGTCAATTGCTCCGTGAAGTGCGTCACTTCATCTTCTGTGATCGCAAGTCGGGCGAGTCCGGCGACGTGCCGAACTTCAGCTTCTGTGATTCGAGCCAAAGGTTCCACCTCCAACAGTTTTCAATACATCGTCCATTATCATACCACTTTTTTATAAGACAAAAAAGAAAATCCCATCTCGCCAATCTTGATGTCTTTTTTGAAAACTTAGGGAATGTCCTCGTAATATTGACTCGTTTCCAAAAACGCCTATTCGGTCCGTCCCCTAATCTCATTATGCTTAGAAAGAAGCATTATTTTTTCGAGGGGGATTCCTATGTCAATTCGTAATAAACTGATCGTCGCGTTCACCGTCTTGCTCGTGTTGTTGCTCGGGGTGAGCGGCTACTCGTTTTATGCGTTGAATGCATCCAAGGCCGCCCAACAAGATATGACCGTCTCGTGGGTACCGGGGATGGACCAAATTCATCTCGTCGATAAACAGCTGCTTGAGATTCGTCAACAGATGATGCGTCACGCCTTGATCGAGGACGAGGTGACGAAGCAAAATGTCGAAACGAACCTCAACACGGGCATCACGATTCTCGAACAACAAATGAGCGGTTATTCATCGACCATCATCACGAAAGCCGATCAAGAGCTGTTCGATCAAGCGACGGATCAATGGGCGACATTTAAAACGAACATCGAGGAGCTCGTCCGCATCTCGAACGAGGACGGTCAAGCCGCGGCCGACGCCTATATCCGGGACACGGCGACACCGGCCGCCGACGCCCTCTCGAACACGCTCGGTCTGCTCGTCAACTTGAACCGCGATGAGATTCGGTCTGACACGGAATCCGGTGCGGCGCTGTTCGAACAAGTCCAGCTCACGCTCATCGTCATCATGGCCGCGGCCGTCATCTTCACCGTGCTTATGATGGTGTTCATCTTCCGCTCGATTTTCGAGCCGCTCAAGGAGTTCAAAGTGAAGATGCGGGAGTTGGCCACGAGCGAAGGTGATTTGACGACGGCCATCCCGGTGAAGCGCCGCGACGAGTTCTCGGGACTCGCCCGCGACTTCAACCAGTTCCTCGCCAATCTGCGGCAATTGATTTTGCAAGTGAACGGTGTGTCTCACGGGGTGACCGAACAGTCGGCACACATGTATGACGAGTTGCGCGAGCTCGACACGTATATGACGACGACGGCCGCCACGACCGAGGACTTGACGGCCGGGATGCAACAGACGGCCGCGAGCGCCCAAGAAATGAACGCGTCCGCCTCTGATATGGAACGGACGCTGCACAACATCGTGACGATGGCCGCCGAGCGAAAAGCCGAGGCCGAGCAAGTCGATACCCGCGCCGTCGCCTTGCGCGACCATGCCGTCGAGGCGAAAGCGTCCGCGCTCCACGTCCTGTCGTCGACGCGCGTCAACTTGGAGCAGGCAATGCAAGACGCCAAAGCCGTCCGCGAGATTGCGACGCTCACGAACGACATTTTGGACATCGCTGCCCAGACGAACCTGTTGTCATTGAACGCCTCGATTGAAGCCGCTCGGGCCGGTGAAGCGGGACGCGGGTTCGCCGTCGTCGCCGATGAGATTCGGAAACTGGCCGAGACGAGCCGGACGACCGTCGAACGGATTCAAGCCATCTCGACGACCGTGCTCCACTCCGTCGACCATTTGAACGACACGTCGAGCGAGATGCTCCATTTCCTCGATACGAACGTGTTGAAAGACTATGACCAACTCGAGGAAGCGGCCGAGCATTACAGCGAAGACGCCGGCCGGTTCGAAGCGACCGCCTCCGAGTTCGCCGAGGCCGCCATCGAACTCGAACAGTTGACGTCGAACATGATCAGGGTCATCCAAGACGTGGCCGTCACGGTCAACAACGGTGCGCTCGGCACGCAGGAAATCGCTGAGAAAGTGACGATGTCTGTCGACCGCTTCAGCGAGTTGAACCGTGTCACCGAGATCTCGCAACAGAAGATGGACGAATTGAACACGTTGATCGGTCAATTCAAAGTATGACAAAAGGAAGCGTCCTCATGCGAGGGCGCTTCCTTTTGGTTAAGCGGCCGCTTGCCGCAGTTCTTTTTTCCGTTCGAGCTCGAAACGCTTCGTCTCGGCGACGACGACACCTGACAAGAACAAGAGACCAATCAAGTTTGGAATCGCCATCAGGCCGTTGAAGACGTCCGAGATGGCCCAAATCAAGTTCAAGTTCGTCGTCATCGCACCAAGTCCGGCGACGACGATATACATCATCCGATACGGCATGATGGCTTTCTCCCCGAGCAAGTAATAGACCGACCGTTCCCCATAATAACACCAGCCGATCACTGTCGAAAACGCGAAGAAGACGAGCGAGATTGTGACGATCAGTTCCCCAATCGGACCGAGGAAGTACGCGAATGACGCTTGCGTCAACTCGATGCCTTGCAGACCGCTCGTATACTGACCACTCATGACAATCGTCAACCCGGTGATCGAACAGACGATGAGCGTATCGATCAACACTTGCGTCATCGAGACGAGCGCCTGTCGTCCCGGGAAATCGGTCTTCGCGGCTGCCGCTGCGATTGGCGCCGAGCCGAGGCCCGCCTCATTCGAGAACACGCCGCGTGCGACCCCGTATCGAATCGCGGCACCGAGCGCCCCACCGCCGATAGCTTCCGCACTGAACGTGCTCGAGAAGATGGTCGCGAACGCCGACGGAATCAACTCGAAGTTCATGACGAGGATGACGAGACCCCCACCGACATAGCCGATGATCATAACGGGCACGAACACGCCGACGACTTTCCCAATCGATTTGACGCCCCCGAGGATAACGAATCCAGTCAGCACCATGAGCCCGATGCCCGTCACGAGCATCGGGATCCCGAATGACGTGTTGAGTGCCATACTGATTGAGTTCGTCTGGACGCCGTTGCCGATGCCGAACGCGGCAATCGCAGCGAACAAGGCGAACGTCATGCCGAGCCACTTCTTCTTCAAGCCGTGCTCCAAGTAATACATCGGTCCGCCGGCAATCTCGCCCCGCTCATCGACGACACGATATTTGACGGCGAGAATCGCCTCGGCGTACTTCGTCGCCATCCCGATGAAACCGGAGAGCCACATCCAGACGATGGCGCCCGGTCCCCCGAGGACGACCGCCGTCGCAACGCCGACCATGTTCCCGGTCCCGACCGTGGCCGCGAGCGCTGTCATGAGCGCTTGGAAGTGAGAGATGTCACCGCGTTGCTTTTTCTGTTTCTCTGCTTCCGCTCCCGTTTTCTGTTTCGGGAGGAACGCCTCTTTCAAACCGTATCCGAGCCGCGTCACTTGGATAAAGCCGAGCCGGAACGTCAAATAGACGCCTGTCCCAATCAATAGAATCAATAAGTGTGGCCCCCAGACGAGGTTCGATAAACTCGTCAGGACCGCTTCAAACTTTTCCATGCTACTCTGCCCCCTATGTAAATCTGGTGTTCACCGTTCCTTCATATTTTTCAGAACATTCTCAACTTCGTCAAGTTGACAAGGCATTAATCCGGTCCGATGTCGTGTAATATTTTTGTAATATACCACTTTTCCGCTTTATCTTACCCTAATTCTGAATTTAGTATTTGAAATAAAATTGTAATGCGAGGCGCACAAAAAAACGGCCCCCGTTTTGGAAGCCGTCTCGTTTCATGTCGTGAGCGCCGCGACGACCTCGTCGACGTGTCCGTTCACTTTCACACTGCGCCATTCCTGTTCGATATAGCCGTCCTCGTTGATGAGGAACGTCGAACGGACGATGCCATAGTACTCTTTCCCGTAATTCTTTTTCAATTGCCAAACGCCGTATAGCTCCGACACCTCATGCGTGTCGTCAACGAGCAAATCGAACGGCAGCTCATGTTTGGCGATGAAGTTTTGGTGCTTCTTCTGGCTGTCGGCCGAGATGCCGAGGACGACGGCCCCGTTCAATCGCGGTGTCGCATCGCGGAAGTCACATGCCTCGGTCGTACAACCCGGTGTCGCGTCCTTCGGGTAAAAATAAAGCACGACTTTCTGGCCCCGGTAGTCCTCGAGCGAGATCATGTCCCCGTTTTGGTTCGGTAATGTGAATGTCGGTGCTAACATGTTATTTCCTCCTTATCCGAACGACGGGTCGACGAGATTCTCGTCATAACCGTCGATCGCTTGTTCTAATTTTTGTTTGAGCGGTTCGAGCACTTCGAGATACTCGACCGGATCTTCTGTTGCAGCGGCCTTTTTAAGTGCCGCCTCATTGTCGGTATACCACGTCCGGTACGCCTCGAAGTAGTCGGCCATCGTGTCTTGGTTTTCCGGCACCGTGAGCGTCTCGGCCATGAGCAAGAAGACGTTATTGTCGGCCTCGAGCGCGACGTAGTCGGTCTGGGCGTTCACTTGGTCATAAATCGGGCCAGCCTCGTCTTCCGGCACTTCGGCGAGACGGGCGTTCGCTTCTGCATTCACGCCGTACTCGTTCGCCTCGATTCCCGTCAACATGTCGCCAACTTCCCCAATCACGTCGGCCGGGATAAGAGCCGGGGTGACGACGAGTTTCCAGTCCTCCCCTTCTTTGATAGCGACTTTCGAAAGTCGGTTCGGCAGTTCATTGCCGTCCGCATCCTCCATCTCATGGACGATGAACGCGACGTCCCCGTCCTCGTTCACCCAGCTCTCGTACATATCGCCCGGCGTGAGGCCACGCATCTCGGCACCGGTCGCCGGGATGTCAGTCAACTCGCCCGCATAGTCGATGGCTTTGAGTGCCGCCGCATCACCGTTTTCGAGCGCTTGTTGGTATGACGTATACAAGGTCTCGACCGCTTCCGGGAGCGGCGTTTTCGTCTCTTCGGCCGCCTCTTCCGTCGGCGTTTCGTCCGCCGTCCCGCATCCCGCGAGCAACACGGTCAGCGCGAGCGGCATCATCCACTTGTTCATTCAATCATTCCCTTCGCAAGTCGTCCTGTACCCTCATCCTACCACGACTCGATTTCGAGCGAAAACGACACGCTTTTCTGGAAAATTGTTTCACTAGGATTTCACCATGATTTTCGATACAATACAGACGTAAGCGCTTCAATATACGATCACTTTTAAGGGGGAACGAGAATGATTCCATACAAACATGAACCATTCACAGACTTTACAAACAAAGAGAACGCCGCAGCCATCCAAGCGGCGATCGAGAAAGTCAACGGTGAGCTCGGAAAAGACTATCCGCTCGTAATCGGTGGGGAGAAAGTTACGACGGAAGGCAAAATCACGTCTTACAACCCGGCCAATAAAGAAGAAGTCATCGGTCACGTCTCGAAAGCGAACCAAGAGCTCGCTGAGCGTGCGATGCAAGAAGCGCTCACAGCGTTCGACTCATGGCGCCATGTCGACCCGGCCGTCCGTGCCGACGTCTTGTTCAAGGCGGCGAACATCGTCCGCAAGCGCAAGCACGAGTTCTCAGCTTACCTCGTCAAAGAGGCAGGCAAGCCGTGGAACGAAGCGGACGCGGATACAGCGGAAGCGATCGACTTCATGGAGTACTATGCACGTCAAATGCTCGAGCTCAAACCAGGTAAAAAAGTCGAGAGCCGTCCGGGCGAATACAACCGCTATGACTACATCCCACTCGGGGTCGGGATTGTCATCAGCCCTTGGAACTTCCCGTTCGCGATCATGGCAGGGACGGCCGTCGCGGCTATCGTTGCTGGTAACACGATCCTCTTGAAACCAGCATCGACGACACCGATCGTCGCTGCGAAATTCGTCGAGGTCATGGAAGAAGCAGGCCTTCCGAAAGGCGTCCTCAACTTCATCCCAGGACCAGGCGCAGAAGTCGGTGACTATCTCGTCGACCATCCGAAGACACGCTTCATCAGCTTCACAGGTTCACGTGACGTGGGCTTGCGCATCAACGAGCGTGCCTCTAAATTGAACGACGGCCAAATCTGGCTCAAACGCGTCATCGCAGAGATGGGCGGAAAAGATACGATCGTCGTCGACGAATCAGCGGACCTCGAACTCGCGGCCCAGTCAATCGTCAAATCGGCGTTCGGCTTCTCTGGTCAAAAATGTTCGGCTTGTTCGCGCGCCGTCATCGTCGACAGCGTGTATGACACGGTGCTCGACCGCGTCGTCGAGTTGACGAACGAACTCTCGGTCGGCAACACGGAGCAAAACGAACACTTCATGGGACCGGTCATCGATGCGGCCGCGTTCAAGAAGATCACATCATACTTCGACGTCGCCAAAGAAGAAGGCAAAATCGTCGCCGGTGGTAAAGCCGACGACTCGACAGGCTACTTCATCGAGCCGACGGTCGTCGCTGACGTCGCTCCGAAAGCACGTCTCATGCAAGAAGAAATCTTTGGACCGATCGTCGCCTTCACGAAAGCGAAAGACTTCAAAGAAGCAATCGACATCGCCAACAACACGGAATACGGCTTGACGGGTGCCGTCCTCACGCGTGACCGCTCGAACCAAGAGTACGCGCGTCAGAACTTCCACGTCGGGAACTTGTATTTCAACCGTGGTTGCACAGGCGCCATCGTCGGCTATCAGCCGTTCGGCGGGTTCAACATGTCAGGTACAGACTCGAAAGCAGGCGGACCGGATTACATCCAGCTCCACATGCAAGCAAAAACGACGTCTGAGACGTTTTAATCCATCAGCCCGGCTCATCTGAGTCGGGCTTTCTTTCACCAAAGGAGGATTCTCATGGAGACGTTTGACGATTTTTTAGCAACGATTGACGACCCCGAACATCGTGCCAAACTGGACGACATATTCGTTTGGGTCCGGGAGACATTCCCGCACCTCGAGGAGCGCATCGCCTGGAATCAGCCGATGTTCACCGATCACGGGACGTTCATCATCTCCTTCAGTGTGGCCAAAGCACACTTTGCCGTCGCGCCGGAGGCCGTCCCGCTCGAGGTGTTCCAGATGCGAATCCGGGAGGCGAGCTATACGCAGACGAAGCAGCTGTTCCGCATCAAGTGGACCCAAGCCGTCGACTACGACTTGCTACGTGACATCATCGCGTTCAATATCGAAGATAAGGCCGGTCACACGTCGTTTTGGCGTTGACCCGACAAAAAAGGAGCGATGACGCGCATGTCATCGCTTCTTTTCTGTGGCTTATCCTAACGCCACGTCCAAAATCATCATGATGGTGAAGCCGAGCATCAACGCCATCGACGCCATATCTTTATGCCCATTCTCTTGCGAGCCCGGGATCACTTCTTCGACGACGACAAAAATCATCGCCCCGGCGGCAAAGCTGAGCGCGAACGGCAAGAGCGGCTCCATGACAAGCACGGCCCAAACGCCGACCAGTGCGGCCGCCGGTTCGACCATGCCCGATAACTGACCGTAGAAAAAACTGCGGCGCCGGGAGAGCCCATCCCGTCTGAGCGGGAGCGATACGGCGGCACCTTCCGGAAAGTTTTGAATGCCGATACCGATGGCCAACGCGATGGCACCTGTCAGCGAGGCGGACGGGAAATCGGCCGCGACCGCCCCGAAGGCGACACCGATGGCCAGTCCTTCCGGGATATTGTGCAGCGTGATCGCCAAGACGAGCAACGTGCTCCGTTTCCGTTTTTGGGGATGGAAACCTTCCACTTCTTTTAGGGATGGTGTCGGATGCACGTGCGGAATCAGTTTGTCGACGACCGCTAAAAACAGACCGCCTGCTAAAAAACCGACGGTGGCCGGCAACCAAGCCGGCATCGCATCTTGTTCCGCCATCTCGATGGCCGGGGCGAGGAGTGACCAAAAACTGGCCGCAATCATGACACCACCGGCAAACCCGAGCATGCTGTCCATCAACCGCTCATGAATCGACTTCGTCATGAAGACGACGGCCGCCCCGAGCGCGGTCATCCCCCACGTGAACATCGTCCCGAGCAACGCCTGCATGGCCGGGCTCAATTGAGCCACCCATTCCCACATCCGTGTCGCCTCCTTTGCACGCTATTCTTTTCCCGTCACACATGCGTCGCTAACAACAAAAAAGAAGAGAGCCGCTTCGCTCTCCCCTTTTCTAATTAAAATGCGCGCATTAAGTTCGCCATTTCGATGGCCGCCGTTGCCGCTTCCCAACCTTTGTTCCCGGCTTTCGTTCCAGCTCGCTCGATCGCTTGCTCAATCGTCTCGGTCGTCAAGACACCGAAAATGACCGGTACTTCTGACTGATAACTCGCCTGGGCGATGCCTTTCGCCGCCTCGTTACAGACGTAGTCGAAGTGTGGTGTCGCCCCACGGATGACGGCCCCGAGTGTGATGACGGCATCATATTTCTTGCTCATCGCCATCTTCTTCGCGACAAGTGGGAGTTCGAACGCCCCAGGGACGAATGCGATCTCGACGTCGTCTTGTTCGACGCCGTGGCGCTTCAACGCATCCTTCGCCCCGTCTAGCAAGCGCATCGTGATGAGATCGTTGAACCGTCCGACGACGATTCCGACTTTCAAGCCTTTTCCGACCAAGTTTCCTTCAAATGTATGCATCATGATTCTTCTCCTCCAAAGTGATTCATTTTTTGTTGTTTCGTCATTCGGTACTTCTCGTTCGCCGCATGGGCGCCGACGAGAATCGGGACACGTTCGATGACCGTGATGCCGCACGCTTCTAACGCATCGACTTTTTCCGGGTTGTTCGTCATGAGCCGGACGTTCGTGACGCCGAGGTCACGAAGCATGGCCGCGCTGACCCGGTAATCGCGCAAATCGGCATGAAGTCCGAGCGCAACGTTCGCCTCGACCGTATCAAGCCCTTGTTCTTGTAGTTCGTACGCCTTCAATTTATTGAGCAGACCGATGCCACGCCCTTCTTGTCTCATATACAAGATGACACCGCCTTCGGCTTCCACTTTCGCCATCGCTGTGTCCAGTTGTGGCCCGCAATCGCAACGATGGGACCCGAAGACGTCACCGGTCAGACATTCGGAATGAATCCGGACGAGCGGTGCGTGTTCGATCTCACCTTTGACGAGCGCGACGTGTTCTTCCCGGTCGAGGACGTTCCGATAACCGATCAATCGGAAGTCCCCTTTCACCGAGGGGAGCGAGACGTCCGCCTCTCGTTCGACGAGGTCTGTCTCCATATAGCGAACTAATTCCTCAATCGTGATGAATTTTAAATCATGCGCTTGTGCGACACGTTCAAGGTCCGGCAACCGGGCCATCTCGCCGTCCGGACGGATAATCTCACAGATGACGGCGACTGGTTCACTTCCGGCAAGTCGCGCCAAATCGACCGACGCTTCCGTATGCCCGCGCCGGACGGAGACGCCACCTTTTTTGGCGATGAGCGGGAAGATATGACCAGGACGTTGGAAATCGGCCGGACGGGCGTTGCTATTCGCGAGTTCGCGCACCGTATGGGCCCGCTCGCTCGCCGAGATGCCCGTCGTCGAATCGACGTGGTCGACACTGACCGTGAACGCCGTGCCGTGCGGGTCGGTACTGTTCGCGACCATCGGCTGCAAGTCGAGCCGGACGGCCACTTCTTCAGCGAGAGAAGCGCAGACGAGCCCTTTGCCTTCCGTGATGAGGAAATTCATCGTCTCTGCTGTCATTTTATCCGCGAGGACGACGAAGTCCCCTTCGTTCTCCCGGTCCTCATCGTCGACGACGATGATGGGACGTCCCATCTTCAACTCTTCGACTGCTTCTTTAATCGAGTGAAACATTACCATCCCGCCTTTCCATACCCTTGTGACGCCAGCGATTCGAGCGTCATCGGTTTTTGACTTACGAGTTTTTCCATATACTTAGCCAACATGTCACATTCCAAATTGACCGCATCCCCAGCCTGTTTCATCCCGAGCACTGTCTCACTGTACGTGTGCGGGATGAGCGACAACGTGAAGCCGCGTTCCGTCACATCAAACACCGTCAAGCTCGTCCCGTCGACCGAAATCGAACCTTTCGGGACGATATAACGGAGGAGAGATGGCTCACAGCTGATGTCGACATAGACCGCGTTCGCGAGCGATTGTTTTTTGACGATGCGCCCGACCCCGTCGACGTGACCCGATACGAAGTGACCACCGAAGCGTCCGTTCGCGGGCATAGCCCGCTCCAAGTTAACGTTCGTGCCGGGGCGGACCCCGTCGAGACTCGACGCCTTCAGCGTTTCCGGCATGACATCGACCGAGAAGCTGTCACGATCGAACGTCGTCACGGTGAGACAGGTGCCGTTGACGGAGATACTGTCACCGAGCTTCACGTCCTCGAGGACGATTTTTCCGGCGAGCGTGAGCCGGAGGGACGGACCGTTGCGTTTCACTGCCTTGACACTACCGATTTCTTCAACGATTCCCGTGAACATCGGACTCCCCCTCTCGCATGATGAGTTTGATGTCGGCGCCGACCGTCTCGATCGATTGCACGTCATACCGATTGATTGCATCGAGCGGACCGTCATGATGCGAACGGTAAAATCCGCCCTTGCCGCCGAACACGCGCGGTGACTGGTACATGACCCACTCGTCGACGAACCGTCCGTCCAAGAGTGATGTGACGAGCGTCGGTCCCGCTTCGACGAGCAGGCGACCGATGCCGCGTGCGTAGACGTCTTGCAGCACAGCGTCGAGCGACGTGTACGCCGCGAGTTCGACGCCGCGCTCGATGAACGCGTCCCGCTTCGTTTGATCGTCGGACGTCGTGTAGAGTAGCACCGGCACATCGTTCGCCGTCCGGACGAGCTGACTTGACAGCGGCGTGCGTAACTCTCGGTCTAGCACGACCCGGAGCGGTTCCGTCGTCTCGCGGTCGAGCCGGACGGTGAGGGCCGGGTCATCAGCGAGGACAGTGCCGACACCGGTCAAAATCGCATCGACCGACGCCCGCAGTTCATGGACGTCCCGTCTCGCTTCGGTTCCGGTCACCCACTTGCTGTCACCGGTATCGAGGGCGACTTTGCCGTCAAGGCTCGTCGCCGTCTTTAAGATGACATACGGCCGTTTCGTCTCGAGCGAGCGCAAGAACGCCACGTTGAGCGTTCGTGCCTCACTCTCGAGCAGTCCGACCTCGACATCAATCCCGGCCGCTTTCAATCGAGCGATGCCTTGCCCTGACACGAGCGGATTCGGGTCGCTCATCGCGATGACGACCCGTTTGATGCCCGACTCTACGACTAAATCGGCACACGGCGGTGTCTTGCCATAATGCGAGCACGGTTCGAGCGTGACATACATCGTGGCGCCATAGGCGGCAGCACCGGCCATGCGGATGGCGTGCACTTCGGCGTGCGCTTCCCCCGCCTTCAAGTGGGCGCCGAACCCGACGACCCGACCGTCCTTGACGACGACGGCCCCGACGCGCGGATTGACGCCGGTCGAAGAGGCGGATTTGGCCAATTGGATGGCTTGTTGCATGTACTGTTGCATAATCTCCCTCCTTGTTTCGTACAAACAAAAAGACCTCAAGGAATGATCCTCAAGGTCTCGGTGGGAGTCGTCCGTCGTCATTTGGGCAAGCCAAATAAGCGTTTTCTTTACAGAAAAACGTACGACGAACTACAGGTCGCGTGGACCTGTCATGTTTCCTTCTCCCATCCAGACTATACTGTCGGCTCTAGAATCGCACTAGATCCACCGTTCGCACACGTGCGACCGGGTCACGGACTTAAGGCTCGCGCCCATCACCGCCGGTTGGGACTTTCACCCGACCCCGAAGGAATATTTGTTTGTACGTCTCCACTTTAGCGCAAAAATAAATGGATGGCAAAACGAAATGCGCAAAAAAAGCGCCGCTCGTGTGAGCAACGCTTTGTAAATCAAGCCAAGAATAAAACGACGAGGAGTCCGACAACCCAGCAATAGAAGGAGAAGTATTTGAGCTCGCCTTTCGCCATGATGTGCTGGAACCATTTGAGCGAGATGGCCGTGAGCGCATACGAGGCGATGAACGCCAAGATGAGCGGTCCGAACAAATCACGTGTTTCTGGATTCGTGAACAACTCCGGTCCCTCTAAAATCGTCACCCCGAGACTGATCGGGATGAACAGGAAGAACGAGAAGCGAAGCGCCGACTCTTGTTTGATGCCGAGCAACATCGCCATGACGATTGTCGCCCCGGAGCGACTGATCCCTGGGATGAGCGCGACCGCTTGAGCGAGACCGATTAAGATGGCGTCGCGGAGCGTGATGCCGCCGTCTCCTTTATTCCCTCGCATATTCCGGATGAACCAGAGCGCGACCCCGGTCAGGATAAGCGTATAACCGACCGTGGCGACGCCGCTGAGCTTCTCGCCAATCCAATCGCCGAACAGGACGCCGAGCACACCGGCTGGGACCGTGGCGACGAGCAAGAGACCAATGAACTTGACGTCGACCATCGTCTCGTCACTGCGGTCCTTTTTAAACAAGAACGTCCACAGACTGACGACGAGACGGACGACGTCCTGCCGATAAATCGTTAACACGGCGAGCAACGAGGCAAAGTTCACGAAAATCTCGAAGGAGAGCCCCGGTAACTCGATATCAAACAGCTCTTGGAAGATGACCAAGTGACCGCTTGATGAGATTGGAATCGGCTCGGTGAACCCTTGAATCAAGCCGAGTAGGAGATAAAATAACCATATTGTCATATCGTAACATCCTCTTTTCTTATTTACATCAATTCCATTATTTTAGCAGACCGTTCGTTTCACTGACCACCCTTTCAAAAAAAAATCGTTATTTTCAAAACTTTCATTTGATTAGTCTGAAAATTAAATTTATTATAGAAGAGTACTCAACTGGTGCGACGGTGATGACCCCATTGGCCAGTTGGGTACTTTTTCGTACAGATTATTACATATTAGCCACGATAAAACTTTTTGTTTACAATTGAACCCATTTAATATTAAATTTGTAATAGAACTGTTACCATTTTTTCAAAGTATAAACAGGACTTTAGACCTACCCGTTCATAAAATCGGTTTAAAAAAACTTGAACAATGCACTTATAAATTGTAAAAACTGGCCGATAGTATGATTGTAGAAGCAACTTCGTCATCTTTGTCGGTTCAGATATGAGTCCATGGAAGGAGGAACCATCATTGAGTCAAACGCTATCCACTAAATCCCACCACTTGTCCACCGAACAGCAGAGGATGATTCACTGTATTCGACTGCTCGGCGACTTGTTGAAGGAACGTCCACGACGCTCTGTGTATCGTCGCTTCGCGATGGAACAAAGCTGGCCATCTCCCGAGTCGATTATCCGACAGTTCGGGTCATGGGCCGAGGCGCTTGCAATCGCCGGCTATGAATGGCACGGAGAGGCGACTGTCGATCTCCCGGACAAAATGCCAAAGTACACGCGTGAAGATATCATCGAGACACTCGCCCTCTACTCGCGCGACATGGGATCGATTATCACGCTCAAAAAGTATCAGGAATGGCGCAAGCTCCATCCGAAAGCACCGAGCCATTACCATATCGTCAAGACGTTCGGTTCGTGGCATGACGCCTGCGCCGAAGCCGGACTTGAAGCGAGTGTGACGTACTCGAAATCAGAGCTCTCCACCGCACTCCGTGAAGCGATTCACGAGATGGGCTTCTCTCTTTCCTTCGAAGCGTATCGCGAATGGGCAAAACGGAACAACAAACCATCCACGAAAGCAATTCTTCATCGTTACGGTTCATGGTCGGCTGCGATTCACGCGGTCGAGTCAGAAATTTTCAATCAGAAATTATAATCTTTCATTCATAAGGAGGACGCCGGGTATCCGGTGTCCTCCTTTATTTTGTAGATGTTGCGTCATCGTCCTTTCGACGCCCACGCTTTCTGCAGGCAATCCCGGAGCCGCATCGCTTACGCTGCTGGGTCTCCGTCGGATTGCTATCCTGCAAGAGTCGGGGCGTCGACGGACGAGCGCATCGAACGCGCCACGGTACATCAATGTCCCGTGTCAGACATGGAAGTTCGTTCAATATTTGTTGAACGATGCCTTGGCCGGTGCCCGAACTCCTAGGGGAGAGCGATGCAAGGATGACCCCGTAAAGCGCGGCATGCGCTGCGGAGTCATCCGCATCGCCCCAGGAACGGAGGGCGTCGGTCGAACATCGTTCATGTTGATTAGACGAAAAAGAAGAACACCGGCTTATTGGTGTTCTCTTTCATCATTGAATCCGTTCCGTCGACGTATCACGATAATGGGCGACACGGTCCCGGCCGTTGAATTTTGCACCGACGTACATGGCGCGGTCGGCGTGGCGGAGTAGCGTGTCGAGGTCTTCGTACTCGTGGATCGTCTCGATGCCGATGCTCGCCGTCACTTGGACGCGGATCCCTTCGGAGCCGAACGGATGGGCGCGGAGCGCTTGGCGGATCTTCTCCCCCGTCACGATGGCAGCCGCCTCATCCATGCGCGGGAAGACGAACACGAACTCCTCGCCGCCATATCGAGTGACGAGGTCACCGCTTCGGACGAGACGACTGAACAGCGCCCCGGCCTCGATTAACACTTCATCCCCGAACGCATGGCCATACGTATCGTTAATCGCCTTGAAATGATCCAAGTCGACCAAGAACACGGACAACGGATACGAGGCGATGTCGTTCAACCGCTCCTTCGTCCAACGTTTGAGCGCCCGCTGGTTCGGCAGTCCGGTCATCGGGTCGGTCAGGCTCTCATGCTGGAGCCGGTTGCGCTCGTCAATCCGTTCGAGTGACCAGGACAAGGTTTTCAACAGTCGATGAATCTCGACGGCGATTGCCCCTTCATACGCGCCGTTCGCAGTCGTCGAAATCATGCAACTGACCGCGTTCGTCGTGCTCGACACGGGCTGGATGACGAGGGCCGAATGATGTAACTCGGTCTGTTGTGCCTGCAGGTCGGGATGCCACTCATGGAGCGAATCGTACACGAAGTACGGCTCTTCCGCATCCCGATGCCGTTCGAGCGTAAAGGCGTCGGCAATCGGTTTTGACTTTCGTCCACTGACGTCATAAAACGTGCGGTCGCCGGTTCGATTGACTTGTAACCAGCCACGTTCGAGTTCGACGACTTCTCTTAACCCGTTCCAAAACTTCTCGATGAGCAGTTGTTCGTTGTCGACTCGGTAGAGCTGTTCTTTCAAACGCTCGACTTGGTCGATTTTCGACTGCGTCTCCTCGGTCTCCGTCGCTTTGGACAGCCCCATCTTGAGGAGCGACAGAATGAGGAACGTCGCCATCAGGCCGGTATAGCCGAACAACTGGAACGCCTCGATTGCGACCATCGTGAACAATAGCTCGAGCGAGATGACGAGCCAGTCGAATCGGAGCAGACGCCACATGATCGGGAGCGGAATCCGTTCCCCGATCAAGAACCGCGACATGAGGAAACTGAATCCGAGGACGAGGAACAAGATCGCGAAGAAACCGAGTAGCGCCGTACCTTGCTCGAGCAGATGGACGTTCGGACCAATTTGTCCGCCGAGCCGCAAGTAGACGAGTCCTGGTAAGACGAGCAACATCGCCTCAATCAACGTATTGAGCGGATAGAAATGTAAAAATCGTCGCCGCCCGACTTTGTTGGCGAACGTCCGGGCCTGGAATGTGAGCAGCAGGAGCTGTCCCATCAATAAGGCCGGGAGCAGACCGTACAAGAAGAACGTCATAAAGACAAACATCTCATGGAACGTGAAGTGCAAGTGCCGCCGCTTGAGCGGATTCATCACGAACAGGGCACCGAGCGTAAAGATGAACCAAAACAACGACCAATCAAACGTCCCGATACCGAGCCACATATAGGAGAGAATCCCCATGAAGACGATCGACCACGAGAACCAGCTCCTGACGAGGTACTTCCGAAATCGCATCGTCTCCCCCCTTTCCTTATCCGTTATCATTCTTACACAGTATGAAGGTTCTTGGTTGAAGATTCCAGCCGTTGTTTGAAAGTTTTGACAATGAAAAAAAGACCGTGACTCTCGTCACGATCTTGTCATCACTTCGCTTTTAAAAACGAGATGCCGATTGAGCCTGATCCGGTGTGTGCTCCGAGGAGCGGTGCGAGCGTGTCGACCCGAATCTTGGCTTTATCGCCGAGCTCACGTTTCCACGACTCGGCCAGCTCTGGCACGTTTCCGTGGAAAATGGAGACGTCCGTGCACTCGCCTGAATCGATGGCTTGACGGAGTGCCTCAAATAGCTGGGCCTGCGCTTTTTTATACGTCCGGACCGTCTGATATGGAACGATGAGCCCGTCTTCGAAACGGAGCACCGGTTTCAACTGCAACATGTTGCCGATGAGCGCTTTCGACTTCGAGATACGTCCGCCCTTTTGCATCTGCGTCAAATTTTGCAAAATCAACTCGATGCGGACATCCTCGACACGTTGTTTCATATACGCTTCGACGTCCTCGAGCGCGTCACCGCGTTCGACACGTTCAATCAACTCTTCGAGCATGAGTCCCATCGTATAAATCCCGGCCCGCGAGTCAATCGCGAGCAGTTTGAACTCGGCAATCTCTGCGCCTTGGACCGATGCCGAATACGTGCCGCTCAAGTCGGATGACAAGTGGACGGCGATGCCCATGTCATACTGATCTTTGATTCCTTCATACAGCGTGACGAAGTCGCCGATAGCCGGTTGGCTCGTCGAGACGCGTTCGCCCGCATCAATCCATTCGTATACGGTCTTGGCATCGACCTCGACCCCATCTTTATACGGTTGATCTCCTTTGACGACGTAGAGCGGGACGATATGGATGTCCGGGTGGTGCTGAATCGAATCTGGAAGGACAACGGTGCTGTCCGTAATATAAGCAATTTTCATGTTAGGGCTCTCCTTCAATCAAAATTAGTACCTGGTAATATTATTTTATCACAGGTGAAGCGGTTTCACTATTTTTTCAAAAATCGAATTCCCTTGAAGTTTCACATATTCCCGTCCACAATGCGCCTGAAACGGGTAAAAAATAGCATCGGACAAAGGAGGAATCGGCATGATTCACATCGAGCATGTCAATAAAATTTATAAGACCGGGGATGTCGAGACGGCGGCGCTTAAAGACATCGAGTTGACGATTCAGGACGGCGCGTTCGTCGTGATCTTGGGACCGAGCGGGAGCGGCAAGAGCACGCTGTTGAACGTCATCAGCGGACTCGACACGGTGACGTCCGGGACAATCACGTTCGGTGATACCGTCCTGACCAAGTTGTCCCCGGAACAAATGACCGCGTTTCGGCGCGACCATCTCGGCTTTATCTTTCAACAGTATAATCTGCTCCAAAACCTGACCGTCTATGAAAACATTCAAATCGGGGCCGATTTATCTGACAACCCACTCCCAATCGATGAATTGCTTGAGCAGGTCGGACTGACGGCCGCCCGCGACAAGTATCCGTACCAACTGTCCGGTGGCGAGCAACAGCGCGTCTCCATCGCCCGCAGCCTCGCCAAAAATCCGTCCATCGTCTTCTGTGACGAACCGACGGGGTCGCTCGACGAGGACAACTCGAAACGGGTGCTCGAACTGCTCGAACGGTTGAACAAGGAGTATGACAAGACCGTCGTCGTCATCACGCACAACACCGGCATCAGCGAGATGGCCGATGACGTCATCAAAATGAACTCGGGTCGAATTATTGAATTGACGCATAACCCGATTAAACGATCTGCTCGTGACATCCACTGGGGGTGAGACAGATGCTTTATAAAAATGTATGGAAGACGCTCGCCGGTAAATGGATGCAGCTTCTCGCCATCGCCGTCATCATCGTCATGAGCTCGCTCACGTACACGATGATGTTTTATGGCATCAGCGGCATCGAAGTCCCGACCGAGGAATATCTTGCGTCATCGAATCAAGAAGACTTTGCCGTCGAGATGCTCAACCGCGTCACCGCGGAAGAAGCAACCGCCCCCGCCCTCGCCGACTTCATCGCTTCAGGTCGATATACACTATCGGACTTGCAACGTGTCGACGAGGCGGCGTTCGATGCGTTGGTCACGGCGCGGATTGATGCCGTCGAGCGTGACATGGGCAACGCGACGCTCGAACTGCGTGCTTCAAAACTGATTAACTATCCCTTCGGCTCGAGTGAGCACCGCGGACTCGTCTTGAAAGAAGCGGACGCCATCAACCTCTCGTATCTCGAAGCGGGCAAGCGCCCCGTGCGAGACGACGAGGTCGCCATCAACGCGAAATACGCCGAGAAGAATGACATTGCCATCGGCGACACGATTGACCTCGGCAGCCCGTTCACGGTGAGCGGGTTCGTCCTGTTCCCGGACTATACGTTGCCGCTGTTTGATGAAAATTACTTTAACCTCGACCCGGGCACGCAGACGCTTCTCCTCATGACGGACAACGCTTACGAGGAAGTGACCGGCACGGAATCGTTCCGTTTGGCTGGTGCCACCGACGGGACAGTCGTGACGGACATTGAGCTCCCGTTCGTCATCTCGGTCATGGAGACGGAGAACATCATGCGTAGCGGCGCGATCTATAGCGAAATCTCGTCCGGTAAAGCGATGGCGCTCGGCTTGAGCTTATTCATCGTCTCCATCGCCGTCATCATCGTCGCCATCTTGATTTCGAACATGCTCGAGGCAGAACGCGGACAAATCGGTCTATTGAAAGCAATCGGGTATAACCGACGCCAAATTGCCATACCGTATCTGGTGCTCATCTTGGTGTTCGCGACGATCATGCTCGTCATCGGCTACTTTCTCGGGCTCTATTTCGCCGAACCGCTCAAAAACCTGTATCTCGATTTCTATCTATTGCCGTCCATCACCATCGCTCAAAGCCCGCTCGTCTTTCTCACGGCCGTCTTCGCCCCGCTCTTCTTCTTCGCCCTCGTCGCAGGGGCGGTCATCTATAAAATCATGGGTGAGAGCGCGCTCGCTTTGTTGTCACCTCGCGACAACGTATCGCTCAACCGCCTCAGTCGGATCGTCAGCCGCATGCTCCGCAACACACGCGGCAAGACGAAGTTCAAATATTTATACGCCGTCAAAAGCACGGGCAGTTTCATCATCTTCTTCCTCGGCATCCTGTTCTCCACCCTTCTCATCGTCTTCGCCCTCATGATGAACGGGGCCGTCGACCGGATGACCGTCGGGGAATTGAATGAGGCCGACTATGCGTATGAGGCGTATACGACGACGCAGCCTACGCTTCGTGACGGACAAGAACCGTTCCTCACCTATCCGTTCGCGTTCGTCGAAGACAAGCTCGTCACGTTGAAAGGGCTCGATGCGACGAACACGCTCGATCGGCTTATAGACGAAGATGGGAATGACTTGACGCCCGCCGCAGACGAGGTCATCGTGAGCGCCTCGCTCGCCTTGAAGCTCGGACTCGAGACCGGGGACACCCTCAAGATCGAACTCGAAGACGAGACGCTGTCGTATCCAATTCGCGGCATCGCGGATGAGTATATGGGGGACACGGTCTATCTATCGCGTGCGGCGCTCAGCGAACAGTTGTCGGACGGGACGACGGACGAGTTGTTCAACGGCATTTACGCGACCGAACGTCCGGACGAGACGGACTATCCGACCATCATCTCTCGGAGCGGCCTCATCGAGCAGTCCCAGTCCATCAATGAATATATGAACTTGATGATGAACGTCATGATCGGCGGGTCGGCATTGATCGCCTTCAGTATCCTGTTCGTCTTGACGGCGCTCACGGTCGAGAAAAACTATTACGTCATCTCGCTGTTGAAAGTGATGGGCTATGACCGTCGTGAGGTCCGTTCGATGATTTTGAACAGCTATTTCATGTACGCGCTCGCCTCTGCGCTCCTCAGCATCCCGATCGCCCTCCTCATCTTGCGGGTCATCATCGTCGTGTTCGCAGAAGATTACGGCCTCGTCCTGCCGCTCGAATTTGAATGGGTGTACGTGCTGTATACGCTCGGCGCGGTGACGCTCCTCTTCTTCGCGAGTACGTTCATCAGTCGTCGGAAAATCGATCAAATCCCGTTACAAGAAGTATTGAAGACATATCAAGAATAATTTGTCGCCAAATAGGGCATAATAAGAGAAGAGACCGGGCCTCTCCCTGTGAGGGGCCTGACTATTAGAAGAAGAGGATGATTCTTATGAACCGTACACAAGTATTGCTCGCCATCCCAGGAAACTGGTCATCGGGCGAGGCAGTCAGCGAACAAATCAGTTTACATAGCGAAGGCTACACGATGGCAGGCCTATTGCTGTTAGAAGACGAGACTGGGAAAGCATTCACGGTCGAAGTCGTCGAGCGCGACCCTGCCCTCGCCGAGGCGATGATTCACGCCAGTTCAGGTGGCTTCACGCCGAAAATCGCGAAAGGGCTCGCCCGCCATACGCACATCGTCTATTTGATTGTTGACGTCAATGACGTGTCAGACATCGCGGCGGCGCGCCGTGCAGCCAACGCCATCTTGAACGCCGGCGGCCTCGGCGTCATGGTCGAGACGGCTGGTGTTGCCTACTCGAAAGACGAATGGCAGGAGTCGAAAGAAGAAGACCTCGCCCTCGACTACTCGCTTCTGACGGCCATCACGGAAGAAGAAGACGCCTACGTCTCGTGGGGCATGAAAGCGTTCGGTCACGCCGACGTCGCCGTACCGGCCACGCTCGAGATTGAAGACGCGATTCACGTCGTCCACTCGTTCAACTTCCACCTCATCTCGGGTGGTTCGATGTTCGGAGACGGAGACAGCTTCACGTTCGAGGACGGCAAGACGTTCACGGTCGAGATGGGTGAAGACGAGCGGACGTCAATCGACAATTTGCTCCATAACCCGTTCGGCTTGATTTACCTCGTGCCACAAGTCGCAGCAGAATAAAAACAAGGGCTCACAGACTTTCGTCTGTGGGCCCTTGTTTTGGTTGCGGCGGCATATCGAGCGGCAAGAAATAATGCGCGCACCCTTCCCATCCGAGCTGTTCACTCAACAGGTCGAACGATGTCCGGAAGAACGCTTGGACGTCACTTGACCGGTCTACTTTCTCCAGCGACAGAAAACATTCGCTCATGTTGGCGTCGTAGTAGGCGTCCGCAGGTTGAAGCCGTTCCGAGGCGAGCTCGGAGTATTGAAACGGATACGGCAAGATAAAGAACGTCGGCACGTCGACGGACGCATCCCCGAGCCAAAACCCGAACTCAATCATGTGCTCATCGAACGCCGCCTTCTCAATCAGTTTGTCTTCCAGGAACGGCTCGGACTTCCCATAGACGATCATCGACGAGACGTCGAACGTGCCCCAAAACAAAGCCGGTTTCACTTTCCGGCATCGGAGCGGGGCGAGAAACGTCGCTTGTTCCCGTGCGGCATATTGGAACAAACGCAGCCCTTTCAGCGCGGCATCGGCATCGTAAGCGAGCGGCGCCTCATCCCGGTCCAAGTATCTGAGTTCTCGCATTTCCTGCGTCTTCGGATTGAGCTCGAGTCGAACACCGGACGCTTGAAGCGTACCGATGATTTCCATGTAATACGTTTTGAGCGTTTTCCCGTTCTCAAGCGGGAACGTGACGTGGGCCCACTGTGGCTCTTGCGGGGCCAGCCCGAGTTTGATTTTCCCGAGAATTTGCGAGACGAGATGGAGCGTGAGCTTCGTGTCGGCCCAGTCGGAGTGGCGGATCAGATTCATGAGCGTTTCCCCATTTCTTCTTTCGTACAAGTGACGCAACTACTATCCTGATTCCCCGTCCCCAACGCGAACAATCAAAAAAGTCCACAGACGTATGTCTGTGGACTTAGCTGCGCATCTCTTGGAGACGTTCGAGTTGATGCGTCAGCTCGCCGATCGGGACGAACCGGGCGCGACGGAGCGTCTCTTTGCCGTCGAGGAAGAACAGGACGACCGGTACGGTGAAAATCGAGTAGGCACCGGCAATTTCCGGCACCTGATCCGAATCGATGGCGACCGCCTCGATATCGGGGAACTCCGTCAACATCTCTTCGACTTGCGGTTTGAGCGAGTGGCAGACGCTACAGGTCGGATGCGAGACGTAGACGAGCAATTGGTCCGAGTCCGCAATCCGGTCTTGTAACGCCGTGAGTGTGGTGACAGCTTCCATCAAACTCCCTCCTTTATGGTTACGCGTCGAGCCAGAGAATGCCGACCGTCTCAAAGCCTGCGTGGACCGCAATCGACGGACAGAAACGCGTCTTGACGATTTCAATGTCTGGCAACTTCGCTTGGATGAGCGCGACGATATTGTCCTGCATCTCTGGAGCGAGCGCCGTCTGAACGAAGACACGGTTGTTATGAATGCCGTTCGCGGCGTGACGACGTTCGAGCTCTGTCACCATCTCGGCGTAGGCTTTCTTGAGCGACCGTGCTTTTTTGAACGGGATGACTTTCCCCGTCTCATCGAGCGTGATAATCGGTTTGATGTTAAGGATGTTGGCAAGGAACATCTCGCCTGACGAGACGCGACCCCCGCGGCGCATCGTTTCCATGTTGCCGATAATCATGAAGAAGTTCTTCTTGTCACGCCACGCTTCGAGCAAGGCGACGATTTCTTCGACCGACTTACCTTCAGCCTCGGCGGCGAGACCGAGACGGACGAGTTCTTGCTGCTCCTCGAGCGCTGCGTGCGAGTCGACCGTGTACACTTTGAAGTCGGCCGCTTCGGCCGCCGCACTCGAGTTTTTCACGGTCGAGCTCAAGCCGTTCGAGCAATGGACGGCGATGGCGCAGTCATACCCTTCTTCTTTCAAACGTTCATAACGGGCGATGAAGTCACCGAAGATCGGCTGTGACGTCTTCGCTTCTTTCTTTTGGTCGATCATATAGCGATGCAAGTCTTCGAGCGACAAGTCCACTTCGCTGTAGCCGCTGCCGTCGACGATCAATTGAATCGGGACGATATCGACACCGAGACGGGCCGCCTCTTCTTTCGAGAAATTGGCCATACTATCGGTAATCCATGCGATTTTGGTCATAACAAAAATCCTCCAATGGTCGTTCAATTTTTTCCTAACTCATTATACCTTATTTTTCGAAATCCTTCCTTTCTGACTGATTCGCACGAAAAAGACAGCCCGACTCATCGTCGCGCTGTCTTCGGCTTCGACTCATCGTGTCGAAATCAATTTTGTATGGGCAAACTCATCGTGCGGCAATTCCATGTCTTTGCCTGACTTGATTTGTTGCAAGGCTTTTAACAACGGGAGACCGAGCGTGGCCGGATAGACGACATCTTTATACAACGTCCGCTTCACGACTTGTTCGAGCGAGAGCGGTCGACCGTCTTGACTGACGACTTTAATCCCGACGACTTGGTCACCGATCGTCTGGCCATTTTTGTTGAGCAGGAAGTACACTTCCCCGGCCATTGTCACGAGCGTCGGCAAATAGTAACGTTTCACTTCTTTTCCAGGAAACAACTTTTGCCGAATCGTCTTCTCGACGAGTTTCGCTGGGGTTTGAAAAATGAGTTGATCAATTTGACTAGCAACGGCACGTTTCCAAATTGGGACTGCCACGTTCATCATCCTCTCGTTTCGGTTCTAGGCTTTAGATTCCTCTTTTGCCTTCGCTTGAAACGCCGAAAACGGACAACCCGAACGCGCGAACAAGTTGGGCGTCACAATTTTGTCATCATAATGGCGGTGGAACACGTGCGTCGCGGCGGGTGACAGCGGCGGGATGAGCCAGCTCCATTGGCCGGTCACGTCGCGCCCTGCGTCCTGTTCGTTCTTCTCGAACCGTTTGAACTGTTTTGCCGCCGTGTGGTGGTCGACAATCGTCACCCCGGCCCGCTCGAACGACTGCAAGACAGCCACGTTCAATTCGACGAGAGCCCGGTCGCGCCAAAGCGTCCGCTCTTTCGACGTGTCGAGGCCGAGCGACGCGCCGACGAGCGGCAAGAGATTATAGCGGTCCGTATCGGCTAAGTTACGCGCCCCAATCTCGGTCTCCATATACCAGCCGTTGAACGGGATTGATGTGAAGCGCTGGCCACCGATTTCAAGCTCCATATCGGCGATAGCCGGGACGGCGTGCCACTTGATTGTGCGTCCGTCGAACAAGTCGTACGCCTCATGCCGAATCTCGACTTCGAGCACCGCATCATCTGGTAGTTCATAGAGCCGGACCTCACGACCATCCGTAATCAACAGCGGCAAGACGTCAAACTCGGTCCCGGCCCCGCTCCAGCCGAGTCGTTCGGCCTGTCGCGTCATCGTCAAGGATAGCGGGTCGCCAATGATTCCGTCCTCCGTCTCATACGCCGCGTACCGGATGAGTTGCGCGTTCAACAAACGAAACTCATTCGGGAGCACCGTCATCGTCGAGCGAATCTTGCCATCGTTCGTCGCATACCGTAAATGACTGACGAGCGCCTCGAACACGTCGTCGAACGTCTCTGCGTCGCGGGCATCCCGAACGTTCAGCGTCTGCCAAAACAGACGGCCGATACATCGATTCGAGTTGCGCCAGGCGAGTTTTGCCCCTTCCGTCAACTCATCGGTCGTGAGCGTATACGATCCTGTTCGTTCAATCTCATCCGCAATCGTCTGTAGCCGTTTCGAATGATCGCCTTCTAGTTGTGAGAAAAAGTGTCGGGCTACCTGAATGTCCATATTGTCGATCTCCTCTATATAGTCTGTCCCTCTCATCTTAGAGAATATCATAACGGGTTTCTACTTTTAGCGTACAGAAAAAGCGAGCCAATCGGCTCGCTTTCAGTCTGTCTGATCGATCAAGTCTTTCGCTTTTTGAATCGTAAAGCCTCGTGGTTTTTCGCTTTCCAAGGCAGTCAATCGTTTTTCAAGTTCAACCGTCTGTTCATATGACGCCTCATATTGATAGAGGCCATTGGCAAGCTCGGTCAAACGCTTCACTTGAATCGGGAATGGTGCCATTCCATCGTCAAGCAAGATGACGAGGCTGAGATCACTATCAACCGGTAAGCGGATTGACCCGTAAAAGGCGATGGCCTTGAAGCCGCGACGCATGATGACGATTGGTGATGTGCCAACCGCGACGTCTCGATTGCGCAAGCGCGTGATGGTGATGCCCGCATGAATCAATCGACTCGACGACGGTAGCGTCTCGACATACTCTTCGATCGGCGTCAGTGTTCCAGCTTCGAGCGCTTGTTCGAACTCTGACTCTTTGAGCGGACGGCTGAAAATAAATCCTTGAATGACGTGACAGCCAAATTCGCGGAGGCGGAGCAGGTCGTCCATCATCTCGACACCCTCGACGACGACATTCATCCCGAACTCCTCGGCGATGAGGAGTAGACTGCGAATGATTCCTTGGGCCTTCCGGCTTTGGTTAACGTTGTGGGCGAATACCCGGTCGATTTTAATCGTCTGAGCGCTATACGCCTGCAAGTATGCGAGCGACGAGTAGCCTTTCCCGAAATCGTCGAACGCGATCGGGATGCCAAGATCATTCAATCGTTCGAACGCTTGCGTGATTTGTTGGGCGTCTTCTAACAGCGATGTCTCCGAGATTTCGACCTCGAGATAGCTCGCGGGGATATGGTGACGGGCGAGCGTGTCCTCGATCACATGCTCGAAATGCTCTTGATATAAATATTTGGCTGAGACGTTGATTGAAATCGGCACTTTTTTCGGGAGCGTCATCAAATAGCGGCACACTTCTTCAATCAGCCAATTCGTCAGCTCGAGATGAAGGCTGCTCTCCTCTGCGAGGGGGATGAACTCGGCTGGTGAAATCGATCCCCACGTCGGATGCGTCCAACGCATGAGTGCCTCGGCCCCCACGATTTGTCCGGTCCACGCGTTCACTTTCGGTTGATACATTAAATAAAACTCTTTGTTTTGAAGCGCCCCACGCATATCCCGCAGCAGTTCATATCGCTTTAATGACTCAATATCCATTTGTGAGGAATACAGTTCAAGTTGAGCCCCGATTTTCTTGTCGGCTCGGTTCATGGCAATACAGGCGTGTTTAATTAGCTCACTCGCCTGCACCCCGTCTTCCGGATATCGGCTCACCCCAATCGAAATGCGGGCGAATAAGTCATAGACATCAACGCGGAAGCGATGGGTCGAGAGCGTGCCGAGCTTTTTCCCGAGCGCGAGCACTTCGGGATCTTCCATGCGTCGCGGCAAGACGATGAGCACGTTATCCGCATCTAAATGCCCGAGCATGGCGTCTTTCGGCAATAGGCGAATCAATTGGTTCACCGTCGCCACACGCCACTCGTCGCCAAGTTCGTAGCCGAACGTATGATTGATCTCGGCAATCCGATTGAACGATAGCGAGAATAGCGTGAACGGGTCCCGCTTGCGGGTCAAATGATATACCGACTCCGTGATCGACTCGCGATTCGGCATGTTTGTAATCGGATCGAGCGAGGCAAGACGCCAAATCTCTTCTTGTTGCTCTTTCAACTGCGTGATGTCTTTGACGAGCGTCCGGAATCCGATGACGTTCCCGCCCGCAGAAAAAATCGGTTCCCGATTCTCTTCGATCCATTTGATGTTCCCTTTGGCGAATATACGATACGAGAACGTCGATGGTTTTCCGTTCAGTGTCACTTCCCGCGCTTGTTTGATTTTTGGAATATCATCTGGAACGACAACTTTTTGCCAGTAATCCGGGTGAGCGTTGAATTGGTCTTCCGTATATCCAAAGATAAGTGAGAAGCCCGGCGTCAAAAACTTGAATTGTTTTGACTCAAAATAGCGCTCAAAAATGACTGAGTCGACAATCTCGCAAAGCTGCCTTACTTTCGACCGTTCTCTCGTCAATTCTTCCTCGGCCGTGACGAGATTCGTCACATCAAACATCGCCCATGTGACGGCTTTGCGATCTTTCGATATACCGACTTTTACAATCAACTCCAAATACTGTTCCACTTTCGGGTTAAAAGCGCGAAGTTGCGTCTCGTATTCAAATTGTTCGGTGTCTTGAAGCAACGTTTCGATTGCCGCCGCGAACGCACCCCGATCGTCTTCATGAATCAATTTTCGAAAATCTTCCCGCTTCATCTCAGCGAGCTGTCGTTTTGTCAAACCAAGCAGTTGTCCGGTTTGCGGAGAGTGGTAGAAC
Source organism: Exiguobacterium sp. s194 (assembly GCF_018618275.1). Lineage (NCBI taxonomy): Bacteria > Bacillati > Bacillota > Bacilli > Caryophanales > Exiguobacterium > Exiguobacterium sp. s194. Next base: position 97,373 of record NZ_JACSLT010000002.1, on the reverse strand, counting down.
GTGCCCGTTTCAAGGTCGAGTTCAATCAAGATGAGTCCAGGGATCCGCTCGAATAGCGATCGGCTCACTTTCATCCGATTGTAACGTTCTCTCAACTCCGTCTGTGTCGTCAAATCTTTGACGACGCCGTAAAGGCCCGTGATGACCCGCCCTGTATAGAGCGGTGTATTTGTGATGGACAGATGTATCGAGCGACCGTCCTCGTTCCGCGCTTGCAGTTCATAATGTACGGTTTCACCTTGGAGCGACCGTTGATGGAACGTCTGGACCCGTTCACTTTCTGTCTCAGGCAACCATGATGCCGGATGGACGAACCGCTCTTCTTCCCCGTTAAAAAGAAGCGACAGTTTTTCATTCGAGTCGACGAGCCTTAACTCTCGATCGAGTACATAGACGGCATCTGGATACTGATCTAACAGGAGCGGATCGATATTGATTCGTTCTCCACGTTCCATTTGTTCAACGTTTGATTCCAATGCATGCTTCCATTGTCGGAAGAAGCCTATTTCCACCACTCCCCGGTGTGACGAACGTCACATGAATGTCGTATTACTTTGATTATATAAGATGGAACCCGTCAAGGAGGCTTCTACTTTTGAAAATAAGGGGAATAATCTCTCTTTTGTACATATTTTGAAATTAATGTCATTATTTCAAGCATCATAAAAGACCACGGCTCAATTGAGTCCGTGGTCTCCCGTTTAACGTTGTTTCACGACGACCGATCCGTAGGCCGGTACATCGACCGTGCCCGAGACGCGTTTAATCGTCTTCGTGCCCGCTTGTTTCCCATCGACGATGAGGTTCCATTGCCCGCTCGGCAATTTCACTTTAACCGTCTTAGCGTTGGCGTTGTGCGTGATGAACAAGTCTTTCTTCTGGCCAGGTGCTTTGTCATCAATCGAGTAGCTGATGACGTTCGCTTCGGCTTTGTAGAATTTCAAGTTTTTCTTCACGTCAACCGCCTTCGTCATGCGGAGACCTGGGTTATCTTTACGCATTTCGATTAAGCCCTTCATGTACTGGACGTCCGCCTTACGGTCGGCGGCCCGTTTCCAGTCCATTTGGTTAATGCGGTCCGGCGATTTGTACGAGTTGTGGTCGCCTTCTTTCGTGCGCATGAACTCTTGACCTGCATGAATGAACGTTGTTCCTTGGCTCGTCAAGAGGATGCTCGACGCGAGACGGTGCATCTTCGTACGGTCCGCTTCCGACGTTTCTGGGTTCGTGAGTTCAAGCTTGTCCCAGAGCGTGTGGTTGTCGTGCGCTTCGACGTACGTGATTGCTTGCGTCGGTTCTTTCGTGAAGCCTTTGATGTCGGCGCTATAATCGATTTCACCGACGATGCCTGTCTTGATGCGGTTCTCAAGGCCGGCTTTCCCGTTGATGAAGCCGTTGTCCGTGTCGATGAAGACACTGCCTTTCAAGCCGTCGCGGATGTTGTCGTTGAAGTGTGCGACGCCTGGCATCTTGTATGCGTTCTTCTGGTTCGCTTTCTTCGCCGGGTCGAGCGGCGTGCTGAGGTCCCAACCTTCGCCGAAGACGAGGATAGATGGATCCACTTTGTTCAACGCCGAACGGACTTGGTTCATCGTCTTGACGTCATGGATGCCCATGAGATCGAAACGGAACCCGTCCCAATGGTACTCTTGCGCCCAATAGACGACCGAGTCGACGATGAGCTTCTGCATCATCTTGCGTTCAGACGCAGTGTCGTTGCCGACGCCCGTTCCGTTCGCGAAGTCGCCGCCCTCTGTGTAACGGTAGTAGTAACCTGGGACGATCTTATGCAAGTTCGACGCCTGCGCATCGAACATGTGGTTATAGACGACGTCCATGACGGCGCGCAAGTTGTTGTCATGGAGCCCTTGAATCATTTGTTTCATCTCACGAATCCGGACTTTCGCATCATATGGATTCGTCGAATACGAGCCTTCCGGCGCGTTATAGTTTTTCGGGTCATACCCCCAGTTGTATGATGCATCCGGTTTCGTCTCATCGACCGAGGCCGTGTTATAGTCGTACACCGGAATGAACTGGACGTGTGTGACACCGAGGTCTTTCATATGGTCGAGGCCAGTCTTTGTGGCTGTCTTCTTGCCGTTGACGAGGAGGCGTGTGCCTGGCTCGACGACACCGAGATATTTGCCTTTGTTTTTAATCCCTGAATCGTACTTGTCTGACGTGACGTCGAAAATCGACAAGTCGCGAACGTGCGTCTCATAGATGATGGCGTCTGTCCGTTTCGCCAATTTCGGCTTCATCGAGTTCCAACGTTTCGGTTTCGTCTCGTTCAAGTCGACGACGACCCCTTGGTCCCCGTTCACACCGACTGCTGTCGCGTACGGATCGACCGCGCGGACGCTGCCGGACGCGTGCTTGACGTTGTACGTGTAGCCGATGCCGTCCAAATCGCCACGGACGTCCGCGACCCATGTGCCGCGCTCGCCACGCTTCATCGAGATCGTCTTCTTCAAGTCTTTATCTGAAGCTGGACGCGTTTTCGGCATGTTCCATAGTTCGAGCTTCACGTCTTGTGCCGTCGGGGCCCAAAGGACGAATTGTGATTTTGACTGCTTGTAAGTCACGCCGAGTTTGCCATCATAGGCGTATTTCGCATCGAACTCCGGTGACCGGAGGACGTCGCCCGCTTGGAGTACTTTATCTCCGAACGTCGGGTGCTTCGCCGTGATGACCGCCGCCAAATCGATGTCTGCACTGAAACGGACGGTGACCGACTTGTCGCCTGACTTCTCAACCGATTCAACGGTCGCACCTTCGACCGTCAATTCGCTCAAGAACTTCTCGTCGATGACGCGGTTGAGCGTGAGCTCCGCTTGACGGAACGTGTCCGCCTCGAATGAGACGATTTTCGGTGAACGATCGATTTCTGGTTCTGAATAGTAAATCGTCGAATCCCCTTCGACGAGCCAAATCTCTTTCGCCGTGCTGAGCGCGAAACGGTCTGTGCCGTCTTTTTCGGCCCATTCGCCTTTTTTCGTGACGAGTCCGATGAGTTTCTTCGCGTCCGGGTTGGCAAACTTCACGTTCGCGACACCGCCGAAGGCGTCCGTCTCATCGAAGTTGATGTTTTGACCGTCGCCACCGTCTGGCCATGTCCAAAGACCCCAGTCCGTGTATGTATTGTCGTAACGGAAGTAATGAACTTTCATATCTACGTCCGTTGCTGCCGTCTCCCCGTCTGGGTTCGACGTATAGATTTTCGAGTCCCCTGACTTGATCCATACTTCGGCAACGCCGTCTTTGATCATATCGCTCGTGATGAAGCGGTCGTTCTCCGACCCTTTATCTTTCTCCCAGTTGTCCGTACGGACGATGAGACCGAGCTTTTCAGGTGAATCGACCGGGAATTCGTAGGCCGCCACCTTTCCGAAATCGTCCTCGCCGTTGAAGGCGAAGGCTTTATTCGGGAAATAATCTGGGTTATTCGCCCAAAGCCATAAGTTCCAATCCGTTTGATTGTCCGGGGCCTCTTGATAGTGAACGACGACGAGCGTCGACTTGCCTTTATCGAGAGCGGACGATGACATCGGAAACATTGAGAACACTAGTGCAAACGTTAGCACAACTGCCCATGCCTGTTTCCATCGCTTGTTGACCATGTGGGTCCCTCCTTGTAGCATGATTTTAGGAAAACGCTTACACAAAAATTGTAAACGTTTCCTTTTCGGAATTCAATGTTTTTCTAGACAAACACCTAACGCCTTCCTCTTTGCGCCATCACTTGGGAAACCTCCGCTATTTTCCATTCCGAAAATAATTGCATTTTCGGATTAATGGACTGTATATAGAAGTTAGAGGAGGAATTTTAAATATATGTCACTTACGAACCTCATTAACAACTTGATCGCCAACGCCAGTCTGTTGCTGGTCGGTCTCTATATTATTTCGCGCCTCACGAAGCTGGGCGTGACGACGAAGCTCCCGCTCCGGCGTCAAGTCACCATCTCCTTCTTACTTGCCGGGCTATCGATTGTGATCACCCTGCACGGCGTGTTGTGGAACGCGCAGGCCGACTTTCAATACGGGTTTGTCCCCATCATCATGTCGGCGCTCTATTTCGGCCTGCCGGGTGTACGGATCACGTATGTCGCGAGCATTCTCGTTTTGCCGTTCATCTTGAGCGAGACGCTTTTGTTGATCACGTTTCTCGACTACACGCTCGCCGCATCGATTGCTGTCGCTTTCCTATGGTTCCGTGAACGAATCAAACCGGCGCGTGACATCCGGATCGTCAATGCGATCAGCCTCGGATTCATCTCGTTGTTCTCGCTGTTAAACGTCAGCACTTATAATCAAATCGAAATGTATGTGATGACGCTCCTCGCCTTCATCACCATCGGGTACTCGGCCGGATACCTTCTCCATATCGTCTACGGGGGCATCCATAAAATCCAACGCTCGGAACGGCTCATTTCAAAATATAAAGAAGCGGCCTTCACCGACTCGTTGACCGGACTTGGCAATCGCCGCCGCTTCGAAGAAGAGATGAAGCGCGTCGACGAGGAAGTGTTCAATGGAACGCAAGACGTCGCCTTGCTCTTCCTCGACATCGATCATTTCAAATCGATTAACGATACGTACGGCCATGATGCCGGTGATGCCATCTTGGTCGAATTAGGCAACCGGTTGACGAAGACGGCCCGGACCGATGACATGGTCTGCCGCAACGGCGGCGAAGAATTCTCGGTTTTATTGGCTGACTGCACGTTGTCGCAAGGGTTCGTCATTGGCAAACGCTATTTGCGGCAAATCGCCGAAACGCCGTTCTTATTGCCGGACGGATCCTTCATTGACGTCACCGTCTCCATCGGCATCGCCAGCACGTCAGAGTCCAAAATCGCCACGTCGAGCCAACTGATTAAAAAAGCCGACGTCGGCTTATATGTCGCCAAACGGAGCGGACGCAACCGACTCGGCAAGTGGAACGAAAAGAAAGCGAACTAACCCCTGATGCGCGGCATCAGGGGTTCATTATAGTTTCTTCCATTCTTCTAACGCCTCTAAGTGCCAACGATAGCTCAGCTTGAACGCTTCGTCCTTCTCATGCAACACCCGATAATATCCTGTTCACCTCACTTCTCAGCATACCAAAAAACGGCGTCCGAATGGCTCGGACGCCGTCTGTGTTAGTTCCCGTATTTTTTAAAGAGTTGATAATTTTTATTCCCACCTGACAAGTTGTAAACGTCGGTGAAACCGAGGTTGCGGAGCACGTTTTGAGCCGCGTTCCCCGTCACCCCGCCGTTGCAATAGACGACGGTCGGCTTGTCTTTTTCCATGTCCTTGGCGGCATCACGCAAGTTACCGAGCGGGATGTTGACCGCACAGTCGACACATGCTTTTTCGAACTGCGAAGCTTTACGCGTATCGATAATCTGCATGTCTTCACCCGCATCGATCCGCTTCTGCAGCTCACCCGGTGTGATGAGTCGCGCCGATTGATTCATACTGTTCGCGAGCGCCATGCCCGTGTACATGACCGGGTCTTTCGTCGTCGAGAACGGCGGAGCGTACGCGAGGTCGAGATGGAACAAGTCATCGACTTTCGCCTTAAACGTGATAGCCGTGACGAACACGTCGATGCGCTTGTCGACACCTTCGAACCCGACGATTTGAACGCCGAGCAATTGGCGTGTCGACCGGTCGCCGATTGCTTTAATCGTCAAGTCTTTCCCGCCCATATAAGCCGGCTTGTCCGGCTTCGTGTTATGGAGCACTTCGACGTCATACCCGAGCTCGCGGGCCTCACGTTCCGATAGACCGGTCTGGGCGACGGCTTGGCCAAACACTTTGAAGATGCCTGTGCCGAGGATGCCACGGTGTTCAAGGTCGCCTCCTGTGATGAGGTCACCAAGAGCACGACCCATCTTGTTCGCCGTCGAACCGAGCGGACGCCAAATCGGTTTGCCCGTGACGAGCGAGAAACTTTCGGCGACGTCGCCGGCCGCATAGACGTTCTTCACGTTCGTCTCCATCCGCTCATTGATGGCGATCGCACCCGTCTCGCCGATTGTGACACCGATCGACTTCGCGAGTTCCGTGTTCGGACGGACACCGACGGAGAGGATGACGAGGTCCGTATCAATCGTCTTGCCACTTTCCGTGACGACGCGTTCAACATGACCATCACCGACGAGTTCTGTCACTGTCTCCCCGAGCATGAGCTCGATCCCGTTCTTCTCGAGGTGATCCTCGACGCGACAAGCCATATCTTTATCGAGTGGTGGCATCACTTGCGGGAAACGCTCGATGACCGTAACTTCGACGCCGCGCAGTTTGAGCTGCTCAGCCATCTCGAGGCCGATGAACCCGGCGCCGATGATGGTTGCATGCTTCGGGTTCGTCGCATCGACGAAGTTACGTGTCGCTTCCGCGTTCTGAATGTTACGGATTGGGAACACGTTGTCCGAATCGACACCCGGAATCGGCGGGATGATGCTCGAGGCACCTGTCGAGAGGACCAACGAATCATAGCTGTCCGTGAACGATTCACCCGTCTCAAGGTTCTCGACCGTGACCGTCTGTGCGTCGGCATCGACTGCCGTCACGTTATGACGTGTCATGACGTCGATGTTGTAGCGTTTCTTGAAGAATGCCGCATCGCGAGGCGTCAAATCGTCGCGCGACTCGACTTCGCCGCCGACATAATACGGAATACCGCAACCCGAGTACGAGATATCGTAGTCGCGGTCGTAGATCGTAATCTGTGCGTCTTCGTTGTTACGACGTGCTTTTGCCGCGACCGATGTACCGGCGGCGACTGAACCGATGATGACCAATTTCATATTAAACACTCCTTAGTAAAGTAGTAGGCTGATGTATAGTCCAAGCAAGGTGATGGCGAGCGTTGGAATCGTCAAGATGATCCCGACTTTAAAGTATTGACCCCAACCGATTTTAAGCCCTTTCGTGCGGAGCACGTGGAGCCATAGCAACGTCGCGAGCGACCCAATCGGTGTGATTTTTGGACCGAGATCGGACCCGATGACGTTCGCATAGATGAGCGCTTCCCGAATCTGACCGGTCGTATTCGTCAAATCGATGGCGAGCGCGTCAATCATGACGGTCGGCATATTGTTCATGACCGATGATAAGATGGCGGCCAAGAAGCCCATCCCGAACGTGGCGCTGAAGGCGTTCACGGCGAACCAGTCGATGAAGTTGGCGAGCACTTGCGTCAGTCCCGCGTTTTGCAGACCGTAGACGACGATATACATCCCGAGCGAGAAGAAGACGATCGCCCAAGGCGCCCCGCGTAGGACGGACCGGGTCGGCACGACCGGTGAACGATTCGCCATGATCAGGAAGAACAACGAGATAATCCCAGCGACGAGCGAGACCGGGATGCCGACGATATCGCTTGTGAAGTATCCGATGACGAGAAGTGCGAGCACGACCCACGACAAGCGGAACATTTTATGGTCTTTGATGACCGAGGCCGGCTCGACGAGTTTCGATAAATCGTACTGCTTCGGAATGTCCTTTTTGAAATACAAATACAAGACGAGCAAACTTCCAGCGACGGCGAAGACGTTGACGAACACCATCCGTGCCGCATATTCGGCGAAACCGATGCCGAAGAAATCGGCCGAGACGATGTTGACGAGGTTCGAGACGACGAACGGCAGACTCGCCGAATCAGCGATGAACCCAGACGCCATGACGTATGCCAAAACGACCGCATCCGGCAGTTTGAGTGCCCGCACCATGGCGAGGACAATCGGCGTCAAGATGAGCGCCGCCCCGTCATTCGCGAACAACGCCGCGACGAGCGCACCGAGCAACGTGATATAGACGAACAGCTTGACGCCGCCGCCTTTGGCGATGCGGGCCATATGTAAGGCAGCCCATTCAAAGAATCCAATCTCGTCCAAAATGAGCGAGATGATGATGATTGCAATAAACGTGAACGTCGCGTTCCAAATGATTCCCCAGACAGTACCGACGTCATCTAAATTGACGACCCCGGTGAGAAGGGCGATGACCGCCATCCCCATCGCCGAGTAACCGATGCCAAGGCCTTTCGGTTGCTTGATGATGAGGAAGAGCGTGACCAAAAAGATAATACTAGCAATCCACTGCACAATGAGTTCCTCCAATAAATCTCTATTTTTTTAGCAAGTCTGTTGCAGACCGCGAAGCACAAGGCTAACGCCGTCTTCTGTCGACTCGACGTCGAGCGTAACGTTTTCCGCCATCGCTTCGGCGTCGTTCGCGACGGCGAACGTGAGGCCGTCGAAGTCTTTGACCGCATCCGTCGCTTCCGGAGCCGCGACGACTAGACCGAGCGTCGGTCCACAGCACCCGGCTTCCGTACAGATACGGACTGATTTGATTTCTTCTTCAACCAGTGCGTCTTTCATAAAATCGATGGCTTCATTCGTGATTTTCATGTAACTTCCTCCTTGAGTAGTTGTGACAGTGCCGGATAACCGACCGGCAGTTGTTCTTGCCATGCGAGTAACGTCGGACGCGGATAGGCGTTCACCCGTTCGAGCCATGGCGTCTCGCTCGCAACTTTCGCCGTCAGCAGCTTGCTTGTCACATCGAGCGGTGTGAACGATTGGTTGACGACCCAGGCGAACGGTTGAATCTCGGCCCGTTTCAAGTCAGCGACGAGCCGTTCGGCTTCATACACCGGTGTCGCTTCAGGTAGCGTCGTGATGATGACGTGCGTCTGTTTCGGATCGCGCAGTTTTGGTAACAGGTCGCGAACCGCTTCCGGGACGACCCCTGTCGATCGTTCGAGTTCGCGGTGATAACTCTCGGTCGCATCCAAGAGAAGCAGCGTATGACCTGTCGGCGCCGTATCGATGACGACGAAGCGGTCTTTCGCTTTCGCCACTTGATCGGCGAAGGCGCGGAAGACTGCAATCTCCTCGGTGCATGGCGAGCGCAAGTCCTCTTCGAGCATCATGCGCTGCTCCTCGTTCATATCCCCCGCTTCCCCGAACACGTCCATCCGGTACTTCTCGATTTCGACTTTCGGGTCGATCGCATCGACGGTGAACGTACCCGGGACATCCAACCCGATTGTGAAAGCCACATGTGCGGCCGGGTCTGTCGTCGTCAAATGGACGGCGTGCCCTCGCTCACTGAGCGCGACGGCGACAAGCGAGGCGAGCGTCGTCTTGCCGACCCCGCCTTTCCCCATCGTCATGATGACGCTCGGTCCATCCCTCTCGATTTCATCGACGAGTCGGTCGATCGAGCCATAATGACTTGTGTCATAGCTTGTAGTTAGGACGGTGGCCGTCTCCCCGTTTACCCAGCGTCGGAGCGCCGGGACACCGACGAGATTCTCGTACGCATATGGCAACGTGAACGTCTCGAGGTCGGCGATGCCTTTCGGCAGTTCGTGGAGCGCTTGTTGTTGACGCTCGATGAACCGTTTCGTATAGCGGTCCGTCCCTTCGTCTGATGCGACGACGCCGTTGATGACAAGTTGCATCTGTTCGATTCCAATCGCGTGAAGCTCGATCGCGGCACGCGCCGCCTCGACGAGCGTCGATGTCTCGGGACGGGCGACGAGCAACAATGTCGTCTCGCTGCCGTCGGTGAGCGTCTCGACAGCCCGTTTGTATTGCAGTTGCTTGTCGGCCAGACCAGCGAGCGGACCGAGGCAAGACGCGCCGGTCGTATTCGTCTCTAAAAATTCGTCCCACGCACTTGGCAACGTCAACAACCGTAGCGTGTGACCAGTCGGTGCCGTGTCAAAGATGACGTGATCGTATGTCTCACGTGCCGACTCAGACGTCAGTAACTCGGTAAACTGGTCGAACGCCGCGATCTCAACCGTACAGGCGCCGGACAGCTGTTCTTCCATCGACTGGATGGCCACGTCCGGAAGGACACCGCGATAAGGACCGACCATCCGTTCCATGTACTGCTTCGCCGCCTCTTCCGGGTCGAAGTTCGCGATGAACAGACCGGTTCCCGGGACGAGGCGTGGTGTCTCGTCGAGCTCCATCTCGAACACGTCCTGAAGGTTGCTCGCAGGGTCGGTCGAGACGAGCAAGACTCGCTTACCGCGGTCAGCAAGCGTCAACGCGAGGCTCGAAGCGGTCGACGTCTTGCCGACACCGCCTTTACCGGTCAAAAACACATAGCGCGTTGGTTCGATTGTCGTGAAATCAAAGCGATTCATCATGACCCGCCTCCTTATTTTTTAAGCGTGATGCGGACTTTCGGCTTTTCGCCATCTTGTTTCGCGAACGCTTCGACCGGGAGTCCTGTCAACTCGGCAATCTCCTCGTTCGTCATGTAAGCGCCTCGTTTGACGACGGCACCGTCGACGACCGTGAGTGGGAGCGTCTCAAGGCCGTTCGCGATTTCAGCTTGAACATGGACGTTCTCGACGAATCGGTTTGGCTCGGAGGCGAGATTATAACGGGCCACATCAAAGCCGCGTTGTTTTAATACGTAATGGATGGTCGCAATCCGCGTCAGCTCCGGATCGATTGAAGGACCACAAAGTCCGGTCGGGCAGCACATGGCTGGTTCGAATACTTCAAGTTTCATCGTTGACTCCTCCTTAAATCGCACAGTCCGTTTCGCAGTCACAATTCGCCTCGACCGTCTCGATTTTGTCGAGCAAATCGATGACGATTGAGTAGAATGGGCTCGTCTCGTTCAATCGATAGTGAATCCATTGCTTGTCGCGGCGCTCTAACAGGAGCCCTGCTTGCCGCATCATCTTCAAGTGGCGGCTGATGGCCGGCTGCGAGATGTCAAAACAATCAACAAAACTGCAGGCACATTGCTCTCCGCCTTGCATTTGTTTGAGCATCGTCAAACGGGTCGGGTCGGCGAGTACTTTGAGCACTTTACTTAAATCATCTACCGTATGCATCGTCATTCTCCTTCTCTGTATAACAAATCCGTTATATAACCTTTACGTTATGAAAATACCATAGTTTCTCATGCGGAGCAATTGTCTTCTCATAAAAAGTTCGGTATGATGGAACACGTTGTGAAAACATGTGTCGGTCGAACGACTTCTCTCATATAATGCGGCGTTTGATCTTCGTGAGACTCGGAGATCAAAGTCAAAAAATATATAGAGAGGTGTGTTCTTTTGGAAAAATTGAATACGATTAAACAAGATTGGCTCGGCAACGTCCGGGCCGACGTCCTAGCCGGCTTCGTCGTCGCACTCGCCCTCATCCCTGAGGCGATTGCGTTCTCGCTCATCGCTGGCGTCGATCCGATGGTAGGGTTATACGCGTCATTCATCATCGCGATGGTCATCTCGATTGCCGGCGGTCGTCCGGCCATGATTTCGGCTGCGACCGGGGCGATGGCGCTCGTCATCGTCTCGCTCGTCGCCGACTACGGGTTGCAGTATTTACTCGCTGCCGGGATTCTCGCAGGAATCATTCAAATCGCGCTCGGCTATTTCGGCATCGCCCGCTTGATGAAGTTCATCCCGCGCGCCGTCATGGTCGGCTTCGTCAACGCGCTCGCGATTTTGATTTTCCAGGCACAGTTGACGAACTTTGAAGGTGAAAGCTGGATTATCTGGGCGCTCGTCATTGGATCGCTCGCCATCATCTTCTTGTTCCCACGCATCAACAAAGTCATCCCGGCACCGCTCGTCGCCATCGTCGTCATGACGATTCTGGCGGTCACGCTCGGGCTCGAGACGAAAAACATTAGCGACATGGGTACGATTTCAGCAACGCTCCCGGAATTTTTATTCCCGAACGTCCCGTTGACGTTTGAGACGTTGATGATCATCCTCCCCTACTCGATCTCCCTCGCCTTCGTCGGATTGATCGAGTCGCTGTTGACGGCACAAATCGTCGATGACATGACGGGCACGGATTCGAACAAGAACCGAGAATCAAAAGGACAAGGTATCGCCAACATCATCGCCGGTCTCTTCGGTGGGATGCCAGGGTGTGCGATGATCGGTCAATCGGTCATCAACGTCTCGTCCGGTGCTCGCGGCCGTCTGTCGACGTTTGTCGCCGGACTCGCGTTATTCATCATGATCATGACGATGAGTGACGTGTTGATGCTCATCCCGGTCGGCGCCCTTGTCGGTGTCATGTTCTTTGTCTCGTATGCGACGTTTGACTGGGGCTCGCTCAAAGCGATGCGCACCGCTCAAAAATCGGATACGGTCGTCATGCTCGTGACGGTGCTCGTCACGGTCGTCACGCACGACTTGTCACTCGGTGTGTTCGCCGGGATCTTGACGGCAGCCATCCTGTTCGCCGCAAAAATCTCGAAAGTCGAACTTGACCGCAGTGTAGACGCCGACCGTGCCCGCTACGTCGTGAACGGTCAGCTCTTCTTCGCTTCGACGTCCGAGTTCGTCAATCAGTTCGATGTGACCGAAGACGCCGAAGCCGGGATCAAACATGTCACAATCGACTTCTCGAACACGCATCTATGGGACGATTCGGCCATCGGTGCCATCGATAAAGTTGTCTTCAAGTACCGTGAAGTCGGGATCGAGCCGGAACTGTTGAACTTGAACAAAGATTCAGAGAAACTGCTCAATACGCTCGCGCTGCACTTGAAGCAACAAGAAACAAGCGTCGGCCATTGATTCAATTTCTTCGGGAGTGAACATTCACGTTCGCTCCCTATTTTATATCCATGGCTCTAGTAAATCGCATATACTAAAAGTAGATTGTGTGAAAGAGGAGGACGTTTCAATGGGAAAGGTATTTTTAGCGGCAGACGGATCTGCCCACTCGAAGCGGGCACTTGAGAAAGCGATTCAGCTCGCCAAGGCATCAGACGCATCCATCGACATCGTCCATGTCGTCAGCGCCAAAGAATCGAAAGAAGCCGCACTCAACTCGACCGGGAAAATCGATCTCGAAGCGAAACGCAAATTGATGTTGCAACCGCTCTTCGATCAAATCGTTGCAGCCGGGCTTGAATATGAATATATTGAACTTCGCGGGGAGCCGGACGTCGAGCTCGTCAAATACGCGAACCATCAACCGTACGAGTACGTCGTCGTCGGTTCACGCGGACTGAACACGTTTCAAGAGTTCGTGCTCGGCAGCGTCAGCCATAAGCTCGCCAAACGCGCCCTCGCCCCGGTCATCATCGTCAAATGATTGCCACCCTTTCTTTACGGAGAAAGGGCTTTTTTCTGTTCCATACAGGAAATAGGTCCTATATGTGGAATGGAATAGTGAACTCATTTATGAAGGAGGAACCTAATTGGACATTACCAATGACTCAAATTTATTGCTCATCCTCTTGCCATTGCTCGTGTTGCAACTCATCTTGCTCGTCGTCGCCTTGATTGATTTGCTCAAACGGCAAGAAACGAATGGACCGAAATGGGTATGGCTTCTCGTCATCCTATTCATCAACATCCTCGGGCCGATCGTCTACTTCCTATGGGGACGGACGAAGCGATGAACGTCACCCAACTGACGAAACGATTCGGCACGTTCACCGCGCTCGACGACGTCAGCTTCTCGCTCCGCCCCGGCTGTACCTCGCTCCTCGGTGAGAACGGGGCCGGCAAGACGACACTGCTCAATATGATTGCCCGCGTGACGACACCGACGTCCGGACAGATCGTCGGGCATGACGCCATCCGCATCGGCTATCTGCCACAGCGACCGGCGCTCTATCCATCGCTCACACCGGTCGAGACGATTCGCTATGCGGCCGAGTTGACCGGCGTCACGAATGTCGACCCGGTCCATCTGTTGAAACGGGTCGGACTCGAGCCCGTCGATCGACCGGCGGCACACTTGTCCGGCGGCATGCGGCAACGGCTCGGCATCGCCCAGGCACTCGTGCATGACCCGGAGCTGTTACTGCTCGATGAACCCGTCTCGGCGCTCGACCCGCGCGGCCGCCGGGAAGTACTCGACCTCTTAAGCGACTTGAAACGAGAGCGGATGATTCTCTATTCGACGCACGTGCTCCCCGATGCCGAGGAAGCGAGCGACTGGGTACTCCTGCTCCGACAAGGTCGCCTGCTCATGGAAGGGACCGTGACCGATTTGCTCGGCTCGAAGTCCTCGATTCAAGTCCGTCTGTTCAACGACGTCGTGACAGAGGATGAGTGGCGAACGCTCCCGGGTGTCAGCCACGCCACCCGCTCCGGGACGACATGGGAACTGGAGACCGACGCGAAAGACGTGACGGAACGGGCGCTACTGCAGTTGCTGCTGGAGCGCGGTCTAAGACTCCAATCGCTCCATGTCGGGCATCCATCGCTCGAGTCACTCTTTTTGGAGGTGAACGCCTGATGAAACTGGCCATCTTCAAACAAGAGTGGAAAGAGTCATGGCGCAATAAACGGATGATTTGGGTACCGATTGCCTTGATGTTGCTTGCGGCGATGCAACCGCTCACGCTTTATTTCCTCCCGGACATCTTGGCCTCGGGCGGCAACCTGCCGGACGGGGCGGTCATCGAAATTCCGACCCCGTCACCAGAAGAAGTGCTCATGTCGGCGAGCGAACAGTTGCGACAAATCGGCCTGCTCGTCGTGCTGTTATCCGCCATGCATACGTTCAGTCACGAACGGTCGCTCGGCACGCTCGCCTGGCTCAAGTCGCTCAAGATTCCGGGCACGCGCATTGTCCTCAGCAAATGGGGACATTATTCGCTACTCGCCGTCGTCGCCATCGGCCTCGCCCAATTGAGCGCCGCCTACTATACAATCGTTTTGTTCGATTCGTTCGACGTCACCGATTTCTTGATCGCGACCGGGCTGCTCATGCTCCATTTCGTCGTCCAGCTATCGATTTTCTTCTTGTTCGCAGCGTTGCTCGAGAGCGGCCTCGTCGCCCTTGTCATCACGCTCGCCCTCCACTTCATCATGTCACTCCTTCTCGGGTGGCTCGAGTGGGACTGGATGCCGTGGCGGCTCGGCTCGTTATCGGCCGAAGTGCTCATGGGCGAGAGTTTACTCGTTTGGCCGATCGTCAGCAGCGTCTTGTTGATTGGCGCGACGCTCTTCGTCGCCTCGAAACGGTTGTTGTTCATAAGCCGTTCGTCCTGATGTAACACCTTCTC
This sequence comes from Exiguobacterium sp. s194, assembly GCF_018618275.1. Lineage (NCBI taxonomy): Bacteria > Bacillati > Bacillota > Bacilli > Caryophanales > Exiguobacterium > Exiguobacterium sp. s194. Next base: position 82,340 of record NZ_JACSLT010000002.1, on the reverse strand, counting down.
AAAATAGTCCTTTAGCCGCCGAGTCAGGGCGGCTTTTCTCATGTATACTTAATTTACAAAATAATTCCAATTTTGCAATTCGATTGTGGAGGAACGACTATGAAGTGGAGTCATGTAGTTGCAGGTTTGGCCATCAGTATGAGCATCATCCTCAGTAACGACCACGTCCATGCCGCGGCCGGGTTTCAAACGACGACGACGGGAACGGTCTATACGACAGAAGACGGCACGGTGCTGACCGGCTGGCAAGTGATTGACGGCAAGACGTACTATTTCGCGGCAGATGGGACGATGGCCGTCGGTTGGCAAGCAATCGATGGCGCTACATATTATTTTGAAACGGACGGTGTGCTCGTCACCGGGCGCTATTCGATTGACGGGGCGATCTACTTGTTCGCCGCCGACGGGAAGCAGCTGAAAGGCTGGCAACAACTCACGAACGGTCTCTATTACTTCAAATCGAATGGCGTCATGGCGACCGGCTTTTTGACCGTGGACGGGAAACGCTACTTGTTCTCTCTTGAAGGGAAACGGTTGAGCGGTTGGCAAACCGTCAACGGCGTGAAGCATTACATATTCGAAAACGGAACGATTCGGTCGGGCATGTACACGATCAACGGTAAGAAATACTTGCTCTTGAAAGACGGACAGGTCGCGACCGGCTGGCACCAAATCGGCACGCGCCACTACTACTTCGGTACAAGCGGTGTACGCCAGCACGGGCTGAAAAAGATTGGGACGACCGTTTACGGTTTCCACGAGACGTACGGCTATCGGTTGGCCGGCGTTCAAAAAGTCGCCTCTCGCTATTACTATTTCGGGACGGACGGAAAACGTCGCTACGGCCTGCAGACGATTGACGGCAAAGTGTACGGGTTCCATCCCGTCTACGGCTATCGTTTGCAAGGAAAACACAAGGTCGGGACTCGCTATTACTACTTCCACTCGACCGGCGTCCGTGAGACTGGTTGGAAATATACGACGCAATACGAATATTTTGCACCGACCTTGACGAAGAAGACAGATTGGCAAGTCATCAACGGCAAATGGTATTTCTTCGATCTGTCGGGCGTCATGTATAAGAACAAACGCATCGGTAACGCCGCGTTCGATGCCCGGGGCGCCTATAGCAACCCGCTCTCCACCTATAAGATGAGCGTGCCGCTCTATCGTCAATTTGCTATGGGCTACCCGTCCGGCTGCGAGTTCTTCTCGCTCAAGATGGCGCTCGAGAAAAAAGGACGCGTCGTCAGCGCCGAGACGCTATATCGGGAGATGCCGAAAAGCATGTGGAACGCCCGCTATGAGAATCGGCTCTACCGCTGGGTCGACCCGAACGTCATGTTCACAGGCGACCCGAAAGGCAAGCTCAGCAAATATCGCAACTACGGCATTTATCCGAAAGGCATGATCAATTTCTCGAGCAAATACCGGCCTGTGAAAGACTTGTCCGGCCAAGGATTATCTTCAATCGAGCGCGAGCTGTCACTCGGCAATCCGGTCATCGTCTGGGCAAGCGTCGACTTTAAACAGCCTTACGGTCACTTCAATTGGTATACCGCTTCGAACAAAAAATTCACCGGTTTCGTCAATTATCATGTCATGCTCGCGACGGGCTATGACAAGAACAACCTCTATATCAACGACCCGTACCGCGGTCGCCTTGTCATCCCGAAAAGCCAAGTTAGCTCTGTCATGGGCGCGACGGGATGGAAAGCACTTGCCGTACGATAATCGACCAGCCATCGGAGAAATCCGGTGGCTTTTTAGGTACAACGAATCAAATTCAGAAATAAAATTTCCTATTTTATTCACTTTATATTGAATTAAAAATACAGAATGGTACACTTTCCAATAAGTAGTAAAGCGCTTACATTCATGAAGGAGGAAAAGTTATGAAGAAATGGATTGGTGGCCTCGCCGCCCTCACGCTCGTCACGTCATCTGTCATGTTGCTCGATGCCGATGCCAAGTCAGAGCCGAAGAAACCGAAAGTCGAACTCGGGGTCGACCGGTTGATGGACAATCCTGAAATCTTGGCCGGTAAACGAGTCGGACTGATCACGAATCCGACCGGAATCGATGCCAACATGACGAGCATCGTCGACTTGTTTCATAACTCAGATGATTTCGAATTGACGGCACTGTACGGACCAGAACACGGTGTCCGCGGTGATGCGCAAGCCGGATCGACGATCAGTTCATATATCGACGAAGTGACGGGACTCCCCGTCTATAGTCTGTATGGAGCGACGAAAAAACCGACGGCCGAGATGCTCAAAGACGTCGATGTGCTCGTCTTCGACATTCAGGACGTCGGCACACGCTTCTATACGTACATCTATACGATGGCGTATGCGATGGAAGCCGCAGCCGAGAATGGCATCCCGTTCGTCGTCCTTGATCGTCCAAACCCGCAAGGTGGCCTCCGCGTCGAAGGTCCAGTGCTCAACCCGGCCTATTCGAGCTTCATCGGCCTCTATCCGATCCCGCTCAAGCATGGGATGACCGTCGGTGAGCTCGCACGCTTGTTCAATTCGGAGTATCAGATTCAAGCCGACCTCGAAGTCGTCAAGATGAAGGGTTGGAAGCGCTCGATGCTGTACGAGGATACGGGACTCCCGTTCGTCATGCCGTCACCGAACATGCCGACGACGGACACGGTCAACGTCTATCCGGCGACCGGTCTGTTCGAAGGGACGAACCTGTCAGAAGGACGCGGCACAACGAAACCGTTCCAATTGATTGGCGCCCCTTACGTGAAGGCGCATGACTATGCTAAGACGCTGAACGCGCTCGAGCTTCCGGGCGTCACGTTCCGTGCCGCCTCGTTCACGCCGACGTTCTCGAAGAACGCGGGCAAACTGTCGCACGGCGTCGAGGTGTACGTCACAGAGCCGACGAAGTTCGAAGCGGTCAAGACCGGTATCGCCATGGTCAAGACGGCGCACGACCTGTATCCGGACGAGTTCGAGTTCCTCTCAAACGACTTCATCACGAAGCTGACCGGGAACGCCTACGTGAAAGACATGATTCTCGCCGGCGAGTCGCTTGAGGCGATCATGACGAAAGTCGATGCCGAGCGCGATGCGTTCTTGCCGATTCGGAAAGAGTATTTGTTGTATAAATAAGGAGCAGGCAGGCTCACTTGAGTCTGCCTCTTTTTGTAATCAAATGGTAATACCCATTCCCGCCCTATTCAATATATTATATGGTTATATTATCGAAAAAGGAGCTTCCCATTTTGAAAAAATCTGCCTCAGTCTTGCTCGCTGCCGCCTTAGCGACCGCGTTCACATTTACCCCGACGTCCCCGCTCACCGTCAATCCGATCACGGTCGAAGCCTCATATCGTGAGACGGCCGTCAACACGAAAGGTTCCGTTACGGGAATCAGTCAAATCAACGTCCGAAAAACACCGTCAAGCTCAGCGACGAGTGTAGGTAAAATTGTTCGCGACGGCACGATAATGGTCCGGACGTCATTTACGACGAACGGGGCCCGCTGGTACAAAATCCAATGGGGCACGGGGTACGGTTACGTTCCGGCCACGTATATCAAGCTGTCGACAGCCGAAGTCGCGTTCACGAAGGCGACGTACGTCGCCCCATCGAGCGTCTACTTAAAGTCGCGTCCGCTCACGACCTCGTCGAACGTCGTGTTCTTGCGCCAAGGAATGAAGCTTGAGACGATCTCGTATCGTTACACAGGCACGACGCGTTGGTATAAAGTGAACATCGGCACGAAGACGGGGTATATTTTGGCGAAACACATCACGTTCAAAGCCCCGGCGAGCGGTGTCTTGGCCGAGACGAACGAAGAGCGTCAGACGGCTGGCTTATCGGCGCTCGCAGCGTCGGGCGAAGCGAACCGTGTCGCCCAAGTCCGGGCCGACGAGATGGCACAGACGGGCCAGTTCTCGCATCAGCTCCGTGAGAACGGGAGCCCAGGGGACACGCTCGATGCCTACGATGTCAGCTATCGTGGTTGGGGTGAGAACATCTATATGGGGTCGAACGACCCAGGCGCAGCGGTGAACGCCTGGATGAACTCGAGCGGCCACCGCGCCAACATCTTGAACGGGAACTTCACGCACCTCGGTGTCGGCAAGGCCAAGAACGCGCAAGGCTCGACGATTCATGTCCAAGTCTTTTTGACCAAATGAAAAAACGGGAAGTCGCTATTGTCGCGACTTCCCGTTTTGTATTAGCGGCGTTCGTCTTTCAGGCTTTCGAGGTTTTGTTGGGCTTGGCCGGTCTTCTCTTTGGCCGTACCCTTCACTTGATCTTTCTGGCCTTCACGCTTGAGCGATTGATTGTCCGTCGCTTTGCCAACCGCTTCTTTCGCTTTGCCTGCCGCTTTATCGATCAAACCATCAACTTTTTTGTTTAGTCCGTCTTTCATGTGAATCTCCTCCTCGTGGTATCATGTCTAATTCATGTACCACTCTGAGGAAAATTCAAACGTAATGCTCTTTGACAAGAACCCGGAAACGTGGTCGGACGGTCAACTCAATCGTCGTCACCGTGCGGTTCCGGTCCTCGTTCATGACGATCAACAGTTCGCCGTGATCGCGGCGATCCTCGAGCACCTCGACTTTCCCGACCGTTCGCAGCAGCTGATAGTACAACAACTCCCCCGACGCGTCCTTGACGTTCACCTCGAACTCGTGGTAGCTCGGGGAGATTTTAAAATAAAATGACTCCGTCCCGTTCGAGAAACGGAACACCGACTCGTCATAATAAAACGGGAGTGTCGTATCCATCCGTTTCGGCTCGACCGTACAAAACAACGCCCACGTCATCTCATCTGGAAACTTCTCGCTCGACTCTTCTTTGTTGAACTGCCACCCTTTCATCGCGATCCCTCACTTCAACTTCCATTAATTGTCTGAATAATTCGACTATTATAATTCATTCGTCATTGGGTTCGGAAGTTCCTGCAAACGGGAACAAAACATTGTATGCTTTTTCACGTTCCTGATTTGAAAGGAGTTGCGTCCATGTGTCTATCATCGCGCTCGACCATGTCACGAAACGGTTCGGTGAGACAATTGCCTTGAACGACTTTTCACTTCACGTCGAGGCCGGTGAACTGTTCGGCTTGCTCGGACCGAATGGGGCCGGAAAGACGACCGCCATTTCTGTCATGCTGAACTTATATCCTGCCGACAGCGGTACCATCCGTATTTTCGACCACTCGATGCCAAAAGACGAGCAGACGATTAAACGGCGCGTCGGTATCGTCCCGCAGCATGTCTCCGTGTACGACCAGCTGACGGTGTTCGAGAACATTCAATTTTTCGCCGAGCTGTACGGGTTCAAACCGGCCGAGGCCAAACAAAAGACCGTGGCCGCCCTCGACTTCGTCGAACTCACCGCGCACCAAAAGAAACGTCCGCCGGAACTGTCCGGGGGGCTCCTTCGTCGTCTCAACATCGCCTGCGGCATCGTGCATGAACCAGAACTCATCTTTATGGATGAACCGACCGTCGCCATCGACCCGCAGTCACGCAACACCATCCTCGAGAACATCCGTGAGTTGAATCGACGCGGGGCGACGATCATCTATACGTCCCACTATATGGAGGAAGTCGAGATGCTCTGCGACCGTGTCGCCATCGTCGATGAGGGACGAATTATCGCCGAGGGCACGCAAGATGAGCTGAAAGATCAAGTCATGACGCTCGAGACGGCCCGCATCAAAGTCGACGCCCTCACTCCGGGCCTCTTGGAACGACTCGAATCACTCGAGCGGGTGAAGAAAGTCGATTACGAGGAACCGTTCCTCGACGTGTCACTCGAGAAAGACACCCCGCTCGCCCCGCTGCTCGACGTCCTCCATGACGAGCGGGTTCGCTTCACCTCGATCACGGTCGACCGTCCGTCCTTGAATACCGTCTTCCTGGCGCTGACCGGTAAGACACTTAGGGAGTGATGACGATGAAACTATGGACGTTCATCAAATATGATGTCAAACAGCAACTGCGGGACCGCTCGACCTTGTTTTGGATGCTCATCTTCCCAATCATTCTCATCTTCGGGCTCGGGACGATGCTGTCGGCCATCTTCAATAGCAACTTCTCGCTCCCGGTCACGGATGTCGCCTACGTCGAGCAGTCGACGGATGATTACCGGGTGCCGCTCGAGACGTTCCTCGCCGACGACGACATCAAAGCATTCATCAATCTCGTCCCGTACGATAGTATCGCCGCTGCTGAAACCGGCGTGAACGATGGCGACGCCGACGTCATCCTCCATTTGGACGGTCCCGACGTCCGTCTGCTGTACGAGGAACCGTCGACAATCGAATTTGACGTCATCGAGGCCATTCTCCGGCAATATACGGACGTCGCCAATCAGCAGATTATGCTCGCTGAGGCAGGTGTTTCCGCCCCGTTCGAGCCCACGACGTTCATCGACAGCGAGAGCGTCGATTTGTCGGGTCGGACCCCGACATCACTCGAATATTTCACCGTCACGATTTCCATCATGACGGCACTGTTCGGTGCATTCTACATTACCGGCATGCTCAGTGAGGAGAAGCCGATGACCGGGAGTTATCTCCGGATTCAAGCCGCTCCCGTCAAACGGATCGAATATCGCCTGGCTCGCAGCTTGAGCCGATACACCCTCATCTTCCTGCAACTCGTGCTCGTGTTTTGGTTCAGCCACTTCGTTTATCGCAGCTTCTCACTCGATTATGTCGAGTTCGGGCTCTTGTTTATCGCTTTGCTCGCCCTCGCCTTATACGGTACCGCGTTCGGTTTTCTCGTATCGAGTCTGCCCCGTCTCTCGCGCGGTACGAAAGATGCGATCGTCAACGGGTTCGTCGCCATCATCATGATCCTTTCCGGCGGTTACGTCCCTGGTTTCGATCAAGTGACGCTGAGCGTGGCACCGTGGGCCCAATACGTCTTCATGCCGATCTTTATGCGGGAAGGCATGCTCCAGGTGCTTCTGCGCGGTGGGGATCCAGCCGTGTTTTGGCAGAGCCTTGGTTGGCTCTCCTTGCATCTCCTCGTGTTCGCCGTCCTCAGTCTCTTGCTTTGGAAAGGGGTGAACCGTCGTGGTGCTATTTAGACATGTCGCCAAGCGCATGCTGCGGAAAAAAGGGCTATGGGTGTTCACGTTCGTCTCCGTATTCGGTTTCGCCTTGATTCTATCTTTCCTCAGCTCGACGTCGGCGTTGAACGCCTCCATCGGCATCCTCGACCGGGATGGCGGGGCACTCGCCAATCGTGTGATTGAAGAAGCGGGACGGTTCGGTTCGGTGACACCGCTCGAGACGGACGAGACCGATGAAGCGTTACTGCAAGGACAAGACGTCGTCCTGACGATTCCGGACGGATTCACCGAGGCGCTCTTGAATGGCGAGACGCCGCGTCTCTCGTTCAGCGCGACCGAAGGAAGTGACGCCGCGTTGATCGAGCAAGCGCTCAACTCGCACCTGTCTCGTGAGCGGCAGTTACTGATTGCAAGTGATTTTGACGAAGAGCGTTTCAACGAACTGGCCGATCTTGAGACGGAGAACGGCTATACGCTCTCGAGCGAGCCGTTTCAACAGAGCGTGGCGACGACGACGCGAACGCAGGCGTTCCTCGGTCTACTGTCGTTCGTCATGATGTCGGCCTTTCTCCAGTTCATCCCGTTGTTCGTCGCCGACGACCAGGACGAGAAAATCTATTCCCGCCTGTTCGCCGCCCCGGTCACACCGCGGCGTTACATCGGTTTGTTGTTCGTATCGTTCTGTGCGGTCGGGTTGCTCTACGTGCTCATGTTGCTCGCCTTCAGTGCCGTGCTCTATCGACAAGACATTCTAGCTCACCTGCCTGTCCTGACGTTGTTGTTCATCGTCTATTTGTTCGTCTGTCTCGCCATCGGGTCGCTCATCGCCATCCTCGCGACGAATCGGGAGAAAGCGAACATTTGGCAGACGTCCGTGACGATGGCAGCGGCCATCACCGGAGGCGCCTTCATCAGTCTGACGTGGCTTCCGGAGACGCTCCAAGTCGTCGGGCGCTTCTTGCCGACGTATTGGTTCAACTACGGGGTCGCCCAGATGTATGAGGACCGTTTCCCGGTCAACTCGGTCCTCATATTGCTCGGGATGGCGCTCGTCATCTTCCTCCTCATCGCCTGGGCGTTGAAGAAGCGACCGCTCACATGAAAAAGGAGAGCCGCGATGGCTCTCCTTTTTCTAATGCTTCAATCACCGCTGCAACGTCGGCACGATTTTCTTGAAGAACACCTCGACGAGTTCAGGGTCGAACTGCCGGCCCGCTTCTTCTTCGATGACCGCGAGTGCCTCATCAAGCGTCTTCGCTTTCCGGTACGGGCGTCCCGTCACCATCACGTCGAACGTGTCGGCAATCGAGATAATTCGTGCCGCGAGCGGAATCTGCTCGCCGCTGATCCCTTTCGGATATCCTTTCCCGTCCCACCGCTCATGATGGGCGAGTACAATCTCGGATAGTGGCCCATACTCCGGCACCGTGCTCAAGATGTTATAACTCACTTCGGGATGACGTTTGATTTCACGCCATTCCGCCTCAGTCAACATCCCAGGCTTGTCTAAAATCTCATTACTAATCGCAACCTTGCCGATATCGTGAAGCGTTGCGGCCGTAACGAGCTCGTTCACTTCGGCGCTCGTGAAGTTCATCGCTTGCCCCAGTTGTCGTGACAATTCGGCAACGCGCTGTGAATGGGCCTCCTCGCGCGGAATCTTCTCATAAAGCGTCCGCATGATGAGTTGAATCGAGTAATGTCGCCGGCTCTGTTTCTCGGATACCTTATGGTGGTACATTCGATCTTCGGCCAAGTTGAACACTTCGGAAATGGAAAGCGAGTCGTCGACTTTCACCGCTTCCCCAAACGACGCCGAGATTGGCAAGCCTTCGATTGCTTTATCGTGAAACAGCTGACTCAAGCGTTCTGATAAAAGAATTGCCTCGTCGCGCGACGTGTTCGGCATGATGATGACGAACTCATCGCCTCCGATTCGAGCGACCGTATCCTTGCCACGAATTTCACGCTTGAGCGTCATCGTCGCTTCAATCAACAAACGGTCCCCGACAAGATGACCAAACGCGTCATTCGTCAACTTTAATCCGTTAATATCAACGACAATCAAAGCGAGCGGATAATAGCATGGTTCGTCGTATGTGATCAGAGCCTCATCGAAATATCGACGATTTTTTACCCCGGTCAATTGATCGTGATAACTCAAGTATTCGATTTCCATCTCATATTTTTTCTTCTCGGTCACATCGCCGATATAGCCGTGCCAGAGGACGTGACCTTCACCGAGCTTCTCTGGACGCGACGATCCTAAAATCCACGTCGTCCCCCCGTCCGGTGTGATGACACGGAACTCCGCGTCCCAAATCGTCAAATTCTCATACGACGCCTCGATACTCGCCATCACGTTCGGGTAGTCATCGGGATGAATCTTCGAGAACACGAGCTCCGGGCCGTCCTTCATCTCCTCGAATGTGATCCCGGTCAACACTTCGAATCCTCGGCTAAAGAACGGAAAATGGAAACTGCCGTCCGGTCGGCGCTCAAACTGATAGATGGCACCAGGGACTTGATCCGATAGTTTCGTGAGCAAACGGTCCCGCTCGGCGAGTTCTTCCTCGAGCTGGACCCGCTCCGTCACGTCTTTGGCGACGGCATATATATAATTGCCTTGTGCCTTTGAATGCCATTCGATTGAGCGATAGTCCCCGTCGACGGTCCGGTATCGGTTGATAAAGCGGAAGATGTCTTGCCCTTCCTCAAGCAAGGCGAACGCTTCATTCGTCTTCTCGACGTCATCGGGATGGACGAGGCTCGTGAAGTCCATATTCTCGAGCTCTTCGAGTGGAAACCCGAGCACGCGCTCCCAAGCCACGTTCAAATGGAAAATTTCATGATTTTTATAAGACATGATGCATTCCAAATCGACAGTCGCAAACCCTTCGAACATCGATTCTTTCGCATCTCCGATTTGCCGGTCTGCTTTCGTCATCTGTTCAAGGATGTGCACGATGTACAACTCAACGAGACCGAGCCGGCTCGCTTGTTTATTTCCTTGCATGACGATCGTCAAATCTCCATAAAATACGCCATCCTTCTCGATTTTGAATAAGATGACTTGACCGAGGTCAAAGATACGCAAAATATTTTTGATGAGCCGCTTCGGCAGCACACCTTCGACGAGCGGTAAAATATCGTCGAAGATAATCGGGCTCGGCGCTTCTAACAACTTCAATCGTTTTGGACTCATCGGCCATTTTCGTCCGACCGGATGGAAGCCGAGCACGTCGAGACTGCGTTCGAGCAGCTCATCGATTCCCGACAAGGCAACGGTCGAGTACGTATTGCCATCGTCATCGACTAGATTGAGTGTCACGGCCTTGGCCCCGGTGAAACCACGAATCTGATCGAGAAAATGTTGGTTCATCAATAGTTCGCGCCCGGTCGTGACGAACCGGTGTGACACGTTGACGAGTTGCTTCAGTGCATTGTTCTCTTGGACGTGTGGCGTAATGTCATGGAACAACGTCGACACGTACCCCGGACGTTCACTGAACACGGACAACTCATACCAAGCCTTGTTGCGGCGGGAGAAATGTTCGAACGTGATCGCTTCCCCACTATCCACGGCCCGTGCGACTTGGACGATCCACTCCCGTTCGCTGTACTCAAAGTCTTTCAACTTGTCGGTGATGCGCCCCCCGAGAAAGTGTTCGCGCTTCGCCTTCATGATGCGCTCGAACGCCTCGTTCACTTCATGGAACTCGTAATCGACGGGCTCCCCCGCCTCATCGTAGAGCACTTTAAATTCGACGTAGCCTTGGGGCATATGGCGCAACAAGGATTGGAATTTGGTTTGGTCTAGGTCTGCCACGTCGGTTCCTCCTCTGCTTACTTCTATTATTCAGTTTACCTCATTTTTTATGAATTCCCTATATTTGCCGAATCGATTCTTGTGAATCGGTTACATGAAGTTTTTGTAAAGGTACACGTTCGACGGTTGCATAAATTTGCTTAGGTTGTTACACTGATTTCGACATCCGATATCGAAAATCGATTTCAAGGAGATGATGTACGTGGAAGACCGCGTCCTTCGCAAGCTGTTCCTCGGCTTTATTCATATTCACATCTTGCATCATGCCGCCGAACATCCGGTATATGGCGCGTGGATGGTCGAAGAACTTCGAGAGCACGGCTACTCGATCAGTGCCGGCACGCTCTACCCGATTTTACACACGATGGAGCAGGATGGCCTGCTCGTCCGGACAAATGAACTCGTCGGAGGCCATATCCGGAAGAACTATACGACGACCGAAAAAGGTCTCGTCGTGTTGGCGGAAGCCCGTCAAAAAGCGTACGAACTATTTAAAGAGATTAAGGAGTGAATCACATGTCTAAACAACGGGTAACGTTCAAGACGTTACTAGAGATTTTATTCGTCTCGACCCGACTTGGGCTGACGTCGTTCGGCGGACCGGTCGCCCACCTCGGCTACTTCCATGAGGAGTACGTCCGTCGCCGCAAATGGATGGACGAACGCGCCTACGCCGACCTCGTCGCCCTCTGTCAGTTCTTACCTGGCCCAGCCAGTAGTCAGGTCGGGATCGGGATTGGTATCGTCCGAGGTGGGATTCTCGGCGGGATCACGTCGTTCATCGGCTTCACATCACCGTCCGTCATCGCCCTCATCTTATTCGCCTTGCTCGTCTCAGGACTCGACGTCTCCGATGCCGGCTGGCTCTATGGATTGAAAGTCGTCGCCGTCGCCATCGTCGCCCACGCCATTCTCGGTATGGCCGGCAAATTAACTCCGGATGCGAAGACCCGCACAATCGCGTTCTTCGCGCTCGCCGGCGTGCTGTTATGGCAAACCGCCTATAGCCAAGTGCTCGTCATCTTGCTCGCCGGTCTGGCCGGCTTCTTGCTATTCAAACCGAACAACTTGGACGTCAAATCGGCGTCGTTCCCGCTCTCGAAACGACTCGGGGCGACGCTGCTCGGTCTGTTCGGTGCGTTGCTCGTCATCTTGCCGATCATGCGTGAGACGATTGAAAGTCAATCGATTGCCTTGTTCGATAGCTTTTATCGGGCCGGAGCGCTCGTCTTCGGTGGTGGTCACGTCGTCTTGCCGCTGCTCGAGCGTGAGCTCGTACCGACCGGTTTCTTGAGCGAAGAAGCGTTCCTCGCCGGTTACGGGGCCGCCCAAGCCGTACCGGGACCGCTCTTCACGTTCGCGTCTTACCTCGGGACGGTCATCAATGGTGTGCCGGGCGGACTGCTCGCGACGGTCGCCATCTTCTTGCCGGCGTTCCTGTTGATTCTCGGTGCCTTGCCATTTTGGGATGCGCTCCGTCGCAACCCAAAAGTCGCGGGCGCACTCATCGGGGTTAACGCCGCCGTCGTCGGGATTTTGATTGCGGCGTTCTATCAGCCGATTTTCACAAGTACCGTCAACGGTGCGGTCGATTTCGTCTTCGCCGCCTTCTTGTTCGCCATGATCGCGTATTGGAAGATGCCGCCGTGGGCGCTCGTCATCGTCGGCGTCATCGGTGGGATGATGATTGGTACGTTATAATATAAAAGGACTTCATGACGAAGTCCTTTAGGAAGTCGACGAACTAATCGCTTATTGCGAATTAGTTCGTCTTTTTATTTGTGGACACCTTAACACATCATAAACGGTTACCAAATGGCAGGTACTCGCGTCGTCCATCCGACGGCGCCGGAGACTCCTAAGGAATCAGCGAGCAAAGGGAGACCCAGCAGCGTTAAGCGATGCGGCTCCCTGCTCGCCCTAGGAAAGCGAAGGCGCCGAGAGGATGAGCGCATAAGATTGGATTGGTCATAGACGAAGGGACTTCGCGCTGAAGTCCCTTTTGTCATGCTCGCCATTTCCAGCGCATATAGTTGATGAACAGTTTCACGTACGCCAGCTGTTCGCGGGCGACGTATTTCAGTTTCGTGGCCGTCGGCGTCTTCGCATAGAGCGCGTCGGTCGATAGACCAAAATACAGCCGCCCGACGAGTCGGGCCCGTCTGACGTGGAAGTCGTTCGTGACGATGGTCAGCCCGGGCGCGCCGTCCCAAATCGGGCGGCTCAACTGAAAGTTCTCCACCGTCGACGTCGACTCCGCCTCGATATGGATTCGGGTCTCGTCAATCCCTCGGGCCATTAATTCCCGGGCAATGACGCGCGCTTCCGCCATCCCTTCATCGGGACCTTGTCCGCCGGAAGCGATCAGTTCGACGTGCGGATACTGGTTCGCATAGGCAGCGGCTGCTTCAATTCGATAGCGCAAAGCGCTCGATGGTCGGATGCCATTCACTTTGGCGCCGAGGACGAGGACGTACCGATACGTCCCGTCGGCGGTTCGTCGTTTCATCTCTCTCACCTGCCTACTTGTTAGTATAGCGAGTTCTCGTCAAAAAAAGCCAATCATCGCGTGGATGATTGGCAGTTTGTTAAAAGCTATCTTCATAATCCCCAGACATACCAGAGATGCGGTCGTTATGCATGAACAAGACGAGGTCGACATCGTTCTCTTCGACGTAGTCCGTGATATCGACTTTGCCTTCCGCGTAGCGGACGTCAATCGCCGACACCGTTCCGAACGACTCCCCGAGGAAGCCGAGCACCGGGTTCGCATATGAATCCTTCAAGACGAGCACATGCAAGTCGTTGACCGGATCTTTCTGCTCGATGCGCAACTGTCCGTAGTTGTCTTTCATGAACACTTTATAGAAATCAGCGAATCGGTTCGTCTCTTCCGCTTCTTCGCGGGCGATGACCGAATGACCGCAATCATCCCCGTTCCGGCATACCTCGGTCGTGAAACCGTCTTTCGGTTCCATCCACTCCAAGTAGTCGAGCTTCTCGACGTATGGAAGGGAAATCTCACGAGCGTATGAGCCGTAGTAAGGCTGCTCGATTTTGAACGTCTCCATGTCGGACGCCTCTAATTTTGGCACGTCCTCATAGTCCTGTTGGAGCCGCTCGATGATTTGCTGATACCCGAGGAATGCGCCTTGCACGTTCCAGTGGTGATCGTTATAGAAATAGATGTCTTCCATCGGCTGCTCAAAGAGCGTCTCTCCGAGGTCGATGAGCTCAAAGTCGGCCCCATCGACCGCGTCATGGAGATTGCCGCGGCTCTCTAAGTCACCACTGATGACGTAGTCCGGAATCATCTCGTTTTGCGCCGCATGGACCGGTTTACTCGGCGCGGACGCGAAGTAGACCGGGACATCCTGTTCTTGCATCGCTGCCCCGAACTCAGGGAACAGACGCTTCATGTTATCGAACCCGCGTACAGGCTCATCAGGACCGATGAGCACCCCATTGTCGAGGGCGAGTACCCCGTTATTGATTTTTTGTTGGAAGACGTTCTTTTGGAAGCCTGCCTGCAGACCCATCCAACGGTCACGTTGAAACACTTGGTCGCTCGAGTAGCTTTCGAACTCTTCCATGTAAGAACCATCCCGCACGGCACTGACCGAGACGTCCGGCTGTTGCGCGAGCTGACGTCCTTCTAGTACCGATACTTCCCGATCCTGACCGAACCAATACGTGGCCAGTCCGAGGAAAATCACTCCTAAAAAGACACCGAGCAACAGAAAATCGGCGAACCAGGATTGTTCGAGCCCTTTCGGCTTTTTCTCAATCGGCCGCGGGCTAGGTTTTCTAGAATCTAATGGCTTCTGCATCATATTGCTCCTTTCTCTTTAGAAGCGGAAGTAGATGAACGGGTTGAACGTGCTCGATACGATATACGAAATCGACAAGAAGAAGAGCACGAGCACACCGCTCACCCGGACGAGCCCGACGATTCGGCGGGTCGCCGTCGTTTTCGTGTCATCGAGTTCTTGACTCAAGAACTTCCCGACGACGATACGTGGAATCGGTGTGGCCGCAATGATGGCGACCAAGAGTACGACCCCATATTGGACCAAGTAGTAGAGTGCTTGTTGATCGAACAGCGGTCCGCCGTGAAGGCCGAACATCGTCTGCAAGTAAGCAATCGCATACGGGAAATCGTCAGCTCGGAAGAAGACCCAACCAATAATGACGACGAACAACGTGAATGACAGCGACAGCCAAGACGGCATCGCCTTCAACCATTTCCCGAGGAATGCACGTTCGAGCATGATGAATACCCCATAGTATACACCCCAGGCGATAAACGTCCAGCTCGCCCCGTGCCAAATCCCAGTCAAGAACCAGACGACAGCCAAGTTGCGGTACGTCTTCCATTCGCCTTGGCGATTTCCGCCGAGCGGGATATAGACGTAGTCACGGAACCAGCTACCGAGTGACATATGCCATCTGCGCCAAAACTCCGAAACAGAACGAGAGATATACGGGTAGTTAAAGTTCTCTAAGAAGTGGAACCCAAACATACGCCCTAGCCCGATGGCCATATCTGAATAACCTGAGAAATCGAAGTAAATTTGGAGCGAATAGGCGATAATCCCGATCCAGGCGAGTGTTGTCGACATCTCTCCGGCCGGCATACCAAAAATCTGGTCAGCGACGTAGCCAGCGCTGTTCGCTAAAATCATTTTCTTCCCGAGACCGATGACGAAGCGCTGAATCCCAGACACGAAGTCATCAATCGTCTCACGACGGTCGACAATCTCATCGGCGACCGTTTGATAGCGGACAATCGGTCCGGCAATCAATTGCGGGAAGAACGAGACGTATAAGGCCAAGTCAAAGATGTTGCGTTGGACTTGCCCGTCCTTGCGATACACGTCGATGACGTAACTCATCGCTTGGAACGTGAAGAACGAGATACCGAGCGGGAGCGGGATTTCCGGGTCGTTCAACGAGAAACCGAGCACGCTGTTGACGTTCTCGACGAAGAAGCTCGCATATTTGAACACCCCAAGCATCCCGAGGTTCCCGAGCACCATGAGTGTCATCCATAGCTTGATTTTCTTTTCATGATGACGGTCGCGGTCGACGAGCAGTCCGAAGACATAGTTCATCGCGATCGACGCAAGCATAATCAATACAAATCGCGGTTCACCCCAGGCGTAGAAAAACAGACTCGCGACGAGCAAAATCGTGTTTTTAATGGGACGCGGTGAGATAAAGTACAGGCCGAGTACAATCGGCAAGAAATAAAATAAAAAGACGGTTGAACTAAATAGCATATCAGTTAGTCCCTTCCTACAAGATTACTCCTCAAACGAGAGGTATAGATCATCGAGTCGAATCGTCTGAGGCTCCGTCGTCTCAATCACATATTTGTAAGAGAGTTTGAAGTACTCTGCCCCTTCGACTTGAGGAATCGACTCCTCGATGTGGTTGTCGCCCGGGTTGAGCGTCAACTTGAAGCGTTTATTCGAGACGCGTTCTTTCTTCGTATACTGCATGAAATACATCTCGAGCTTCACGGGCTTGTCACTGAGCACGTGAATATGCGTATCGAGGCCAATCGTTTGGCAAGGGTCCATCTGCGCGTCCGGCAAAAACATTTGCGACGGCGGAATCTCGAATTTCAAATCGAACAGTTGCACGTAAATCGAGTCGGACTCACTCTCCGGCATGAACGTAACCTCTGTCTTATACCCTTCTTCGCGCATCCGTAAGTGATCCTTCTGGTAACCACGCGGATAATAATGATAAATCGCAGGGCGGATTCTTTTGACTGCCATATCGTTTCCTCCGTTTTATAAGAAAAGAGTTGCCGTACGCATGTACGAGACAACTCTTATTCTTTTACATTAAGTTATTAGAAGTCTGTTGCCAAAATAGCGTCGACGATGCGACGTGACGCTTCCCCGTCACCGTATGGGTTCGAGGCTTTCGACATCTTCTCGTAAGCCGTTGCGTCCGAGAGAAGCTCATCGGCAAGACCGAAGATGACTTCTTCCTCGACACCAGCGAGTTTCAACGTACCAGCGGCCACGCCTTCCGGACGTTCCGTCGTGTCACGAAGGACGAGGACTGGAACACCGAGTGACGGTGCTTCTTCTTGCACGCCGCCCGAGTCCGTGAGGATCAAGTGCGAAATCGATGCATAGTTGTGGAAGTCAAAGACGTCGAGCGGTTCAATCAAGTGGACACGGTCGATATCGTGCAAAATCTCGTTGGCGAGTTCGCGCACGACCGGGTTCATGTGGACCGGATAGACGACTTCGATATCGTCGTACTTCTCAATCAAACGGCGCACAGCGCGGAACATGTTGCGCATCGGCTCGCCGAGGTTCTCGCGGCGGTGGGCCGTGAGTAAGACGAGACGGCGTCCCGATTCACGGATTGAATCGAGCAACTCGTTCGAGTAGTCCTCGCGGACCGTCGTTTTGAGTGCGTCGATTGCCGTATTGCCGGTGACGAAAATTTTGTCTTCCGGCTTGCCTTCACGAAGCAAATTCTCTTTCGACGTTTCCGTCGGTGCGAAGTGAAGGTCGGCCATGACGCCTGTGAGCTGACGGTTCATCTCTTCTGGGAATGGCGAGTACTTGTTGTACGTGCGAAGACCGGCTTCGACGTGCCCGACCGCAGTTTGGTTGTAGAACGCCGCGAGCGAGGCCGCGAACGTCGTCGTCGTGTCACCATGGACGAGGACGATGTCCGGCTTCGTTTCAGCGATGACTTCTCCCATTCCTTTGAGGACGCGTGACGTCACGTCATACAACGTTTGCTTGTCTTTCATGATATCCAAATCGTAGTCTGGCTTGATTTCGAACAACTCGAGCACTTGGTCAAGCATTTGACGGTGCTGCGCCGTGACGACGACGATTGGTTCGACCCCTTCACGTTTCTTTAACTCAAGAACGAGTGGTGCCATTTTAATCGCTTCTGGGCGTGTCCCGAAGACAGTCATTACTTTTTTCATCGATTCGCTAACTCCTCTTCTGTGAGCGGCGGCAAGATATACGTCTCGCCGAGCTCTGTAGATTCGACAACGGTTGTCCGGCGTTTCAACTTATCCGCTTTAAACGTGTCTTGCTGATCTTTTGATAAGTTACGGAACCATTTTAAAAACTTGTTATATTCACGCGCGACTTCTTCGACCGGTCCGTACTCACGGACCTCACCGAACTCGAGCCAAAGTCCGAGCGTACAGAACTGTCGGACTTGAGACACGGAGTGGCTGATGAAGAAAATCGTCTTACCTTGATCCTTGAACTCGTTCATCTTGGCGAGACACTTGTCGGTGAACGTTTGGTCCCCGACCGAGAGCGCCTCATCGATGACGAGGATGTCCGGATCGATGTTAATCGAAATCGCAAATCCGAGGCGTGATTTCATCCCGCTCGAATACGTCTTGACGGGTTGATGAATGAAGTCACCGATATCGGCGAAATCAATGATTTCTGGCGTCAATTCGGCAATCTCATGTTTCGTCATCCCGAGCATGAGCCCTTTTAATTCGATATTCTCCATCCCGGTCAAGTTCCCGTTCAGGCCAGACGAGATCGCAATGAGCGCCGTCTTGCCTTTCAGCTCGATTTGACCATGGGTTGGCGGCATGACATCCGCGAGCAGGTTCGACATCGTCGATTTCCCTGACCCGTTGATGCCGATGATGCCGACGACTTCGCCCGGCGGCACTTCAAACGTGACGTTCCGGAGTGCGTAGAATTGCTTGCCGTTCGTTTTATTGAGGAAAATCTCCTTCAATTTGTCGGTCGGCTTGTTGTATAACGTATAACGTTTTGACACGTTCTCAAATTTAACTTGGTACATGATAGCCTCCTCAAATGTAATCGATGAAATATCGACGGAAGCGCATATGGATCATCGAACCGACAAAGAAGAGGACGAGCACGATCGCCCAATAGTAGAGACCATACGCCCAGTTGTTCGCGAGCCAATCGGTCCCGAGGAACATCGAACGATACCCTTCAATCAAATAGTACAACGGGTTGATTTGAAGAACCTCTGCGAGACGGCCGGTCGGAACCCAAAAAATCGGCGTCAAGTACATGAGCATTCGCATGAGCGATTGCAGTAAGTTTTGTAAGTCGCGCACGATGGTCGTCAGTGCGGACGTGATTAACGCTAGCGAGTAAAGTAAGGCAAGAGCACTGATCGCCAAGTATATGAACCAAAGCGAATGGAGCCCCATCGGATAGCCGAACGCCCACATTAACACGTAGGATACCGCCACTAAAATGGCATGGCGATAAAACAACGATAACAGGACGTAAGCAGGAATCGTTGAGATTGGAAAGCTCATCTTGGAAACTAACCCAATCTTCGAATAGACAGACCGAGCCGTAGAAGTGATTGCCGCGGCAATAAAGAACCAGACGACAATCCCTGCAACGAGCCATGGCAGAAACGGCACGCCATCAATCGGCCTGCCGCTTCGAATACCAAATCCAAATACAAACCAATAGACTGCGATTTGCAGCAATGGCGTGACGAATTCCCATAAAAATCCGAGGTACTGCATTGAATAGTTGCTCTTCGTCTCATACGTCGCGAGACGCATGATCAGATACTTACTCGACTGCAGTTCTGAAAGAATAGCTTTCGCGGATTTAAACATGTGAATTCACCTTGAATCAACGTACGAGATTCGTTTCCTTTGTAAATTTGTACAAGTTGCCGTAGTTAACGACTGCCACATCTTCGCCAGCTGGCTTCACGATGTTGCGCGTATCAAAGATCATCGGACGACGCATCGCTCCGCTGAGTTCAGCGAAATCGAGTGTCTTGAACTCGTTGTGGTCGACGAGGACGAGGACGAGGTCCGCGCCTGCGATCGCTTCTTCTTTCGAGACGAGGTCGAAACGGCTCGATGTCGACTTCTCGACGTGACCATCATGAACCGAGATGTTCACGCCACGGTCGAGCAAGAGCTCACAGATGTCGACAGCTGGGCTTTCACGCATGTCGTCGACGTTTCCTTTGTACGTCACGCCGAAGACAGCGACTTTCGCGTCTTCGATGCCCGCAACGAGCTTCTCGACGTTGTCGGCCACGTAGGCTGGCATTGAGACGTTCGTCTCACGCGACAAGTTGATGATTTGAGCGAGGTCAGGTGACTTCGCGACGATGAAGTATGGGTCGACCGCGAGGCAGTGACCACCGACGCCAGGACCTGGGCTATGCAAGTTGACGCGCGGGTGTTTGTTTGCCATTTCGATGACGTCGAGGACGTTGATATCGAGGTCGTTACAAACTTTAGCGAGTTCGTTCGCGAGGGCGATGTTGACGTCACGGAACGTGTTCTCCATGAGTTTAGACATTTCAGCCGTCTTCGCGTCCGTCTTGACGATTTCGCCTTCGACGAATGTGCCGTAGACGCGTGCGCCAGCTTCCGCACAAGCAGGCGTGATGCCGCCGACGATGCGGTTGTTGTGCACGAGCTCATGCAAGATTTGTCCAGGAAGGACACGCTCTGGGCAGTGAACGAGGAAGATGTCTTCGCCGACGACGAATCCAGCTTCTTCGACGAGTGGCTTGACGAAATCGTCCATCGTACGTGGAGCGATCGTCGACTCGACGATGATGACGTTGCCTTTCTCGACGAATGGAAGGACTTTACGTGTCGCGTCCAAGACGTATGTGAGGTCGCACGACTTGTGCTCGTCATCATTATTTGGTGTCGGGACAGCGATGATGAATGCGTCCGCTTTCTCCGGTGAGAGTGACGCACGGAACTTGCCTTGCGCGACGACGTCTGCGACGACTTCGCCGAGACCTGGCTCTTCAATGTGGATTTCACCACGGTTCAATTTATCTACGACGTTTTGAGAGATGTCTACCCCAACGACGTCGACGCCGTATTTAGCGAAGACTGCCGATGTCGGCAAACCAATATACCCAAGACCTACTGTACATACTTTCATTTGTAGTAACCTCCAAGTGTGTGTGTGCCCTGCGATTTCTCGATGCGAGCATGTCCATCATTTTATTTCAGTTTCGACAATAAAACAATACTCATTATACTCTTGAACAAATCAGCCGGGCAATTACATTTTAATGACAAATCAATGTTTTTCCGTTTCGGACAACGCCTCTAGTATAAGCTGTTCCAGCTTTTTAGCAAGTGTTTCGACCGCGAAGTGCTCAAATGCATAGGTTTGAAGCGGTTTTGCCGCTTCGAGCAGACGATCAGAATCGTCGGCGTACGAACGGATGATGCCGACGGCGTCGGACACATCTTCCAATAATAACGCGTCCGGATAAATCGTCTCGCTCCCCGTCCAGTGACGGATGAGCGGATACGTGCCCGACGTCATCGCTTCGGCCGGTGCCAAATGGAAGCTCTCGAGATCGCTCATCGAGAGGACGAAGCCAATCTTTT
This sequence comes from Exiguobacterium sp. s194, assembly GCF_018618275.1. Taxonomy (NCBI): domain Bacteria; kingdom Bacillati; phylum Bacillota; class Bacilli; order Caryophanales; genus Exiguobacterium; species Exiguobacterium sp. s194. The sequence goes on along the minus strand of NZ_JACSLT010000002.1, from coordinate 61,048 downwards.
GTAGCCATTCAGCGACATCATCGCCGTGTCCGTCGAACTGGACGCTCGACTGGAACTGCGGCTCTTCAAGTCGGGCGAGCAACTTGTCGTAATACGCTCTTTCATCTTCCCGTTTATTGATCCAATAAATCTCGTTCGGATGATGTCCTTTAATGAAGAGTTTATAGCGACGATCTTGTTGTAACAGCTGCTCGAGCAAATCGAGCGCCAAATCGAGTCGCTTCAGTTTCGGATTGACGCCGATCATACCGAGGTGGAACGTCAAATCTTGTTTCACTTTCGGCTGAGCCAAGCGTTTCCCGTCGACGGCGTTATAAATCATCGTCATCTTGTGGCGCGGAATGCGGAACAGACGGTACATCTCTTCGAGCATATACGGCGAGACGAGGATGATTTTGTCAATGTTATGCAAGTTGTACTGACGTGGGAACGGTGTCTCTTTCTCTTGACGGTGAATCCGCACGATCAGCTTCTGGTGCGGCAACTTGTGCTCCGAGTACCAGACGGCGTTGCCGAGTCCCCATTCACAGAAGATGATATCGGCCTGCTCGAGGCACGCCTTACTGTGATTGACGTTGTGAATCTTATGGCCGTCCCATTGGTCGACGAGCACGTTGAAGCGCGGGTTCTCCGAGAATTTCTGCATGAACAGCTTCAAGAACTTCAAGTCGTGGCCCGCGAAGACAATCGTCAACTTCTTCATCGCCCACAGCTCGTCACGGAGGCGCGCATGCGTGTTCGTGAACGTATAATACTGGGCCATGTCATACAGACGCTTGGCGGCCTCACGGTAGATGGTGGCGTCCGTGAGCGCGAGACGCGCCTTGTCGATGAACTCTGACTCTGAATTGACGAACAACGGATAGTCCGCCCCGAGGATGAGCTCATGCATCGGATTACGGTTGAGCAGCACCGGCTTTCCGAGCGCACCATACTCGAGCAGCTTCGTCGACAGTTCGAGCGAGGCGTCGAGTTCCGGATGGCGCCAAGATACTCCGACCGCACTCGACTCGATTAACGTCTCGACGTCGCGACGCGGGATTCCTTTCAGCCATGTCACGCCTGGATCGTGACCGAGTCGATGTGTCACGTCTTTGCGGAAGTTCGGGTTGTTCGGGTCTTGATTGAACTTGTCACCGGCGACATGAAGCTCGGCCGTCGGATGTGCGGCGCGCAATTTTGCGAACGCCGTCAAAATCTCGCTCGAATACCAGAGCGGCGCAAACTTGCCTGTATAGACGAGGCGGTCGTTCGGTTTCGTGAACGATGGCGTCGCCTCTTTCACGTTCGGAATCATCGGGTTCAAGATGAGGAACGGTCGCTCCGTCGGGAGGAACGTCTCAAAATAATCTTTCATCGCCGACGTCTGGCAGAGCATGCGGGCCGAGCGTGAGGCGATTTGCTTCAAGCGGGCCAATTCTTCGTCCGACGCCTGCGTATGGTCGTGGGTGAAGTCAGTGATATACGTCCACGTCTTCGCCATCGTGTCCTCATACGCCGACAAGTTGTAGGCGAGCTGGAAGCCACGGATGAAGGCCAAGTCGTACGAGCCGCTCATCATGAGCTCATGGATGAGTTGGGCCGCTTCAGACGGCTCGAGTACTTTCTTCTTATAGTACGGTTCGTCCTTCTTCGGTGACGTCTCGCCAAATACGTCGAGGAAGCGGACGTTCGGCAACTCACGAATCGACGCCGTCACTTCCGGTTTGACGATCGAGCGTTTCAATAAGACGTCGACGTGAATCGACGGGTCTTGTTTCAACATATGGACGACGGACGTCAGCCAGATGGCCGACCCGTCAATCAAGTTCAAGTTCACGTCCCCATAGACGAGGACGCGAAGCGGTGCTTTCGTCATAACGTTACCTCCTGGGCCATCTCGTCGGAGAGATTGGCTCCGCCTTTGACGTATTGATACGGGTCGATGCTAAAGATCCGCTCGCCGGACTGGGCCAACTCTTGGAGCGACGCATCGTTCGTCAGCACGTCGAGTGCCTCTTGGATGCTATAGAAACGGAGCGCCGCCGGTTTGACGAGCGAACGCGTCGGCACGGCGTCGAACACGTAGCGATAGCTCGCATCCACATCTTGTTTCTCGAGCGTCCCATCAAACGTATAATGGTCGCCTTTCGTCAAGATGTTGGCGTCGGCATAACGCGCCGCCAAAATATAGTCGGACACGTAAGACGGGCCGTAATAGTCGTCCCGGTTCACGAACGCCATCCATTCGAAACCGTCCAAAATCTCAGATAAGGCGTTATATTGCGTCAAATAACTGAGCATGAACGTCGAAATCGTCTCGGTGTTGTACTCGTTATAGACGTCGATATAGCCGTCGAACTTATCGAGGAACACGACGAGGTGTGTATGCTTGTAGTCTTGCGTTTCATAAATCGATACGACCCGCTCCATCTCCTCTTTCGAGCGGACGATGGCGACCATGGCCACACGGGCGTGGTCGACACGATACGGGATACCGATTGCCCCGACGACTTGGGCGAGACGTTGCGTGTACGTATGATTCGTCAACACGTGACGCATCCCGCGCATAGCGACGTCCTCATAAAACGCGTCATCGGTCAACAGCTTCTTGAACGTCTCATCGAGCATGGCGTCACCCTCATCGAGGAAGACATAATCGCCGAGCATCTGTTTGACACCGATGGAGCGCGTGCTGACGACCGGCGTCGCACAGGCGAGGCCTTCGAACACACGACGCGAGAACATCGTCGGTGAGTCGTTGACCGAGTTGACGTTCAGCATGACTTTAAAGCCTTTATACGCTTTCGCGATTTGGTTATATTTCAAACTTCCGCGAATCGAGTCACGGAACTGTTCCGGGAATTGGAGCTGATCCGTCTCGCCGCGTTGGTTCATCTCATAGTTGCGGTCATAGATGACGAGGCCGTAACGGTCCGCCGCGGCGAACAAACGGTCCATGTCCTGACGGCGCGACTCGTGTCGGTTCGCATAATACGAGCCCGCGAACGAGGCGTACGGTTCACGTGTCCCCGGTAAACGAATCGGGTTGTGTTCTTTTGGTTGTGCCGCGAACGGGAGCGCGCCGACACGGTCGTGCCCGCAGTCGCGGATATAATCCTCGACCCGGTTCTCGTCCGTCGTATAGACGTAGTCGAATCGTTTCGCCGTCTCGATGAAACGGTCGTAGTGAATCGGGTCTTCTTTGTTCCAGAATACGGTCGGGATGTTGTTGTGACGGCACCATTCAAGCAGGCCGTCGAGCTCTTCCCACGTGTTCGTGCCGTATTTGACGACCTTCTTTTCCCACGCCCCGGCGTTCCCTTTCCACGCCGACTCGACCATCAAAAAGTCCGGTTGTTCATCGGCGAGGACGGCCGGCCAGTTATCCGGTGTGAACGTGATCAAGTCACATTCTGGGCGGTACGAGGCGGTCGTGAACTCATCGAAGATGGCCGCGACTTTCAATTCGTGCAACTCACGCGGCACGGCACGGAAGAGACGGGCCTCGCGCACATCGAGCCATTCCGGGCTACGCGTTCGGTCGCTAATGATCTCTTCAGTGACGCGAATCCGGTCGATGACCGCTTCCCCGTCGCCGTCGACACGAAGCGCGAAGCGGAGACGACGCGCATCTTTCTCAAACTCGAAAATTTTCTCCGAGCCGAGTTGGACTTGCTGCATGTTCAAGCGGCCTTCCGTCGAGTACGTGATGATATAGAGGACAACGTTCGTCCCTTCGCCCATCTCGCCGTCGAGCGTGACCCGGTAACGGCTGTTCGATTTGACGTCGAACAAGAAGTCGACCGGTAACAGCTTGAAGCTGTTATTCGTCTCGGCATACGAGATGTAACGGCGATTGCCTTCCCCGGTCTTCAACTTGACGACGAGCTGGTCGTGCTTATGTTTCAATTTGATCGTGTCCGGTGTCGGCACCGTCCACATCGACGGTTTGAGCGATAAAATCTCTTCACGGCGGACGCTCTTCTCGCGGACCATGCCGAGTTTCAAACCATGTAGTTCACCGTGGCCAGACAAGCGGACGAAATAACGGACCGTCGAATGACTCGGTGTCAGACGGATGATGCCACTCAGTCCGAGCGGGACCTCGATCATTTGATCTTGTCCATCGGCCGTATACGTGACGACGAACAGTGAGGCGTTCGCCGTGCCCGTCACCGTCCCTTTTAAATAGAAACGATAGACGTCATCATCCATATCCCCGAGCGGGAAGTCGATGGCGCGTTTCGTATTCACGTGCGGGAGGGCCGATTCGCCGACACCGAAGTGGACGTATTGGCCACCGACGCCGTGCAACAACAGTTTGTCATCTTCAAAATCGACGACACGGTTGATGGCCGAAATCAATTCGAGCTGTTTCGGCGTCAAATCGATGCGATAGTCGAAATCGCTATCCTGCATGTGATAAGCCATTCCTTCGACGTCCCAGAGCGAGACACCGTTGACGTTCAGTTCGATGACACTATACGAGCCTTTTCCTTCCGTCTCGACCGTGAAGCGGACTTTCGTCTCGTTCGCGAGCAAGGCGATATCGGTCGGTGTCTGATTGTAGACGAACACGTCACGTGAATGTTTGTTCCGTTGATAGAGCGACACTTTGATGGCAGGTGTGACATCACCGGCCGCCTTCGCGCGGAACTGGACGTGCATCGTCCGATTCGATTTTGAGAACACTTTTTTGATGTCGATCGTGTCTTCTTTCTCGTCCGGACGATACGTCAAGACGACCGCTTCCGGGCGTGAGATGACGACGTCGGCCCCTTCTAGATGGACCGCATCCGATGCGGTGTACCAATTCGGGACGATTGGTCCCGCTTGACGAGATGTCACGCGGTTGAGCGCCTTGTTGATGATGCGTTTCCCGACGCGACGCGAGCGTTGGACACCGAGATGTGCCGCCCGACGTGCTTTCGTTTGCCAACCCATATGTCTTTCCTCCAAACTGCGGGGTATTCCCCTCGATTTCACTAATAAGGAAGCGACACATCACATGTCGCTCCCGGCTGGTCATTTCCGTTTGACGATTTTGCCGACACGGCTTCGGACGGCACGCGCTGCGAGCAATCCTTTTCCGACTTTCGACTGGGTCAAACTTTGATATTTACGATTAAGTTGGCGATAGCGTTTATCGGCCTTATCGACTTCTTTTGAAATCCATTCCACCGTATAGAGCAGTTCGGCGTACCGATGCAACAGACGTTGATATTGTTGGCTCGTGATGCGGTATTCACGTTGAAGTCGTTTATTCTCCTCGATTTGTTCAGCGAGCTGCATCTCGAGAAGGTTCTTTTCTTGTTTCAATTGTTCACTCATGTTGTCACCTCAACGGAATACGTCGAAATACAGACGTTTCAATTCATTTTTTTGACCGCTCTCATACAGATCGATGAACTGTTTGAAGCGGGGGCTCTTCGGTTCGAGCGGCTTGAACTGCTCGTAGATGGCATATAACAAATCGGCGTTGCCGAAGAAGTCCTCGTCCCGCGACCGGCGGATGAACTGGAGATACCATAGCTCAAAGAACCGTTCGAAGCGAGTCTCACGATAGACATCGAGCACACCTTCACGCTCGAACGCCTTCGCCCGGGCCGTCTCGCGCAACACACATTTCTCGAAGTAACGACGGGTGATCGTATTGACGGTCGATCCCGCCACGGCCGCGTAATAGTCGTGAATCGTCAAGTCGACGAGTGCGACACGTTCGGCCGATAAGAACATCTCTTGGAAGAAGAGCGAATCTTGACCGACCGCCCCGATGACTTGTTTCAAGCCGTTGTCGACGATGAAGTCGCGACGGATGACCATCGCCTGGATGCTTTGCACTTTGAAGTTGTGCTCGAGCAGGTAGGCACGCGGGTCTTCAATCATGCGGATGCCGCCTTTCTCGAGTCCTTCAAGTTCGATCATCGCTTCGCGGTTCGACAGCTTCAACATGCTGCCGACAGCGAGATCGAGTCCCGGTTCGCGCGTCATCAACTGATACAGCTCGTGATAACCATCGTTGACCGCCTCGTTATCCGGGTCAAGGAAAGCGATATATGGAGTCGTCGCCAGCTCGACCCCTTTGTTACGAGGGCGTGAGGCACTGCCGCTGCCGCCGTCTGCGAACGAGTACGTGTAGACGTTCGCATGTTCGCGCGCCAAGCGCTCGACGTAACGGCTCGTCTCGTTGTCGGTCGAACCGTCGTCCACGAGCCAAATTTCCATATCATCAAACATCGTGCTCCGCTTCAAGCTGAAGAAGCACTTGTTGTACAAGTAACGACCGTTGTTATAGACCGGCACGACGACAGACAATTTGTAGTCACGCGGTGCGTTCGGTTCGAAGACGACCTCGCCTTTGACGAGTTCGAACCGGTCGACGGCATAACCCGGCAACGTCCGGCTCTTGAGCGTCCGTGTTGCGACTTCTTTGAGCGACAGTTGCTCCGCGATGAACACGGAACGATGGACATCGGTCACGTCCGTCACGTAATCGTGTTCCGGACCCGAGACGAGCGTCTCGCCGTCGAAGTAGGCCGCTTTCGTCACGAACGATACGTCCGTATATTTAAAGGCGTTAATCAAGTCTTCTAAATAATAGGCTTCATACGTATAAGCCGAGTCGAAGAACGCGACGAACGCCGCTTCCTGCAAATCGGTCTCCGTCACGGCATCTGCCATCCGGAAACGGACGTTAGCGTACGTCTGGTCGTCGACCATGGCTTGAAGACGCGACTCGACACCTGAGCCGACGACGAGAACCGGACGGGCCCCGAGTGCTTCCGTCTCAAGTCCGAGCGCGAACAACTTCTCTTCGAACCGGTCATGCATCGTATGTCCGGCCATGATCGTACGGACGCCCGCTAATTGCTGGCGGTACTTCTCGTCCTCGGTCTTGAACATGTTCAAAATCTGTTTGGCGTCGAGACGGCCCGTCGCGATGAACACGTTCGGGAAATCGTTGTTGACGGCGATATTATAGTTCGTCAAGACGAGGTTACCGCGTGCCAGTGCATCGTAAATCGCTTGTGCGCTATACGTCGGGCTGTTCTTCACTTCGTTGACGTGAAGGACCCAATCGACGGACTTTTTCAAACGGTCCATGTCCGTCTCGCTCGCGACGAGATATTGACGGTACGCTTCGCCGACTTCCTCGTTTTTGTCACGGTCTGATTTAATCACGTGGAGACGGTGGTCCGTCTCTAAGACGCCATCCATCAATTTGTCGACGTCTTCCATGAACGCTTTTCGCATTGGGAACTCATTCGTGACGAGCACGTCGTTCAAACGGGCGCGTGTCATGCCGATCGGATTGTGACGCAATTGGTTGACGAACGGCTTGATGACGAAGACACGGTCATGTTTGCACAGTTCGGTGTAATCTTGGACCCGCTCTTCATTGGCCGTAAAGACGATGTCACACTTCGCTGCGAGTGATGCGTAACGCGCGTAATGATTCGTGTCGGCCTCGGTATGGAACACGACCGGGATGTCGCGATAGTTGGCTTGCTTAATCAATTTTTCGAGCCATTGGCGCGAGTGTGAGCGCGGTGTCGCCATGTGTTCAAAACTTGTCGCCTCATCACCTGGAAGGATTGGGCTAATCATGAGGAACTCGATGTTCACACCTGCATTGACGAGCTCTAAAAACTCGGTGACCGTCTTGAACGTATGGACGTTACAGACGTGATTCCACATATCGGCCCGTTCGACCGGTCCGACGAACGCCACATCGATGAGTTTCTTCTTATAATAAGTACTCCCGTTCGATGCTGGATATTCCGGTAAGTCGTTCGGGAAACGCGCGGTCGCCGCATCCCATTCTTGTTTGAGACCGGTGTTATACGTCTCAAGCTTTTGGTCATCCCAATATGGGAGTTGTGCTTTTTTCGTCAACGACGGCAAGTCATTGATGAGAATGACATCGCCTTCATCTAGCGGTTCTTTTTGTGAAATCCGTTCCCGTTCTGCACGTACCCATTTCGCGTGCTCTTGAACGTCGGACAATAATCGTCTTACATCCATTCAATTCGCCTCATTCTTTCATCATGTCGTATCGTAGGTTTCACACCTACACCCTCTGTCATAGTATCAAATATCAGATAGGCAAGCAATTTCAGTCAGATGACAATCGGACGACTTGCCATTCCCCTCTTTTGTAATACCCGACTTTCCTTCCCTATAACAAAAAAACTCCCCTGAATCATCAGGAGAGTTGGACTGCTTATTCAGCTGCTACGTCGACGATGCGACCTTCCACTTTCGGCTCGACCGTGACAAGGCTTGCCACGTGGTCGCGCAAGTTTTCCCAGTCCGAGAGACCGAGGTCTTGAACGCGGCCTTCAGTGTAAGCAACACCGAGCTCCGCGAAACCGTCGCCGCCTTTCGCTGTGAACGCATTCGTCGCGACTTTATAACGTGTTGAATCTTCTGCTACGAGCACTGGTGCTCCGTCTTTCATGTACTCGATTTTCGTCACACGTGAGCCTGACGGTTGCGAGCTATCGTACGTCACTTTCAAACCAGCGACGTGAAGGAAACCACCGTTCTCGTTCGGAAGCGGTCCGACACTGCGTTCGAACGTTTGATAAATCTCTGTCCCTGTGAGGTCAGCGATCGCGAGCGTGTTCCCGAACGGAAGCGTCGTGAGCACTTCACCGATCGTGATCTCACCTTCGTTGATGGCTGCACGGATACCGCCACCATTTTGAATCGCACCGATGACGTCAGGGCTGAATGTCTTCGCTTTCGCGAGCATGCCGTCCGTGATCAAGTTCCCGAGTGCCGTTTCGTTCTTACGAACGCTCACGCCAGTCGTGTTGTCTGGATCGCTCGTACGTGGGTTCGTGAGCGCTGCTGTTGCTGAAGCACCTGTTGGTTGGTTTTTCAACTCATCGACTTCTTCTTTGAACGGTGCGAGGAGCTGTGTCGCTTTCGCGTCCGCTTCAAGCTTCGTCACATCGATTAAAGCACCTTCATGGGCAATCACTTTTCCGTCTTGGTCGAACGTGACGTCAAGTGTGCCAAGGTATTGGCTATATTGATACGCTTGGACGATCAACGTCGGGTTGTCCGTATCCGCGTTTCTCACTTCCGGCTTCGCGAGAAGCGAGTGCGAGTGTCCGCCGATGATGACGTCGATGCCTTCGACTTCTTCCGCGAGGATTTGGTCGTTATCGACTGTTGGGTTGTCATCGTAACCTAAGTGCGTGACGGCGACGATTTGGTTGACGCCAGCTGCTTCGAACGCTGCGACAGCCGCTTTCGCTTCCGCGATGTAGTCTTGGAACTGGGCGTTGCCCGGGCTTGCGATTTCAGACGTCTCTTCTGTTGTGAGACCGAAGAAGCCGACTTTGACGCCGTCTACTTCTTTAATGACACCTTCATACAGACGACCGTTATATGGCTTGTCTGTCACCGCGTCACGGAAGAGCGGGTTCAAGTCTGTGTCTGCTGAGAAGTCGAGGTTCGAGCTGACGAACGGGAAGTTCGCGTAGCGGATGAACTTGGCAAGTTCGGCGTTGCCGTCTTCGTCGCCACCGAGATCGAACTCGTGGTTCCCGAGTGTCATCAAGTCGTACTTCATGTAGTTCATGAGTTTCAAGTCAGCCATTCCTTCAAACTTGTTGAAGTATAGTGAACCTGAGAATACGTCCCCAGCGTCAATCAAGAGTGCGTTCGGCTTCTCGGCGCGGACTTGTTTAACGGCTGTTGCGCGTTTTGGCGCCAAGTCGAGTGAAGCGTGCGTGTCGTTCGTGTGCATGAACGATACCGTGTTCCCACCGACCGAATAAGGAAGTTCAGCTTCGATTGTGCGGCCATTGCTCGTAAATTTCGCATGCGCCGTGAACGAACCAATTTTTGATGTATCGATGCCGTGAACACGGACGAGACGCTCGACCGTTCCGTTCGCGAAGCGAACATCGAGACGAAGTGCGCTCGGCACGTTCTCCCCTTGTTTGAACGAGAGTGCTTCCCCCGGTTCGATGGCAACCGGATAGTTCAAGACGCGGACACGCTTCTCGACTTTAATCCCCTTGCCGACCACGATCCCTTTCGCCGTTTGATATGTACCGAGTTTGTTCAACTTCACCGATGATTTGTACCAATGGATGTTGGCGCCTTGATATGTCTTGTCGAGCGTGGCGTCGAGGTCGCCTCCGCGGACGAAGTCGGCTTTCAGTTTGACCGTCTTAACTTTTGGTGCCGCGTCAGCTGTCGCTGCCGGAACGATCGATGAAGCGGTGATGGCCGCCACAGCGAGTGAAGCGTACAACTTGTTCGTTTTACGTGTGAGCATTTGATTTTCCCCTTTCAAATGTGGTGAAGCAGAACTAAAACGAATGATAGCGCTTACAATGTCTGACGGATCATAATCGGCCTTGTTCCCTATTCCGTCTTCAGACCTATCGTTTCAGAGACCACTTTCCTCTCTAAACATATCCAATTCCACTAGTAAATACAATTAATTTTTCGTTAATTCCGTGTATCTTTTCCAAAAAATCCCCCGATTGCAACATCGAGGGATTCCATGGAAATTTAAATACGTTAGGCAAAAAGACCTTATTCGGTTTCAATCAGTTCATGAAGCTGGGTGAACGGACTCGACGCCCCTGCTTTCAAATGCCCGTGCTCAATCTCTTGGAGACGGAGCGCCTCGAGTTGCATCTTCGAGGCCGCGCCCCATTTGTTCGGTCCACAATCACGAAGGGCAACCGTCCGGACCATGAGTTCCGTCGCGTCATCCGTGGCATCGAACTCGACCCAAACTTGGTTCGGTCCGCCCCAAGCGGCGATGTCTTCAGATAAATAGAGCACGCCGTCGACCCAAATCTCATAGCGCATCCGCCCCAAACCGAGCGACGACCGTTTCTCGAACGGGTTGAGCACGTTCAAATTCAAACGATACGTCTGTCCCTGTTTCGTCGTCAGGATTTGTGAGTACGCCATATGGTCGCCTTTTTGCATCGTGTTCGCCTCGAGGTGGTATGACACGTTCGTCGTCAAGCGCCGGATGGTCAACGGGATCGTCGTCTCGTCCAAACGGCCACTCGTGATGACCCCATCGAGCGCCATCCACCCTTGGTCGAGCGTTGGATGCATATAGTCACGCATTGTGTCCCGCTTGTTCACACCCCAGAACGCGAGCACCGGCCATTCGTGACCAATCACTTCATAAAATAGTTTGGCGTATAACCGGTCCCCATAATCTGGCATCAAGAACAGCTCCAGGATGGCGCGGGCGTTGAATGGGATATACGTCTCAAACGCGACATCGCTCTCGGCGAGCACTTGCTGGTGCCAGACACCCATCCGATACTCCCAGTACAACAAGTCGTACGGGTCGTAGCCGTGCAGCGTCTCAGTCGTCAAATTGACCGCGGCCACGTAGGACGTCCAAAGCGAGACGACACGCTCGTCTTCCCGCGATTTCCATGAATAACAACGAATCGCTCCTTCGACGGTCAACTCGGCCGGCAGCGTCCGGTTCTTTCGATAAAACGCTCGCCCGATTTCAAGGATGTTCGAGCGCAAGTGGCGCGTCGGACGGTCTTTGTACAGTTTCATGTATTCGTATGCGTGGGCATGACCGTGACGGGATGTCACGCTTTGCCGCAACATCGAACGGAATGCCCGCGTCTCCTCGGCTTGTTCGAACGCTCGGTCATCGACTGGGATGACGCGATGGCGAAACTGAAGGTCACGCGCCATCATCGCTGCGACTTCGACATCGATATCGAGCGATTCGACGTGATGACCTGCCGCCACGTTCTGATACGTGAACGTTTCGATGTTCGAGAGGAACGGTTTGAGAAGCGCCAACGACAGGCGACTGTCAATCCCGGCCGTGAGCGAAAAAATCATGCGTTCGTCCGACTCGAGCAGCTGATGCAGCTGATTGTCGAACCATGTCCGTAGCGGTTCGATGGCCGCCTCGACCGGCAACGCATCGAGCGGACGCCGTGGATAATAGCGTGTCATCCGGTTCGTCTCGTCCACGAAATGGTTCGGGACGAGAATACGAATCGACGCATAAATCGTGAAATGACCTGGCAAGTGATAATGGTTATGGTGTCGCAATTCGTCCGAACAGAGCGGGTGCGCCTCGGACTGGACGTCTTCTTGCAACAGTTCGAGATGCGACGCCGCTCGCAGCGGTGCATCCGTCGTAAAGTAGACACCCCGCATCCCGGTCGCGTCATGATAGAGGCGAACTGACGTGTCGTCACCCCGAATCAACACGTAGCGGCCACCCATGAAGTCGAGCGCCTCATGAAATGCGTCCACGTCTTGCCCGTTCAATCGTTCGAGCACTCCCTGTCGGTCACGCTGTTGCGCTCGGATGTCGAGGATGTCCCCGAAAGCGAGGAGCCAGCGGGCACCGTCTTGAATCAAGTCGACCGGACTGAGCGGGTCAAAATAAAAGAAATCGCCGTTCGGCAAAGTGATTGTTTCCCATCCTTCACGTTGTAGCCGTGTAGCGGTCATTAAAAATCCGCGTTGATAAGCTTGCATGCTGTCCCCTCATTCTATAGAAAATTCGTTCTTTGACTCTAAAAAAGACGAGCACCGGTCGTGCCGGCGACTCATCGACTCTGACTGATAATGGTCATCCAAATATTGGAGAAGACGCCAGCCGTCTTGGCATAATCCACAGGATCAGCCATGTTCAGTTGGACGCCGTTCTGATAGACAAACAAATGCGTCACCGTCCCACCCCCGGACGCCCCGATTGTGATGCCCCGCTTCGTGAGCGTCTCATCCGGTTCGGCGATAATGGAGACGACCGAATCGGCCCGATCGCGTCGGACAACGATGTAGCCCCGCGTCGGTTCAATATAGGCTTGGGTGAAGCCAAGCGGTTTATGGCTCCCGTTTGCGTGTATGTATAGTCCTTTTGGGTCAAGCCGCAACGCCATGCCGCTGAATCTCAATTCACTTCCCGTTACGGACGGAAGCAACACCTCATCGGCCTCGGCTTCTTGTTTTTGTTCGTAAATGACCCCCGCCAATACCAGACAGACCAGGACAAACGTCCTGATGAGAAATTGAAACTTTTGCCTCTGTTTTCGTTGTGTTCGACTCATAATTCCCCTCCAAATTATAAAGTATCCACTAAAAAATAGAACAATATAATCATACCGTACTTGTTTTAAATTTCCATAATAAATTGGGATTAATATGTATTTATTGCAGTTTCATACATAGTAAAACCGGTAGCGTCAAACGCTACCGGTTTCAAGATGGCGCAGCCCGAAGGCCTTGCTCTATTTAACCCTAAGGGAGGGTCAATGAAGGTCAACGCTAATTACTTAGCGATGTTCACCGAAGTGAACAATGGGTGTTTGTTGTTCTCGAGGTCGAGAACTTCGAACGCAGCGCCTGGTTTGAGCGTGAGCGTTTGAGCTGTCTCTGACGGAGTCAACACACGGTCAATCGTGATTTGGACTTGGTTCGACTGCGATCCCATGATTTCTGTGACTGTCGCAGATTTCGAGAGATCTTTGTCACCAACGAGGACTTTGAAGTCTTCGTAGCCATCTTCGATTGAGTACTCCGCGATTGACTCATCGAACGTGAGCGTGATGACCGCGTAGTCGCCCGATACGTTGTTCGACGTGAGAACCGCAGACGTCAAGCCTGGGAGGTCGTTCTCCGCGAACTTCTCGTTCAACGAGACTGTATCCATGACGTTGCCCACTACATCCTTGATGTTTTGGATGACGAACGCATACTTACCAGACGTTTGAATCGCGCCTTCTTTGAGCGTCAACTTGATGACGTCGCGATCTTCATCCGTGAAGACAGCTTTCTCAGCGATTGCCTTGCCTTCAATTAAGAAGTTGCCCAAGTTGAGTGACGATGGGTCGAGCTTCTCGCTGAACTTGAGATAAAGCGTGCTGTTGTCCTTCTCTTGGAAGTAGTAGCCATCAAACGTTGGCTTCTCTTTCTCGATTGGGCTCGAGACGATTGAGAACTTGATTGATTGCTCAAGGCTCTCGTTGCCGACGACATCCTTCACGAGGTTAGCCGGAAGTTTGACTGAGTAGTTTCCAAGCTCAAGATCCGAGATTGGCGTCTTGATTTGGTTCTTCGAGTAATACGAGGCGTCAGTCCATGCCGCCACTTTCTTCTCGACACCGTTCGGCGTGATGTACGAACCGTACATCTTACCGTCGCTGTAAGCACCATGCTTGAGTTCTTCAGAGAACGTGAGGACGAGGTGGTTCTTGCCGTCGATGACTTCCACTTTCGCATCTGTCACAGTCGGAGCCATCTCATCGTTCGTGAAGTTAACCAATTTCGTTGACGCAGCGCCGTAGTTGCCAGCAAGGTCGCGGAAGTGAGAAACTTTCACGTCGATTTGACCGATGAATGAGTGGTCGCGGACAGTGAGGACTTTGCCTGACTCATCGAGCCATGCGTTGTCATCAAGGTCAGCTTCGATTTCGCCGTTTGTGAGCGTGATTTTCGCGACGTGGTTGTAACGGTCCACGTAGACAGCCTCAGAGAATGTGACTGTGAGGTAGCCTGGTTTCGACGAAGACATGCCGACGACTGAAGGGTTGACCGCGTCGATGACTTTCTTCTGAACGATCTTCGTCACTGGGTTTGGCGAGATGAAGTTGCCAGCGAAGTCACGGAGACCGACGAGCGTCAACTTGTAGTCTTTGCCTGCGACGAATTGCGCGTCTGACAAGTCAAGGATGAACGATTTGCCGTCCCATGAGAGTTTGTCGACGTCTACTTTGTAGCCAGCGCCAGAAGCATCTTTCAATTCGAGTTTCTTCTCGAGCTCATCTTCCGAGTCAACGTTGACCGGCTCAGAGAACGTGAACTTCACGCGGTTGTTTTCAAGGTACTCAGGGTCGTTGAGGACCGGGCGTACGTTGTCTTCGAACGTGTAGATTTCTTTGAACGGTACGAGCGCTTTACCGTCGAGTCCTTCAATCTTCGAGCTAGCAAGCACAGCGTAGCGGCCATCGAATGTCTTCTCGGCGCGAACGACGAGCGTTTTGCCGTCTTTCGAGAGTGTGCCACGAAGTCCTTTGAGGCGTTGCGCGTCTGGAATGTGATCGATTTCGACCGTTCCATCTTTGAGCATGCCGTTATAAAGGAGTGTGCTCGCGTCTACCGGTTTCGAGAAGTTGATTTCAAGTTCCTTCGCATTGAGCAACTTGACGCTCGATACCATTGGAGCTGATTCAACAACTTTATACTTGAACGATTTTGAGACCGTTCCGTACGCTTTGTTCGTGTACGTGAATGTCGCCATGAACTCGCCGACTTTCGATGTGTCGATACCAGACCATGAACCTGGTTTCATATAGACGCGATCTGCGAACTTGACCGGCTGTGTGCGGATTCCTGAAACGGCTTCCCCTTTTTCGAAGACGAGCATTTCTTTCGGTCCGACCACTTCTTGGGCATAGTTCAAGACGCGAATGCGTTTCTCGACTTTGATGCCTTTCCCTTTGACGAAACCAACCGCCGTTTGGAAGACTCCCAATTTGTTCATGTTGACTGAAGACTTGTACCAGTGGATCTCTGATCCATGATACTTCTTGTCAAGCGCTGCATCCAAATTGCCTTGGCGTACATAATCTGAACCTAGCTTGACGACGGGCATTGCTGCTGAAGCCGACATTGCTGGTGCGACTGCTGCCGCTGTCACTGCAAACGCTGCCGCTGCTGTGACAAATTGTTTTTTGTTTGCCATCTTGTTTAAATCCTCCCTTTGGTAAAATGCGATTTCTGCGTCTTCGACTTTCTCGGTCCTCTCGATCACTCCTCAGACACCCTTACTGCCCGAGTTATGTATAGCATCGATAGGACTCGAGTCATACAAAAACAGGTATCTAAAACCATACATTGACTTTTAGCCTATGCATCGCCCTAGATTGCTTACATCCATAATATACATAACGTTTCCAGTTGAAACAAGCGACTTTTTAGCGAAAAAGGGAAATGATAATGCATTTTCATGATTTTATTTAGAATAAATATTCTGCGTTCGATTAATTACCAGTGTAACAAAATCGCATTAAATCAACAAAGTAAGCGCTACCAACATTCGAACTTATGATCAGACTTCTGTCATCAGGTTAGATTTTTATGAATCGGATGATTAAAATATAATTACCAATTATTTTATTGGTTTTTACAACATAAGATAAATAATAACCATTTATAACCAAATAATTATGTAAGTAACGTTTTCTAATAAACCATTTCGTTACCAGTTATCTCTTTATTGGATTCTTAAATAAATGATTACGCTTTTCGAATAGGACTTTTGAAGGTGAGTCCAATGGACGATACACAAAAAAATGACGGGCTTTTCGCAGAAATGTTTGATTTTATCCAGTAAATGGATATTGAATTACGGGGATTGTTGTTGCACACAACACCGACGCTCCTTATTTTTGAGAACAAAAAAAATCGCCCTTCTCCTATGAAGGGCGATTGAAACTGATGGGGATTAATAACCGACGAAACTGAGTGATTCCATGAATGCACGTTTCTCCGCAGCATAGAGTGGCCATTCGATGACGTCCTCACTGCCTTCCACCGTCACGACGATTCGGTTCTCGGGACGAACATTCGCTTTCACGAATTGGACGAGCTTCGCATCCGGTTTAAACTCAACGTATTCCGCGACCGTTCCATCCTCGTATTCAATGTACTCGATGTCGTCTTGATCAAGGTTCACTTTATACGACTTGCTGCCGACTTTCAGGCGGAGCGTGTCCATTTCAAGGAAACCATCTTCCGATTCGATGTTGAGGAAGAACTGCATGCTCGCTTTCGACGGTGAACCGTAGAAGACCGGCGCGAACGTCTCCGCATAACGGAACTCCCCATAGCTATCGAGCACTTCACGATGAACCGTCACCGGACCTGGGAAACGATAGAACTTGTTATAGAGCGCATGTTGGACGCCGAGTTTGAGCGTGCCGCCTTTATTGCCAGCGCCGTCAATCGCATACAACGAGATCGCTTGCCCTCGTTTTTGTTTTGGGATTTTAATCGCGAATTTCCCAGTCGACATGACCGGTGCTTTATAAAGTTTCGTCCCGATTTGAGCATACACCGTCGCGTACGCCTCGGCCGTCCCTGTGATTGACGTCGATGTCGTCGTCACGCTCTGTGCGACACGCGGGCGCGCTGGAGCCACACCGTCTTTAATGACTTTTGTCGAGCGCGTGACGCTTGTCGCGCCTTTCGCATCGACCGTCGTCGCACGGATGACCGTTCCGATTGGAAGGGCGACCGTCGCGCGGCGATAGACGCCTTTCGCATCATAGCGCGCCGTGTACGAAGCTGCACCGACTTGGAGTGTCACTTTCGCGCCAGGCGTTCCTGTCACGACGATTTGACGAGCCGAGTTATTGACCGTTCCGATTTTCGGCGTCGCCGGACGGGCGGCCGGATCGACGGCGACAACGACTTCCGTCGTCTCACTGACGTTGCCCGCGGCATCACGCAAGCTGACCGAGATCCGTTTGCCGACCGATTGCGGGCTCATGTTGAATTGAGCCGTCCCCGCTTCCGTGACGACACGCGTGTACACTTTGCTGTTAATGCCGATCAATGCTGTCGTGCCAGCCTCTCCTTCAATTACAAGTGACTTCGACGTATGGAGTGGCGTCGAGACGACAGGTGCGAGCGGTGCTGTGACGTCGACCGTCTCGACGACTGGTGGTTCTTCTGTTGATCCTTCTGCTTGCGCTTGGAGCGGCAAGAGTGGCGAGACGATGAGTGAACCGGCTAAGAACAATTTCAAATACGATGAATGATTCATGACTTTCCTCCATTATGTAGGTTTTACAGTTAATTGGTCGAATACCAAATTCTATTGTAATAATTCGACTTCATACAATGACGGATTTTTAATAAATCAGGTAAATGATTTCACAAAAAAACTGCTTTGGTTTCCCAAAGCAGTTCACGGTTCTCACACCTCATGAATCATTGTTGACTGGCCGCCTTGCCAGAGCCACGTGTCTTCTTGTTTCACATAGACATGCAACACCCAGAACCGGCCTTCGTAAGCGTTCGTCCCGAGAATGAAACGCTCCTCGAGCAACAGTTGCACGAGCGCGATCTCACCAGCCACCGTCTCGTCGAACGTGACGGTCTCCTGCGTAATCCACTGGACAGACGCCGGGTCAACGAACTGGTCTAAAAATGTTTCTTTATCGAACTGACGTCCGCTCGAGTCGACGTAACGAAACTCGTCATGCATGATGCCGCGCATCGCGTCCAGGTCGCCCTTGACTTGAAGTTCGGCCCGTTCGTCAGAAAGTTGTTTTAAGTTGATGGTTTCCATTGATGTACCTACCTTTCGCGTCCATCATAACATACTCGTATGCTCGAGTCGTCTCACTTGTAATGGTCATCTTCATTGTTCGATTGAATGTAACCACATCGGTAGTATTCTTTTTCTTATCCTCTATTCCCTGTATACTTATCAATATACAGTTAATCCCATTTCGAGAGGACTATGCTTATGGATTTGATCGACCCGTTCATCTGGCAACTCGTCATCGTCCCTATCCTCACCATCGGGACCGGTGTCCTTATTGCATTACGATTCGAAAAGGCTTATATCGCCCCGCTCATCACGTTGGTGCTCAATCTCGCAATTGAAATGACGATGGGCCTCGCGTACTACGGGACGCTCACTTCTCCATCGTCTTGGAATTGGCTTTTCCCGATTCCCTCGTTTCTCGTAGCCTATACGTTTCTCAGTAAACGGAAAACTGAGCGCCAGACAGAAAAACATTCCTGAGCCCTAATCATTCTGACAGTTTCAATATTGACATTCTGACTTCAGCCCGTTAAAGTAACGATAACATTCATACGAACTCGCGATGAGAAAGAAGAGTAGCGTGAAGATTCGTCTCCAGAAAGCCGGTGGTCGATGCGAACCGGTGACGTGTCTCACGTGAATGGGCTTTTGAGCGTTCAGACCGATACGTAGGCTCTGACGGGTCCTCCCGTTACCGAGGATAGCGAATGATTGTTCGCGATGAGTGGGGGGAGCTCCCCCAACGAAGGTGGCACCACGGGTCCCCCGTCCTTCATGTCTTTTTTAGACATGTCGGGCGGGGGACTTTTTTTATTTCAAGGAGGAGATCATATGAAACAACTTATCATCAACGGCGACGAACTGACACCAGTGGCCATCTTTCATCGATTAGAGGGCGAACGGAAAGTACTGCTCGAGAGCCGCGCCGAAGGCAAGCATGGCCGTTACTCGATTATCGCCTCCAGTCCGGTCGAGACGATTCGCGCCAACGGCAACGAAGTGACCGACGCATCCGGCACGATGCACACGGACGACCCGCTTGCCTTGTTATCAGAACTGGTTTCGCGAGACACGCCGGATGCCCCCTATCCGTTCATCGGTGGTGCCGTCGGTTATATCGGCTATGACATGCAACGCGTCTATGAACCGATTCCGAACACACCTAGCGAGACTCGCGGTTTGCCGGATGCCTTGTTCCAACGATATGAGACGGTCGTTCTCTATGATCACGTCGAGGAGCAGGTCATCGTGATCGACACCGGGGATGATGATGCTGAGAAGCGACTCCACCACGTCAAACTGGCACTCGAGACGGCGAAGACACACGAGCTCGCCCCTGTCGTCCGCACGAGTGAACGCGTATTGACTGGCAAGGATGAGTTCGTCGAACGCGTCTTGCAGGCGAAAGAAGCCATCCTCGCCGGTGAGGTGTTCCAGCTCGTCTTGTCCCAACGGATCGATGCGACGTTCACCGGCGACCCGTTCCACTTCTATCGGACGCTCCGGAAACAGAACCCGAGTCCGTACTTGTTCTATATCGATCTGGGCGAGGCAATCGTCCTCGGGGCGTCCCCGGAGAGTCTCGTTCGCGTCGAGGGCAATCGCGTCTCGACGAATCCGATTGCGGGCACGCGCCCCCGCGGCAAGACAATCGAAGAAGACGTGCGTCACGCCGCTGATCTCATTCAAGACGAGAAAGAACTCGCCGAGCACCGCATGCTGCTCGACCTCGGTCGCAACGACATCGGCCGGGTCGCCAAAGTCGGCTCGGTCACGATTCCGAAACAGATGGAAGTCGAGCGCTTCAAAAACGTCATGCATCTCGTCTCCGAGGTCGAGGGCGAACTGCGTGACAACTTGAATCCGATTGATGCGTTACGTGCCTGTCTCCCGGCCGGTACCGTCTCCGGCGCCCCGAAGATTCGGGCGATGCAGCTGATTGACGAATTGGAGACGGTGAAACGCGAAGTATATGCCGGGGCCGTCGGGTATCTCGACGTCCGGGGCGGCTATGATTTCGCTCTCGCCATCCGGACGATGGTCGTTCAAGGAGATACGGCCTACGTCCAAGCGGGCGCCGGTATCGTCTACGACTCGGACCCGGTGTCAGAATATGAAGAGACGTTGCATAAAGCCAAATCCCTTTTGGAGGTGTTCGCATGATTCTACTTATCGATAACTACGACTCGTTCACGTACAACGTGTATCAAGATGTCGCCCGGTTCAGCGACGTGACGGTCATCCGTAATGATGAACTGACAATCGACGCGATCCGCGACCTCAATCCGGCTGGCATCATCATCTCTCCGGGTCCAGGTGGCCCACTGGATGCCGGTGTGTCGCTCGACGTCGTCCGCTCTTTGTCTGGCACCATCCCCATCCTCGGCGTCTGTCTCGGTCATCAAGTCATCGCCGAAGCGTTCGGGGGGACGGTCGGACGGGCCGAGCAGGTCATGCATGGGAAGACGTCCGTGATCGAGACAATACCGAGCGTCTTGTTCGATGGGAATCCGAGCGAGGTCATGCGCTATCATTCGCTCGTCATCCAAGAGACGGACCTCATCGTAACCGCTCGCACGACGGACGGTGTCATCATGGCACTCGAGCATCCCGAACACCCGACGTATGGCGTCCAGTACCATCCCGAGTCGATTGGCACACCGGACGGACGCGACCTGTTCGAGCGCTTCGTTGAGATTTGCCATACAAAAAGACCGAGGAACGTGTCCTCGGTCTGAGCGTCAGGCTTTCAAGAAATCTTCAAATTGAAAGTCATGCTTGTCGAGCATGATTTGATCTGGCGTAACACCACTTTGACGCAACGCAGCAATTGTCGCATGCAAGAAATCATCGCTGCCGACCACATAAAACAGCCCATTCCGGTCTGCCGCTAGTGCCTCGACCTTCTGGTAATAGTCTGGACGACTGTCGACAAACTCGGCCGTAAAGGCGTCTGTTGACGCGAATACATCGTTAAACAGATATTCTTTCGACGAGTCGACGTTCAACGAGTGGAGGTGCGGCACGCCTTCCCCATTCGCCAAATACGCGAGCACGAGCGGACGGAACGTCGCAATGCCGACACCCGACGACAACAGATAGACGTTCTTCCCCTCCCGTTTCAACGGAACGTTCGAATGCGTCTTGAAGATGGCGACCTTGTCCCCGATGTTCATGTCACGCAAGATTGATTTAAACGTCGAGCATTCCGGTTTGACCCGGGTCGTGATACCGATTGCGCCTTCATGCGGCAACGTCGAGATCGACATATGGCGAATCAACGTCCGGTTCGGTCGATCTTCCTTGTTAAATCCCTCGAGCGCGAAGTGTGTGTGCGCCCCTTCTTCCCATGTGAAGCCAGCCGGCAGTTCAAGTTTGAACGTGTAGGTGTCTTTTGATTCCTCCACGACTTGTTGAATTGGTGTCCAGTAAATCTGCATCGAATCCCACCCTTTCTTTAATAGACTGCGATTGGCCCATATGGCCCTTGAATAATCTCCAGTTTCGTCTCGAATATGTCAGATAGGATGTCTGCATCCATAATCTCCTCGACCGTACCGAAGGCGGCGATGTTCCCGTCTTTCATCGCACAGATGCGGTCCGAATATTTCGCTGCGAAGTTGATGTCATGGAGCACCGTGACGATTGTCCGTCCGAACTCGTCAGCGACGTGGCGCAAGTACTCCATCATCTGGACCGATCGAGCGATATCGAGGTTATTGAGTGGCTCATCGAGGAGCACGTATTCCGTCTCCTGACAGAGCACCATCGCGACGTACGCCCGTTGGCGCTGTCCACCCGACAATTCATCGAGATAGCGATGCTCGAGCGACGTCAAGTCGAGGAAGTCGATATATTTCGAGATAATCCGTTCATCCTCTTGCGTCAACCGCCCTTTTGAGTACGGGAAGCGTCCGAAGCCCGCGAGCTGACGGACGGTGAGACGCGTCACGAAATGGTTCTCTTGCAGTAAGATCGTGACGATTTTCGCCAAGTCTTTCGATTTCGCGCTCGACACGTCCAGGCCGGCGACATGGATTTGACCCGCGTCCAAGTCGAGCAACCGGCCGATCATCATGAGCGTCGTCGATTTCCCTGCCCCGTTCGGTCCGATCAACGACGTGAATCCAGCTTTCGGGATGTCGAGATTGATCGGTCCGATTTGGACGTCATCCGTATATGTTTTTTGTACTTGTTCAAGTTGAATCATAATGACCTCTTCCGTAAAATCACCGCTAAGAAAATCACGCCGCCGAACAGTTCAATAATGACGGACACGACACTCGGTGTATTGAGAATGTGATACATAAAGAAGTACGCGCTCGTCAGAACGAAGAACCCAAGCGCGAACGCCAGCGGAAACACGTACTTATGATCGTACGTCGCTGCCACTTGATAGCTGAGCGTCGCCACCAAGAATCCGAAGAACGTCAACGGTCCAATCAGCGCCGTCGATACCGACATAAGGAGCGAGATTAAGACGAGCGTAAAGATGACGCTCCGGCGATGGTTCACCCCGAACGATGTCGCCACGTCTTTCCCGAGTGCGACGACGTTCAAGCGATTGGAGAAGCTATACAACAACGTCCCGACGACAATCACAATCGGGATAACAATCGGGAAGTAGGCGGCATCGGCATGCATCACCGAACCGAACAGGCGAGCCTGCAGGACGTCGAACTCGGACGGCGCGAGCATGCGGCGCATGAACGAGGACACCGAGTTCAAGCCGGTCCCGATGATAATGCCGATGAGAAGCATGAGTTGCAGATTGCCATATTTCCCTGACAAGAGCCAGCCATACAAGAGCAGACTCATGAGCACCATGAGGCCCACCTGGGTCAAAAAGGCACCGGTTCCCGAAAAACCGATTAACGCCCCTGCCCCGAAGAAGAAAATCATGCTTGTCTGAATCGTCGAGTAGAGTGCGTCGAACCCGAGTAATGATGGCGTGATGATCCGGTTGTTCGTCACCGAATGAAACGCGACCGTCGCCATGCTTTGACAGAGCGCGGCAATCGCCATCGTGATGACGGCGACAATCCGACGCTCGACGACCGGGACGAACGACGGCGAGTCGAACGGGACCGGATTGTTATAGACGAGTAATCCGAACGCACAGAGCAATCCGCCGATGATGAAGAAGGCAAGGAATAGCCAGTAGCGGCGCTGTTCTCGTTTCGAACGGAACGCCGTCGCACACCGTTCTTCTGTATGCACGGATCGACCATCGACATCATACGCTTCCCGTGGCTTCGTCTTATTTTCAATAAGTGTGCTCATCGTACCCCTCCCGTCTTCCGTTGTCTCATGAGAATCGCGATGAACACGATTGATCCGACCGTCCCGAGAATGAGTGATACCGGCAATTCGAACGGCATGATGATCGTCCGCGAAATCAAATCGCTGACGAGGACCGTTCCCATCCCGATGACGCATACCCACGGCAAGTTGCTGCGCAGGTCATCCCCGCGAAACATCGAAACGATGTTCGGAACGATGAGCCCGAGAAACGGCAGATTGCCGATGACCGTCGCCACGACCCCGACCGCGAGTGCAATCAGTCCCGTCGCAATCAAGATGAGGCGGTTGTAGTTGACGCCGAGGCTCGTCGCGATGTCTTCTCCGAGTCCAGCGAGCGTCAAGCGATTCGCAAGGATGAAAATGAAGAACGTGACGAGGATGATGAGCCACAAGTATTCATAACGTCCTACCTGCACCGATGCGAACGACCCGACGAACCAACCTTCGATCGTCTGGCTTGCTTGAAAGAATAGACCGAGAAACGTTGACACGGCCGAGACGACCGCCCCGAGCATGAGTCCAATAATCGGGACAATCAACGACGAGCGGAGTTTGACCGAGCGCAGAAACCAGAAGAAGACCATCGTTCCGATGAATGAAAAGACGATCGCCCCCGTCATCCGCATCATGAGCGTCGGAGCCGGGACAAGCAGATACACAGCGAGCAGGCCGAGCCCCGCCCATTCGAGTGTACCGGTCGTCGTCGGTTCGACGAGACGGTTTTGCGTGATCAGTTGCATGACCAGTCCCGACATCGCCATGGCGGCACCGGTCAACATGATGGCAATCGTACGCGGGACGCGGGTGATCCAAAACATGTCCGACCCACCTTCTTGACGAATGTCGTAGACGCCGGTCACGAGCGAAAGGCCCGCCAATATGAACACCACAAGCATTGCTACGATAAAGGACTTCGTCCATATGTTAGAAAAGGAGGGCTGAGACAATGTCTCAACCCTTGCTGTCATTGGTTTTTGCACAACGTGACTCCCTTATTTCGAAAGCGCGGCTGCGATGTCGTTGAATAGTTCAGAATAAGTTTGAATCGACTCGTTGATGTACGTATCGTTCGGCGCATACACGATTTTTTCGTCTGTCACGGCTTTCGTTTTTTGGAGTGCCGGTGCGTTATCAATCACGTCCGCTGCAGGTACAGCATCTTCCATGCTTGAAATGGCCGCATCACGGTCGAGGACGAGCAACCAATCTGGGTCACTCTCAGCAATCGCTTCAACCGATACCTCATCCCCTTGGTGATCACCTGTCGTTTTCGCTACTTCGAGGGCAGGTGTCCAGTCAAAGATGTCATACATCGGTCCGAAGACACGCCCCGTATTTGGTGCCGAGAAGCCGATATCGCCGCCTGAGACGATGACTGACATCACCTTGTCCTCACTATCGTATGCCTCTTTCACACTGTCGATCGATGCTTCAAAGCTAGCGATGAGCTCATCTGCTTCTGTTTCTTTTTCAAAGATTTGGCCGAGTGAACGTGTCGTCGTCTCAAAGCCTTCCACCAAGATTTCTCCTGGCGTGCCCGCATCTTCGGGAAGTTCGATGTCCAAGTTGATGACGGCCGCTTCTGGGACCAATTTTTTAATGTCTTCGTAGTAGTCGGCGAATCGTTGTCCGACGATGACGACATCCGGATCCACACCGGCGATCGCTTCTAAGTTCGGCTCATTGTGCATCCCAACGTCTACGATGTCTTTATCGTTTTTATAAGGCAAGTCCGCTGGAATCAATCCAATTGGCGCCGCGACTAAGTCGATGCCCCAATCCGAGAGCGTCTCGAACGTTCGGTTGTCGAGCGCGACGACCTTCTCCGGATTGACCGGTACGTCGATTGTTCCATGTGCGTCTGTGATTTCAACTGTCTTCGGTGTCGTCTCGGCTTCCGCGCTTCCTTCGTCTTTCGTTTCGTCCGTGCTACCGCATGCGGCTAGCGTGAAGACGAGTGATGTGAGCATGACTGCTGCTTTCCATTTCCCCATTCTTTCCATCTCCCTATGTATCTGTTTTTGAATGACGACCTTCTCAGTGAGTCCGCGACTAGCCCACGTTTCTGCTCTATGTAAGGAATACTGATGCTTTCTCACTGATAATGATTATCATTATCGTTTTCATTGAGAAGCATAACAAACAAAAATAGGTTGTGCAATGCCAAATTTTCAAATTGGAAATGGAAATATTATTCTTTCTATTTAATGCCGATAAAAAAAGAAAGCGGAACGCCTGTCCACTTTCTAAGCAAATAGAGTTCATTCGGTCACTCTCATTTGTCCGATTACGCTTCCGAAATCCCGTTAGCGAGCACCAACAAAAAAATCCAAATCGATAGCGGCACAATCAATCCAAGATTCCCGACGAGACTGAACACACGCACCGTCTTGTCTTTTGAGAACAGGCCCCAAATCAATGTGGCAATCAGGGCGACATCTAGAACAATGTAGACCCATATGGCCGTAATCAAGTTCAAATCCGGGAAAAAGCGGCCGTTCACAGTGAACAGCGCCACGATTGTCAAAATAGAAAGTCCAAACGTCACGTAAAGCGGTGCATAACGTCGTTGAATCATATAATCACCCCACTTTTCTGTTGCACCATCTGTCGGCAACGAAGGATGCACGTCTCGACGTATCCATCGAGCTGGTGCGGCAAAAACATCTTATACGTCCCTTCCTCTGTCGCCTCCGCATCCCGCTTGACTTTGAGAATCAGTGCCAGCAGCTCGTCTCCTGCAGCATCGGTTAACACGTCGAATTCGAAGGCGTCCAATCGCTGCGTCAAACGAGCGTTATACGCATCAAAATCGGCGTAATACATCGCCTGCTTTTCCGGGTCTTTCGTGATGACTTGCTTGAGCCAGGCCTTATAAAATCCTTGCAACCAAATCTCGTCGGCGACGAGATGGCAATAATACCCGAGGCGGAACGATCGATCTTCGTCCACACTGTCCGCCCAATATTGATCAAGGTCGAGCCGTCTTGTCATATCCTCATGCCGTCCCGCGTAATAGTGCGTGTTTTGTTTAGACGTCGTCGCATCGGGCGCAAGATTTCCCAACAAAAAAGCCGTGCGATCGACATCTGTCAAATGCGCCAACACCTCATTCGCGATGACGAGATGCATCAAATGTGAACCCATCATCTCTACCCCCTTTTCCTAATTATCCCATTCATGTATTCATCTCGACAACCCAACTCTAGTCTGATACGCTTACTATACTGACCGTTCAGTATAGTAAGGAGGGCACACATGAGTAAAAAACAATTGTTACTGCGGACCGCCGCACAGATCATTCAAACCGAGGGCATTCAACAACTGTCGATGGACCACTTAGCCAAACGCGCCGGTATCACGAAAGGTGGCGTCTTATACCACTTTGAAAGCAAGGCCAACCTGTTGCAACAGATGAATAGAATGGCACTCGATGAATTTGAAAATCGGATCGTCCATCATCAAACCGGGTTAAATGGTCCTTATCCGTTCACACGCGCCTACGCCCTCGCGACGCTCGATTATAGCGATGGTGATGCCGACTTGATTGCCGTCTTCATCTCATCCCAAGAAGATGCGAGCGGAACGCTTTGGAATGACGCCGCCAAACGATGGGATAAACAGTTCGCCGCGGATGGTCCTGACGCTGATTGTGTGCTCGAACTTCGACTGCTCTGTGACGGGTTTTGGTTCGCATTGACATATGGCTATAGCGCTACGTTCAAAGATCGGGCCGCCCGCATCATCCGACAAAAGTGCGACTCGCTGTCAAAAGGAGAATCGTAACATGGGCTTCGTCTATCTCGTCGGTGCCATCGTCTCTGAACTGTTCGGTTCGAGCATGTTGAAGCTGAACGCGACGACAACGAGCCGCCTGCCCGTCCTTGGTGTCGCCTTCGGTTACGTGACGGCATTTTACTTGTTGTCGCTCGCCCTTCTTTCCATCCCGCTCAGTTTCGCCTATGCGTTTTGGAGCGGGGTCGGCACGGCGGCGACGGCGCTGATCGGCTTCCTCGTCTTCAAGGAACAAGTCCGGATTCAGACCGTCATGGGCATCGGGCTTGTCATCATCGGGCTCGTCTTGATGAAACTATGAGGAGGGAAATCATGAAATCCTATGGAATCTTACTCGTATCGATTGCGTTCGAGGTGCTCGGGACGTCGATGTTGAAGCTGTCGGACGGATTTACCAATCTGTTCCCGAGTCTCGTTCTCTTAATCAGCTTCGCCATTTCGTTCACGTTGATGGGCATCGTCTTGAAGACCATTCCGCTCAGCATTGCCTATAGCGTCTGGGCCGGGCTCGGCACGGTCGCGACCGGGCTGATTGGGGTGTTCGTGTACGGGGAAGTGCTGTCGACGTTGAACAGCATCGGCCTGACTGTCATCGTGCTCGGCGTCATCGTCATGAATCTTGGAAAACGGGAGGAGCAACCACATGCTGGCTGACTTAATCGAACAACAGGAACGGGCATTACTGACGACCGACGTGCGCACATCGTCTGAGCATTTGCGCCGTCTACTCACGGATGATTTTTTTGAAATCGGCAGTTCCGGACGCATGTTATATCGGACGGCATCTGCCGCCACGATGGACCTCGGCGAGATTCAAATCACCCTATCCGACTTCTCACTGGAGACCGTTCAAGACGACGTCGTCCTGGCCACGTATCGGACCGAAGACCACTCCACCGGACGCATCGCCTTGCGCAGTTCGATTTGGGTGAACGTTGATGGCCAATGGAAGATGCGTTTCCATCAAGGGACAATCGTTCCGCCTTCTTGAAACTAAATCGTCACCTAAAAAGGGAGTGTCCCAATCGACACTCCCTTTCGTCGTACCTGATTCATTTTTGTACACACCCATCATGTTCATTTTGCTTATAATCAACCCATCCGATGAGATGAAAGGATGATGAACATGGATCAACAAACAAAAAAGCAATGGCTTCAATCCGTACGTCCGAGGCGTTCCGTAGACGAACAGCTGGCCATCAAGGCATCCCGGGAAGCGAAATTGACGTTCGAGCCGACCATCCCGCTCGATGCCATCCGTAAAAAACGACCAACCATCACCGTCACGTTCACGGTCGGCGGCTTCGGCGTCCATAACGAGTCCACCATCACGTTTTTTGAAGATGGCGCGGTCAAACGAGAAGTCATCTGGCGTGAAGAGTTCGACTTAAGCACGGCGATTCCCCGTTCCGGTTGGTACAACGAAACAGATGCTTTCCGCGTCCATGAGCGATTCGTGTCGCTCGTCTCACATCGCTGGCCTGAAGTATTCGAGGAAAAAGGATGCTTCACGATGGACGGGACGCAATGGAACTTCACCGTGAACCGTCACGGTAAACTGTTGCATCAACATGGTGGCAGCAACGCCTATCCTTCCAATTGGAAAGCTGTCATCGAACTGTTCGGGATCTCTTGAACGAAAAAAAGAGCACCCACAGCGGGCACTCTCCATTCAGAGGGCTTGAATCATCTCGACTCGATTGCCGAACGGGTCGCGGAACTCGAACCGGTCGAATCCAGGAATCGGGATACCTGTGAGCCGCTCAATCCCTTCCGCCTCGAGCTTCTGTCCCCATTCCGCTAAATCGGTCACGGCGTAGGCGACGTGTCCTTTCGTCGACAGCCGGTCAACCCCGTCCTCGGTCCCGACGTGGACGCTACGGTCGCCGACCTCGAGCCAAAACCCGCCCCGTCCTTGAAGTGACACCGGCTTCTCGATTTCTAGAAGACCGAGCACGCCGCAATAAAACGCACGGGCACGGACTTCCTCCCCTTTCGGGATGGTGATTTGCACGTGATGGATGCCTTGAATCATGTCGTTTTCCCCTTTCGATACGTCAACCCGACGAACTGAAGTTTTTGGTTGAACAGGCGTGGATACGCGAGATAACCGACCATGACCGCCGAGATCGACGCGGTCGTCAAAATGAGAAACAAGATGAGCAACTGATACAACACGGCTTCCATCGGGTCGGCCCCGCCGATGATGAGACCGCTCATCATACCCGGAAGTTGGACGAGCCCCATCGTCTTCTGTGCCTCGACCGTCGGGATCATGCTCGTGCGGATGGCGCTCTTCAAACTGCGCTCGATCGCTGCCTTCGGTGTGCCGCCGAACGACAAGATGAGCTCAATCACTTCATCGCTCCGCTCGACCTCGTCTTTGAACTTGTTCAAAAACAGGAGCGACAACACCATACAGTTCCCGATGACCATGCCGCTGATCGGGATGACTTTCTCCGGCTCGAACGGGATGATGCCGAGCCCGAGCATGAGGCCCATCGTCAGCGTCTCGACCGTGACGAGCGTGAGCAGAATCATCCATGTGATGCCAGGGATGCCGTCCCCTTTCTTGATGATGTTCTGCGTCGCCGCCCCAATCATCAACAGAATCATGAGCAACATGAACACCGGACTGTCGCTATCGAAGACGAACGTCAAAATGTAGCCGATGATGAGCAACTGAACAATCGACCGCACCGTCGCAATCAAGATGTCGCGTTCGAGCCCGAGTTTCAAGAACAACGCCAAACCGAGCGGGATGGCGACAAAAATCAATGAGGTCATCAGTTCGATGAACGTCATAGCTCTTCCCCCCTCACGAAACGACCGATCATCGGGTTATCGGACTCATCGATGAACGTCGCGTCGCCGAATTCAATCAATTCCCCGTTTCGCAAAAACCACATGTCATCACTGACACGTCGGGCTTGATCCAAGTCGTGCGTGATCCAGACGACGGTGACCCCGAAGTCTTTTTGCAGTCTCACAATCAACCGCTCAATCTCTTTCACAGTCCGATAGTCGAGGCTCGCCGTAATCTCGTCCAACAACAGCACGTCCGGCTTGTTGACGAGCGTCCGGGCAATGGCGACACGACTCCGTTCCCCGCCCGACAACGTCTTGATCGGTTGGTCGAGCGAGATGCCGCCCAAGTCGACTTTCTGTAACAGGTCCGCCGCCCGCTCCCGTTCGAGCGTCTCACCGAAGATGGCTTTCGGCAAGTTCATGTTGTCGTACACCGTCCCGTCAATCATCGGCGCGCTTTGAAACGCCATGCCGATTCGCTGGCGCAGTTCGATGACGTCGATCGAATCGATGTTCTCCCCTTTGAAGTAAATCGCGCCGGCGTCCGGTGATAACAGACCGTTGATGTGCTTCAGGCACGTCGTCTTGCCGGCACCGCTCGGGCCGACGAACGTCGTGATGCGTCCTTCCCGGAAATAACCGGACACGTTATGTAAAATGTCTCCATGACTCACGTTTTTGAATTCAATAATCTGCATCGGTGTCGTCCCCCATCATGTCATGCTGTCTGTCTCAAGCAATGAATACATATACAAATCGTCATATTTCCCTTGCGTTAACTCATACCCCCGTAGCAACCCTTCTCGCGTAAATCCGACCCGTTCGAGGAGCTGTTGTGACGCGGTATTCGCCGGCTCGACGAGCGCCTCGATACGATGGAACCCGAGTTGTGTGAACCCATGACGAACGACCGCTCGGAGCGCCTCACCAGCAATACCTCTTCCCCAATGATCCGAGCTGAGCTCAAACCCGATTTCTACCCTCTGGTGCTTCGCTGAAACGTTCAAAAATCCGCAACTGCCGATGACCTCGTCTTGCCCGGTCAACGTGATGCCCCAGCGGACACCTGTCCCTTCCTCGAGAATTGAGTCGTACCAGGCAATCTCTTCTAACGCATCCTCTAACGACGTGAACGGGTCGAGTCCCATATGGCGGACGACTTCAGGTTTCGATAAATACGCCAACAGGTGCGGCGCATCGTCCGCTATCACCCGCCGTAACGTCAGCCGATTGGTGCTGAGTGACATCACGATCGGTACCCTTCCTCGACGACAACATCACCATTCGCATCGAGTAGCGGTGTGATGCCACCACCTGTCCCGACCCATGTCTGGATATAGTTCACGCCGGTGGCCGTATCGACGAGGATGGTGATTTGCCCGAGTTCCGGCAGTTGTTCCGTCAATTTTACTTGAAACCGTTTCGTTCCTGCCGCTTCTTCTGCTGTTTTCTTTTTGAATAACATCCTACCCCCACCTTTCTACTTCTAACTGTACGCAACATAGCTTCTCGTTTCAATGAATGAGAGACATCCATGGCTGCCGGATGCGAAACCCCTTTAATCCATACAAAAAAACACGCCAGACTGTGGCGTGTTCAAGAATAGCTCCGCTCGATGACGAAGCTCGTCTTATCCCCTCTAAAGTAGGAACGTGAATATTCAATCGTACGTCCAGAGGCGTCCTCGGTCACCGTCTCGATATAGAAACACGGCGTACCGAGTGGACAGTCGAGCAGCCCACTCACTTTCTCATCAGCGAGGGCAATCTCGAGCGCCTCCGTCGTCTTGGCGACATGGACGTCATGGACTTGTGACAACGTCTGAAAGAGCGAGTGCTCGGCCTGGTTTTTCGTGATGCCCGGTGCGACCTGCCATGGGATGAACGATACTCGACCGCGCTTCCCTTGTACGGCGATGAACGGTGCCAGCCGGCTTGGTAAAAGCGTTCCGTACGATTCTGGTCTTGATTGAGCTCGCCAATGAGATGGCCGTAATTTGCCCGGACGCTTGGCTCGTTAACTTCACGAATCTTGCCCGTATCGTCATCAAAATTCACCTGACGACGCCATCATCACGAAGTCAGGTCCGCTTCCAATCACCATCGGGTCACTCCCGCTGCCAATCAAAGGATTCATCACAAATTTGAAGACGTTTGAACAACTCGCGATTCAAGAGATTATCTCAGGTTCGCACCACGACGCCTATCCCGCCGGCTTGATGAATCCACTCATCCAAGATGAGTAAAGATTGATTCAGCTATTCGATGCGTATGAAGCGCGTTTACCACAATTCAACTTATTTAGGCGATGTTTTTCGCATCTCTAAGCGTCTCAGGACGCGTTCTACGGTGACGGCGTCACACGAGATACGCTCGATGCGATTCAACCTGGAGACTCGATTGAGGTCATGGTCCACCCGGCCGATCTCGATCCCATACTCCCGAGCGTCACGTCTTACCTCGATGCACATCTCGTCGAGAAAGACCTGCTCACCTCCTATCACCGCCCCGATTGGTGGGCATAACAAAAGCGAGTCCTTATGCGGGACTCGCTTTTGTCATAGCTGGAAATGTTGTTTGATTCGTTCAGCGACCGTCGCCGCATCGAGATGCGTGTTGTTGATGCGCAAATAGTTGTCGACGTCGAGTTCCCCGTGCTGTGAGTTCAATCGATAGAGCGTCGCCGTCTGCTTCAACTCACCTTCCGACCAGGCGATATCCCGCTTCGTCGGCTTATGTGTCAGCCGGTTCTCCGTTTGGTTGCGGATCAGCCGCTCTTCGATGTCCGCCTCGAGCTCGACGTAGTAGATATCGGCCCCGTTCGACTCGAACAGGTCGGTCACTTGTTTGATATACGCCCAGTCCTCTACTAAATCAAACGCCCAGACGTACGTGAAAATCATTCCGTCCAAGTCACTTTTCGCGACCGCTTCGAACAGCTCATGGCGGAACAGCTGGACGAGGCGGCGGCCTTCGTCCGTCCCATAACTGAAGAACGGACTGACGAGATCAATCGTCATATGGTTATGGAACAGCTTTAAATCCGTGATGCTGGCGAGCTCTTGTCCGACCGTCATCTTACCGACGGCTTGTGGACCGAATAATACGACGAACTTCATATCTAATCCCATCCCTACTGTCATTTTCAACAGCATATCATATTGCTCGACTCATCGAATAGGAACGGAAGGCACGGGTCGTCCAAAAGGGCTGCATGTCGGTTTCCCCTTTCTGAAACGTTACTCTAACCCATTCCCGTTTTAAAAAAAGTCAGTCCAAATCCAGATAAATGTGTGTGCCCCAACAAATATTTGTTTACCCCTGCTTCATATGAGGAATAGGCATATCATCTATGTGTATGAAGGAAGGTGTCATCCCGTGACTTGTCCACGCTGCGGAGCGAAGACCCGCTCGAAAACCACTGTTTGTCCGACGTGTGGCCATCGCCCACGTCGCTTGAAATGGATTGCTGTCCCCATCGTCATTGCACTCATCGCATTCGTCTCGTTTTTAACGAACGCCTATCTTACCGACAGCCCGCGCTCGAGTGATTCACTCGCCGACAAAGTCGATTTGAACATCACGAAAGACACGGTCTCAGCCGATGGTGCCACTACCGTAGACCTTGAGACGTTGCAAGATAGCCTGTATACCGTCGGAACGGGTACCGGGTTTCTGATTAGCCCGCAAGATGTATTGACGGCGGCCCATAACGTCGCCGGCATCACTCGCGTCACGATGAAGCATGGGGACAAGACGGTGAATGGAACGGTCATCGGCCGGACTGACGCCATCGCCGTCATCCGCATCGAAAAAGTGAAAGCGCCCCCATTCTCGTTCAGTCACGCGATTGTCAGACCAGACGAATCGGTGTTGACACTCGCACCGGACGACCAGATTGAAGGAACGCTCACGTTCGAAGAAGACAGCTATCGCCGCGAATTCGATTTACCGAACCGCGCCATCGGCAGCCCGATCGTCACGGCCAATGGACGGGTGCTCGGTCTTCACTTGGTGACGAAGACTCTCCCGGTCGCCTTGTTCGAACAAGACGTACTGTCGTTCCTCGAGTCAGACACACCGGCACCGCCACCGACGACAAAACGAAATACCCCGGCCGCCGAACTCGCACCGGTCGCACCAATCACACCGGTCCCGAAACGTGAGGACCCGGTCGAACCCGCTCCGGCGCCTGAACCGGAACCAGCCCCCGAACCGGAACCGGAAGCTGAAGCAGCGCCAGACACATCGGAACCGATCGAGCCTACAGTTGAAGAACCGGCACCGGTCGAGGAAGAGCCTCCGGCCGAATCGGAACAACCTGCTGAAGAATCGGAGGCTCCTCCCGTCACGGAACAACCGACCGAGCCCGACGTCCCCGTGACCGAACCGGCCGAACCGGTCGAGCCGGAACAACCGGCAGTTCAAGAAAAAGAAGCGGAGGCGGCACCAGTCAAGAAACAAGACAAGCCGAAAGCCACCGCTAAACCTGACAAGAAAGAGACACCGCCCGTCGTCAAGGAGAAACCGGTCGCCGATGACACGACCGAAGAAGCCACAGACGAGCCGGCTTCAGTTGGAACTGAAGATGAAGAAAGCACGCCATCGGAATGATGACGTGCTTTTTTTACGTGTCATTTCGAGAGCGTCGCTGCAAGTTGCCGACCGCGGCCCCGAATAGGAGCAGAATAATCGACAACATCCAAAATGGCATCACGTCCTGCAACAACCAGACAATCAGCGCACTGATGGCGATGACGACACCCATCCACAAAAAATTCGACTGTCCCATTTGTTTCACCTCGGTCTCATCATAGCACATCAATTCGATGCGCCATCGCCTGTGGCGGCAGCGAGCGGGTCATCTTCTCATCGTGCTCGACGCGCACCTGTTGCCCGACGGCGAGCGGTGTCTCATCCTCTCGAAGTGGCTCTTCCCAGTGAAACACGATGCCATCGAACGGCTCGGCATCTAGATTCGGCGCGACCCGCATCCGCGTCGGTTCGAGCTCGACGATATAACCTGTGAACGTGACCATCTCCATCCCTCCATTTCCTCGGAAATCCTTCCCTATTCTTTTCCCATTTTTTGAAATAACTCTACTCGTCCGTCCGAATGCTCGGTATAATGAAGCAACACTCATTTACGCCGGGAGGGACCTTCATGAAACACACCATCGATTTACACCATCCAGACTTTCAACGCACCTTCCTCGAGATGATGCTCCTTGAAGAAATGATTGACGACTATAACGCCGAAGCAATCGAATCGCTCGTCGTCCGCGGCGAGACGAACTTTCCGGACGACCCGTTCTTTCCGGCAATGCGGGCGTATCCGCTCATCCGTGAAGGCGAGTTCGGCCGGGCCCGTGACGTGCTCGAAGCCGCGAGCGCAAAAGGCGACCATTACATGATCCACTGTCTCCATGGCATCTTGAGCGACGATACGAATTTCTTGTTCGAGGCCGAGCAACATTTCCTTCGGGCCGTCGAACGCTATCCGAACGTGCCGATCGTCCAACGCACCATCGCCGTCCATTACTTCAATCGTAAGTTTTATGGGGAGGCCGGTCTTCACTTGATGCATTACGTCCGGCTCGCCGGATTCAACGAAGAGACGGTGCCGATGTTGCTCGAATTCTTCCAAGTGTATGATGAGATTCCACTCGAGATGAACGATGAGCTCCTCAAGGTGGCCATCGGATACTTGAACGCCAACCCGCGCAACCCGCGCGCCCACTCGCTTTATGCATCCATCTGCAGCCATCGGGTCGAGATGCTCGTCAAACGGTTGCCGGAAGACAACCATCAGCTCGATGACGAGACGATCGCGATGTTGCTCGAGGTCGAAGAGCACGGTATGTGGAGTGCGACGTATGACGACAGTGAGGACCACATGTTCCGCGCCATGTTCGCCGATTATATCGACAACGTCGTCTTGCCGAACACGTCCAGACTGTATGTATACCGCTTGCGTCTCCGCTATTGGTATCACCGGCTCACGCACCGGTTGACCGGGGGCTACGGGGATTCGATGCGCTCGTCTTGATTGAATATGAACAGGGGTCCTGCCACCACATGTTGGTGACGGGACCCCTGTTTGTTTCTTATTTGACTTGATCACATATACGGATGAATCGGTCCGCGCAACTCGAACGAGTAATCCTCGTGGTTGACGATTCCGACGACTTGATCACTCTCGAGCAATTGGACTAAAAACTCAGCCATCTCTTCGGCCGTATGATACTTCTCGACGTTTTGACTATAGTCAAAGTCGTCCTCTTCACGGGCACGGTTCGCAAAGCCCGTCTCCGTCGCAGCCGGCGCGAGCACTTTCGCCCGCAGTTTGTCCCCATCGTTCATCAGTTCACGAGCAAGCCCTTCCGTATACGCACTGACGAAGAATTTCGATGCGCTATACGTGACGCCTTTTTTGGCGATATGATACCCGACGACCGAGGCGACGTTCAACAGTGTCGCCCCTTCGACATTGTGATAGTCCCGGACGTATAGGCTCGACAGCACCGTCAACGCCTCGACGTTCAAACGGATCATGTTCTCGATTTTTCCGACCTCGACGTCTTTCACGAGATTCGAGTCGCCGAACCCGGCGTTGTTGATCCACGTCTCGATGTCGAAATCGGCGAGCGACTCATACAGCCCGTATACGTTCTCACTGTACGACAAGTCTTTCGCCTTGATGATGACATCGCTCTTCGGCGCGATCGTCTTAATCTCACTTCGTAACTTCTCGAGCTCGTCGTGGCGGCGTGCCACGAGCACGAGTGACTTCCCTTGATTGGCGAGCAATTTCGCCGCTTCATAGCCAATGCCTGAACTTGCTCCGGTGATGACGGTATATTTCATGACCTGTCTCCTTTTCGATGGAATCGAGATTTTGTCTCTCTCCCGCAATTCCCGTAACACCCTCTCGTCAATCCTGACAACACGCAAAAACCGTCCTCCCTTGAACAGGAAAGGACGGTTCATCTTATGTTTGGAAGCGCCCGATGAGCGTCTGTAAGTCACCGGTCATATTGCCGAGCGACTCGGCGACACCGTTCAATTCTTGAATCATCGCGAGCTGGGAGTCGGCCGTCTCCCCGACGCTGCGCATCGTCTCGGCCGTGCCTTCACTGTCACTCGCCATATTGATTGCCGCTGTCGCGACTTGTTTCGTCATCATCGCAATCTCGCTCGAGGCGACCCGAATTTGTTCCGTGTTCTCGACCGAGGCGTGCAATTGCCCGACAATTTGTTGGAACGACGCCGTCGCTTCTTCGAGCAGCGCCGTGTTCGTCTCGACGCGACGGGCGCTGATAGCGTGACGCTCGAGCACCGCGTTCGACTGGACTTGAATCGATTCGATTAAGCCCGCGATTTGAGACGCCGATTGTTTCGACTGTTCCGCTAGCTTCCGCACTTCTTCAGCGACGACGGCGAAACCTTTTCCTTGCTCCCCGGCCCGGGCCGCTTCGATGGCCGCGTTCAAGGCGAGCAGGTTCGTCTGGTCGGTGATGGATTGGATGACCTCGGTAATGAGGGCGATCTCATCCGACTGTTGTTTTAATGCCGTAATCGACTGTCCGGTCGTGACCGTCTCCGATTCGAGCGCAAGCACTTCTTGCTTCGCTTGTTGAATCGTCTGTTCGCCGCGTTCGGCGAGCTTCAGACTCGTCTGGACGTCTTGGCTAATCGTCCCGATTGATGTCGCGATTCGCTCGACGCCTTCGTCGGCCGCTGCGACTGCTTGCCCACTCTTCGAGGCAGCCGTTGCCTGGTTGACCGTCTCGCCGACAACTTGTTCAATCATCCGCGTCGTTTCCTCTGTTTGCGAAGACATCTCTTCCGTGCTCGCGTACAGTTCTTCCGACTGGGCCGTAATCTCTTGGGCGTTCCGGCTCACTTCGTCAATCAGTTCACGAAGGTTGCCTTTCATCTGGTTGAAGCCAAGCATCAACTCCCCGATTTCATCGCGCGTGAGCGCTTGAAGGTCGGCGCGCGTCAAATCACCGTCAGCGACGATCCCGACCTCGTCCGATAATTGACGGAGCGGTACCGTCACCATGCGCTGGAGCATATAGCCGGCCCCGAGCGTGAGCAGCAAGATGAGGAGGGCAATCCCTGTCGAGTAAAGAAACGCCTGTCCACCAAGCCGCTCGAGCTCCTGTTGTTTCTCGACGATCGTCGCTTCGGTCTCGGCTTGCAACCGTTCGCCCGTCTCCGAGATCGATGCCGTCACATCCGGCATAAGGCGGAGCGTCAATCGGTCGATGTTGTCCTGATCGTTGTTATCGGCCGCGACGATGACTTCTTGCGCCAAATCATCATAGCCGGTCGCATAGGAGAGCATGCTCTCGAGTTCTTTCGTCTCGGCATCCGTGTTCGACAGCGCGAGCAATTGTTCGATCGCCTCTTTCTTTTCTTTGGCGCCGCGTTCGATTTGGGCGCGCCGTTCGTCATCTTGGACGAGAATATATCCGCGTACGCCGTACGCTTGGCGTGTCATCCCGAGCGACAAGTCGTCGGCCGCTTTCATCTTCATGACGTCGTCACGAATCATGTCTTCGTATTGGCTCGTCATATTTTGCAGCGTCCATAGGTTATAGCCCATGCCGAGCGTGACGAACAGCAAAATCAATCCGATGCCGCTAAACAGTTTTTGTGTCAATGACAGTTGATTGAATCGTTTCATAATCCTTCGAGGACCGTGTCCTCTCCCACCTCTATTTCTCTTTTTTTGGAACTACATGGGTTTTATCGGATAGTGCAAACGGTTTTCCAATCTTCTCGCACATTTATTTCAACATTGACCTCATTTCCTAGTTTCCACTCCACATTTTTGCCACAAAAAAGACCGCAGCATGGGGCTACGGTCTAGCTTCATAACTTGAACTGTGACACGCGATTCGACAGTTCGACCGCACGTTGTTCGGTCTCCTGCATCCGTGCCTGCACGTCGTTGAACCGCTCGACGGACAGTTGGACCTTCTCCGAAATCGATTGGGTCCCGTCCGCCCCTTCGGTCACGGTCGTCGCGACTTCTTGGATAACGTGGAGGATGCTATCGGTCATATGACGGAGTTGGAGCGCGTTCGTCTCGAACGTCTCTGCCGTTTGTCCGAACACAGTTGCATCTGCCTCATATTGTGTGGCCGACTCCTCGAGTCGGTCGTAATCGGCGAGCACTTTCGTATCGAGGAACGTCAGCATATCGGCCGAGCTTGTATTGAGCCGGGCGACCGAATCGATGACCGTGTGCGATACCGCTTGAATCTCGTTCACCGTCTGGCGCGAGTTCTCGGCCAGCTTTCGAATCTCTGAAGCGACGACCGCGAAGCCGCGACCGGCATCTCCGGCCCGAGCCGCCTCAATCGATGCGTTCAAGGCAAGCAAGTTCGTCTGGTCGGCGATGGTCAAGATGGCGCTCGTCAGGACACGAATCTGTTCGACCGACTGCGCCCCTTTGATCGCCTCGTCAAGTTCGATGCGTTTCTGTTCGATGATGGCGTTCGCTTCCGTCTTCGATGCAACGGCTTGTTCACGCATGGCGTGAGCGCGACGTTCGACGTCGCCCGCTGTCGTCGCGCTGTCGTTCGACAAGTCGACGATGGAATCGATGGAACTGCCCATCTCGGTCGTCGACGCACTCATCTCTTGCGAGGACGCGGCCGTCTCTTCCATACCGGCCGTCAATTCCTCGACCGTGCCTGACGTTTCTTCCATGTAACGGCTCAGTTCAATGACTTCCGCTGCCACTTCTTTTGACGAGACGAGGACGACTTTTGCCGTCTTGTCGACGTCAATCATGATGTCGCGTAGCGTCGCGAGGAACGTGTTGAACGAGCGGCTCACTTGCGCGATCTCGTCGTTCGATGTGACCGGGATGGCCATCGTCAAGTCGCCGCCTTGTGAGGCCAACTCGTCAAACTTCTCTTGGAGCACCCGCATCGGTTTGATGATGGAACGCAATAAGCTCAGTCCGAGGAACAACAGGAGTACGACCGCACCGATCGTCACCGCGAGTAGTGCGATGAGCGACTGTTGAAACTCACGTTCCATGTCGGCGCCGACACGTTGTGAACCTTCCGAGTTGTAGTCGACGAGCTCGGTCAGGCGTTGCGTGAAGTTATCGTATGTCGATTGGGACTGGGCATCGTAATACGAGCGAGCCATACCGTTGTTGCCGGACGTGCTGAAAATCAGCATATTGTCCGACACGCGTTGATACATCTCCCATTGCTTACTGAAGTTGGCGAACAGCTCCTTGTCCGTCTCACCTGTCGCCGTCTGTTCATATTTCGGGGCAATTTCATTAATCCGTGTCCGAATCTCTTTCATCGCGGACATCAATTCTTCTTTCGCGGCCGTGTCGTCCGTCACGATGTGTTCGAGCTCGAGCGCGCGATAGTTCGCCGCGAGCGTGTTCAGCTCGTGGGCGTAGTCGAGCCCTTTGTTCCAGTTGTTGACGATGTCATCGCCTTGACGGTTCGCATCGGCGAGCGACAAGAGCGAGTAGCCACCGACACCTGCGACCATGAGGAGCGCGAGAATGACGAGTCCCCACAGCTTTTGACGGATGGTCAGGTTCTTGCCGGTCACTCGTTTTCCTTCACGCGTGCTTGGCTTTCGTCGTTTCGGTTTCCATTGAAAGCGCTGGACGTTTAACCGGTTCCGTAACGCTATCCACTTCTGTTTCACTGACATATGTATATTCCCCTCTCGCATGCAACGTTTCTTCCTATATCGTCTTGACGTCGAGGAATCTAAAGCGGATTGACCAAAATAAAAAAAGATGACTGAAAAATCAGTCACCTTTTCTCTACGTTATAATACGGACTTTACAGTCTGGCCGCTTCGGTTGGCCGGCGTCACGACTTTAATCGTCAACTTCGAGCCACGTTTTTGCGGTTTAATGGACACGTTCGTCGAAGTCGATGTGATCGTCTTCTTCGCGACGAGCGTCTTTCCGTTATAAATCGTCACCGTGCCGTACGGGACGTTCGTGCGAACAGCAATCGATTTCGTCGTCGAGCGGATTGTGCCGGTGCTCACCGTCGGACGAACGCCTGCTTTGACGGTCGCGCTCTTCGCGTCACGGGCCACTCCGACTTTCGCCTCGAATACGAGCTTCGTGCCCGCACGCTGACGGGCGAACTTCACTTGATAGCTGCCGGTCGAGTTCGCCTTCGTCCGTCCGATCACTTTCGTCCCCGCCTTCACGGTGACGGTGGCGTTCGGGAGTGTCTTCCCTTTCCACGTGCTCACTTCGTCAGACGGCGCGAACGACGTCAACGAAGCCGTCGGGACTTTGTACGTCGTCCGCTTCTTCTTCGACCCAATCGTCGACTCGACGACGACCGACGTGCCTGGTTTCACCGAGATCCGGTAGCGGTCTTTTCCAACCTCAGTGTATGAGATTGGCTTCCCATTCACGATGAAGTTCAAGTATGCCGGTGTATCTTTCAACACTGTAAACGTTGAAGTAGACGATGTGACGAGCACATCTTTGATGCTGAGTGTCTTCGGTGCGTCACTCGTCACTTTTTGTTCGAACGTTTTACTGAGTTCAGGGCGGAAACTCGCGATGAGTCGAATCGTCTGTCCTTCCCAGAGTGGTCCTTTCAACGCGATGACGTTCGTTCCAGGAACGAGACGTTTTGCTGATTCATCTCGGCCATTTCGCGCCACCGCGAGCAGTGGAGAGAGTGTCCCGTTATAATGAACAGTCACAGTCGTATCACCTGTCTTCGGTGGTTTTGTCCACGTGACGTCAGGCACCGGATAATCTGTTGATACGTAAAGATTCGCATACTGACTGTTCGTGTCGAGAATGCGATAAATGACACGGTAGTACATCGGCTTGTCTCGATTGTACTCCGTTAACTTCGCGACTCCCGATGCGTCTGCTTGGACTTCACGAACTTCATAGTTTGTCGGTGAGAACAATTGACGCACCTCGACTCGGGCATTTGGTTTTGTCCGAATCGTCACACCTTCCATCGCCGTCTCTCTCAACACTTCGGCAATGTTCGTATCGGTCGGTTCATTCATTTGGAACGTCTGTTTGACCGATGCTGTTGTGGCTTGGTTATACGTCGCGTTGTCTGCTACCCAAACCATGATGGTTTGATTTCCCCAGAGAATACCGCGTGAGAACGTAAAACGTCCTGTCTCATCGGCCGTGACCGAACCGTCACAGCTCGCGTATTTGTTGTTTTCACAAGTCACATACACCGTCATGTTTGGGGCTGTCGTACCGACGATATCCCCTACCGGCCCGTTATCAAATGATGTTTCGATTTGAAGCGGCACTTTCGTCACCGGATTCAAGGTGACTCTGTTGCTCGTGAGGTTTCCGAATCGAAGCGCATAACTGAACGATTCATCGAACGATGGAACGATGTATCCATCCTCGAATGAGCGTGTCGCATCGACCACTTCCGCGTCTGACCCCAAGTCGGCGACAGGGATTTCATGGTAGACGCGATCGATTGTCACGACGGTCGCCATCAGTTGATAGGACTCGCCTAACCAGGTGTTGCCGGCTCCAGACGGTTTTGTAGCTTTCGGCGAGGTGTACAGCTGACCTGGAATGAGGTGGGCACGCTCTGCCGCCAGTAAGCGCTGGTCGTTTCGAAGCAAGTAGCCTCCGTGCAACAGTTTGTAGTCAAGCCGTGAATTGAATGAATCCAGTCGCAGTTTG
The DNA here is from genome assembly GCF_018618275.1 of Exiguobacterium sp. s194. Classification (NCBI taxonomy): domain Bacteria; kingdom Bacillati; phylum Bacillota; class Bacilli; order Caryophanales; genus Exiguobacterium; species Exiguobacterium sp. s194. Next base: position 18,138 of record NZ_JACSLT010000002.1, on the reverse strand, counting down.
TTCAATGTCTTCGTGGCTAAATCGATGGTGAGCAAATAATCGAACTCCGTCATCGCGTAGTACGTGCCGTTGTGATAGGTAAACGACTCGATTTCATAGAACGACTGATTTTTCAAATCAAGCGTCGTGATGGTACGTTGCTTCCAATCATACACGTGTAAGTCACTAACCCCTTCTAACAGAAGGTGATCTGTCGTAGGTTCAGCAAATACCGCTGTCACCGTATTCGGCATCTTGATTGTCTCGATTATCTCGCCTGTATCTGGATTCAGATGGAGCAGGACGTCCGAGTACGTGTCCGCAACGACGAGTTCGTTCGCGTTTGTCGCCAATATCACTTGTTCACGATCGGAGAGAGTACGCTCCCACTTCGTGACGCCATCCGAATCAGTCGTCACGAGTTGCTTCGAGCCTTTGTTCTCCCACAACATGATGTCGCGACTCGCATCGTACGTAATAAGTCGAATCGACTCTGTGTCGAATGAAGGGCTGAATGTACGCGTCGACCCATCACGGTTAACGTGAATCATATCCCCCGTCCGATGATGCGTCGCCATGAATGATTCACCGTCTAAGCTCGGCTTGAACGTATAGAAATCTCCATATGACCCCTCTTCATCATGCGACCGATCCGCCGTCAGATTGCCGTTGTAATCGATGGGTACGACGGTCTGTCGTTCTACATCATGAAGCCGCGTGGCTCCGTCTTGATAGTCCAAATAGAAGGGAGACCCTTCAATTGTCTTCACTTCTTGCTCGAGCAGCGTGCCCAGCTCGAACTTCGGAGTCGCGTTCGCTTGATCCATCGGGAACATCACGAACAACAGCGCGACGAATAAAATTGCATAGTGCCATTTCTTCATTTACAATACCTGCCTTTTATTCAATATATTAAAAATATACCTTCAATTTGTGATTTTTAGAAGCAAAACAGGAAAAAAGCACCGTCTCTTTTTTTGAGAGACGATGCCTTTGGATTATTGGACGTTCAACACGGTCTGTGTACCTTCGATCATCTTGATTTCTGTCCATTTGACGACGCTCTTGCCGAGCGGGTCGTTGGCGACCATGAAGTCGGCGAGCGCTTGCACTTTCAACGCGTCGACCGGCTGTTTCACGTTATTCAAACGGAAGCGCGATACTTTATTGAACATGTCCAAAAATGCGATTTCTACTTTAGTCTCAGTCATGGGTTAGTCCTCCTTGGATGTGGGTGTGATTAGACGACGTCGTATTCGCGAACGACCGACACGGTGAAATCTTCTTGCTCGGTCAAGTCGAGCATGAGGTGACCGAACGCCTCGGCATTGTCAGCCGTGAGCGCCGCCCGGATCGGACCGAAGCGCTGCGTTTTCTTCGTCGGTTTCAAGCTGTTCAAATCGTGGTGCGTCGTCAAGACGAGCGTGGCTTTCTTTTCAGTCAATACGGCCATGGGGGATGGCTCCTTTCGGGGATGGATTACAATTCAGACGGATAGGTCGAGTCGAGACGTTCGAGCAGTTGAATCATGCGCTCAAGGCGCGTCTCGATCCGGTGGAGCAGATAGAGCGAGACGACGATCGGGAAGCCGAGGTTCGAGATGAGTTCGGGCCAGCTCATGGGCCCACCCGCTCATCGGACACGGTTCCGGCGGGACGCTTCGGTACACGCATCAGGGGTTCCTCCAATTAGAACGTCACGTGGAATTCACGCGACACGACGTATGCGGCGGATTCGACCGCGAGAAGCGGAATCAACAGATCACCGAACTGCTTGATCTCCTCGGTCTCCATCCGCGCACCGAGTGGACCGAACCGGACGAGCTGACGCTTTTCCTTGCCGTCAACGAGCCGCTTCGTGTCGAGATAAAAGACGCTTGCGTATTCTCGATACACTGCCATATGTCTCACCTCCTTCGCCCCTATTAACCGAAGTTGGTGAATGTTTGCTCATATTGCCTTGTAACCTTTTCGTAACGACTATAGACCTATTCTGAATGAAGACGCATTCATCGGTCGAAATCGGCTTTATTCCTTGAATTATCATACCAATTAGGGTATCTTAATAGACGTCAATCGAATTTCGAAAACACGCCTAAAGTCCTACGAATTCATTTCCCCACTTTGAAAAAACTGGCAGTTAATTGCTTAGAAATGGGTTACTATACGTAGGAGGGCATTTTCAAATGACCAGTTTGACTTGAAGAAGGAGATACTCTAGATGAACAGCTTAGACTTCGCACTCAACACTTCTATTCCTTCCGCTCAACTCGACTTCGACCACACCGACCTGACGTTTTATGCGACTGACTGGGATGCTTATCGCCCGGAAAACGCGAAGCCGTTCCTGTACAACGAACGCCCATTGACCGTCTATCCACTCAAAGAACTGAGCCGTGCGTTTCATGTCGCCGGGATTCCCCGTAGCCAGCAACAGCTGATCAAATGGGAAACCGACGGCGTCTTGCCACCGACCCCGTTCACGATGGGACGCAAGCGCTTCTATACGGAAAATCAGATTCGGACAATCGTCGACATCGCATTGGAATGCGGACTACGGCCCCGGACACACGTCAAAAAGACGAACTTCTCCGAGCTAGCCCATAAAGAATTGGCGTACATACTCCAACTGGAATTGAAAACCGAACTCCCGCTTGGATAAGCGGACATGAGACAGCCCTTCCTGAATCGTCAGGAAGGGCTGTTTTTGGATGGATGAGGGGCAATCGCGCTCAAGTATAAATCCAGTGATGTTTCGACCTCGGTCGCGACAAGGGCGATAAAGTCGTCGTACATTCCTGTCGTATGCGCTCGATCTAACGCATTGTAATAACTCAGGCGATTTTCGACTTTGATGACAATCGGCGGATAACCGGACTTCATCAACTCTAAATTGAGCAACAACCGAGATGTACGACCATTTCCATCAATGAACGGGTGAATTCCCACAAACTTAGCATGCAATAAAGAACCCTGTTCAACTGGATGCATCGTATCCGTCTCAGTTTCATACCACCGCATCAGCTGCCCCATTTGATCTTTAATGAGATACGGGGGCGGCGGTGTATGGACCGCCCCCGCAATAAACACTTGCTGATCCCGATAGACGCCTGCATACGAATCGTCAATGCCTTTCAAGACGAGACGGTGCAAATTTTTAATTTGCCACTCCGTCAGCGGCTCTTCACGTCGGACAATCTCTTCGACGTAGGAAATAGCATCTTGATGGTTAATCACTTCTAGATGTTCTCGCATCGTCTTCCCGCCAACCGTTATACCTTCCAGCACCACTTTGGTCTCGTTGATTGTCAACGTATTTCCTTCAATGGCATTCGAGTTGTATGTCCATTCTAAAAAGAGTTTTGCTCTCAAACTTTGAAGCGTATACGTCGGCAGCGGTCGGTTTTGATCCAGTTGCTCTTTTTTCATCGTCAGTTGCTCAAACATATAACCCGCTTCCTTTCTCTCAAGTGTTCGTGATTTCATTATACGCTTGTTTCCCTGAGCAAGTCGATTTCGATGGAGCGCCTTACTTCGTGACATATGCGAAAAAGTAAGATATATCATTCCCACACAGGGGTGATGCATCGTGCTTTATCAAAATTAGGCGAGAATACGCCCACTTCTAAACGTGACGGGCGAAGCCCCAGTGAAAGTGGGCAATGAATCGCCACCCTCTCTTTTGGGTATAAATACCTAGAGGAGGTGAACATCATGTTGAAGCAAAAAGCGTATCGATTCCGGATCTACCCGACAACGGAGCAGGAAATCCTGATCGCCAAGACGATCGGCTGTTCCCGCTTCGTCTTCAACCATTTTCTAGCGAAGTGGGAAGAGACCTACGAGGCGACAGGAGAAGGACTGTCCTACGGTTCCTGTTCGAAAGAAATCCCTGCCCTGAAGCAAGAGTTCGACTGGCTGAGGGAGGTCGATAGCACCTCTGTCCAAGCGAGCGTCAAGCACCTGGCCGAGGCGTATGACCGCTTCTTCAAGAAGCAGAACGGACGGCCCCGGTTCAAGTCGAAACGGAACCCGGTCCAATCCTACAAGACGAACATCCAAGGCAAGTCTCAACTTCCTGAGGTGTCGATCGTCGGGAACAAGCTCAAACTCCCGAAGCTGAAGTGGGTCCGGTTCGCCAACTCGAGGAAGGTCGAGGGCCGCATCTTGAACGCCACGATCCGACGCAACGCCTCGGGCAAACATTTCGTCTCCCTCTGCGTCGAGCAGGAGGTCGACGAGCTGCCGAAGACCGGCTCCTCGGTCGGCGTCGACGTCGGCCTGAAGCATTTCGCCGTCCTGTCCGACGGCAAGGTGTACCAAAACGACCGCTACTTCCGTTCGCTCGAGAAGAGACTGGCGCGCGAGCAACGCAAGCTCTCCCGTCGACAGCTCATCGCCCTGAACCGGAACATCAAGCTGTCGGAGGCGAAGAACTATCAGAAGCAGAAGCGCAAGGTCGCCCGCATCCATGAGAAGATCGCCAACAAGCGTACCGACTTCCTGCACAAGCTGTCGACCGAGATCGTCAAAAACCACGACGTCATCGGCATCGAGACCCTGCAGGTGAAGGACATGCAACAAAATCGCCGGTTGAGCAAGTCCATCGCCGAGGTGAGTTGGTCGGCGTTCTTCCGCATGCTCGCATACAAGGCGGACTGGTACGGCAAGACCGTCGTGAAGGTCGGCAAGGCCTTCGCCTCGAGCCAGCTCTGTTCGAGTTGCGGCCACCGACACAGAGACGTGAAGCATCTCGGTCTGCGTAAGTGGACATGCCCGGGTTGCGGGACCCACCACGACCGTGATGTGAACGCAGGACTGAACCTCAAACGCGAGGCCGAGCGCATCCTGGCCTCTTCAACCGTCGGGACGACGGGGCTAGCCTGATCAGGTTCCGGTCGTCAGACCGGATGACCCAGGAATCCTCCACCTCCAAGCGAAGCGTAGGTGGAGGTAGTTCAAGTACGCTCATCCAAAAAACATTAGAGAAGGAAGGCTTCCGCGAGATTCGGACGGCCCACACGATTCGAGAAGGGCTCGCGGCGTTCACCGCGTTCGCCCCCATCTCGCCATCCTTGACGTCATGTTGTCGGACGGTGAAGGCTATGAGCTGTGCCGTCAAATCCGGAACACGTCGAACATCCCGATTTTGTTTTTGTCGGCCAAGTCCGACGAGGTCGACAAGATTCTCGGCCTCGTCATCGGCGGCGAAGATTACATCACGAACCCGTTCAGCCCGAAAGAGGTCGCCTTTCGCGTCAAGGCGCAGCTCCGTCGCGTGTGGCTCTACGACGCGCCTGAGTTACCAGCCGACACGGTCGTCGGCCCGTTCCGGTTGAACGCGGACGGTACCTAAGTGTTTCGCGACGGCGTCCGGCTCAAGCTGACGGCCAAAGAAGTCGGTCTACTCGCCTGCTTCATGCGCAACCCGAACCGGATTCTCAGCAAAGAGACGCTGTTCACGCAAGTGTGGGGCGAAGATTTCTATGGGGCCGACAACGCTGTCATGGTGCACATGCGCCGGCTCCGTGAAAAAATCGAATCGAACCCGACCCAACCGACCTACATCAAGACGGTCAAAGGGCTCGGCATGGCGATTTCTCGGGACATTATCAAAGCGCACGGCGGCACCGTCACGGTGACGAGTGAGCGTGGGACCGGGACAACGATTCGCATCGAGTTACCGGCATAACAAAGAAGGATTCGCTCAACGGAGCGAATCCTTCTTTGTCGTGTCATAGTCTTCAATCCACGTCTCGAGCTCGTCAATCGGGAGCGGACGCGAGAAGTAGTAGCCCTGCATCTCATCACAGCCGAGCGAGCGGAGCGTGTCGCGCTGGTCGGTCGTCTCGATGCCCTCGCACACCGTCTTCAAACCGAGCCCGCGGGCGAGCTCAATAATCGATTGGACGATGACGTTGCCGGTCGGGTCGTTGTCCGTCACTTGGATGAACTGCCGATCGATTTTAATCTCATGAATCGGATAGTGCTTCAAATAGACGAACGCCGAGAAGCCGGTCCCGAAGTCGTCGATTGAAATCGAGAAGCCTTGTTCCCGGAACGCGACGAACCGCTCGATGACGTGCTGCTGATTCTCCATCCCGACGCTCTCGGTGATCTCGAACGTCAAGTAGTTCGGGCAGACGCACATCTCCTTGACGATATGGCCCAACTTTTCGACGACCCCGTCCGATAGGAAATGACGGGCCGACAAGTTCAAGGCGAGCTGATACATCCGGCCCTCGTCGTGCCACGTCTTCAACTGGCGGCACGCGGCCTCGAGCGCCCATTCTTCGAGCGCGATGATGACGCCGGTCGATTCGGCGAGCGGGATGAAGTCGAGCGGTGGAATCAATCCTTGTTTCGGATGGATCCAGCGCATCAGCCCTTCGAATCCTTTTAACTTGCCAGTCGCCGCTTCAATCTTCGGTTGGTAATAGAGCGTGAACTCGTTCAAGGCGAGCCCTTTTCGCAAATTCATCTCGAGTGTCAGACGGGCCGTCGCCTTCTCACCCATCTCTTCCTCGTAGAAGGCGATCCCCCCGCGCTGCACGTGGCGATCATTGGCCGTGATTCGGGTCGTGTCCATCATCTCGAGCGTCGAGCGTGACTTGTCCTCGATCGAGATGAAGGCGCTCATCGTCAAGACGACGTCGAGCTCTCCGACCGCGAACGGCTCGCTCGTCACCGTCTCACAAATCAAATCGGCGAGCGCCTTCACTTTGATGCGGTCGCCGTAAGGCGTCCACAGTAGAAAGCCAGATTGAGAGACGCGCGCCAAGAGCGACGCATCGACGACTTGTTGGAGGCGTTCCGACAGTTCGATGACGATGTCGTCCGCGCGCTGGATGCCGATTGCCGTCTCGACGGAACGGAACTCGTCCGCCCGGAGATAAATCAATGAGCCGAGCTGGTGCGGTGCCTGTTCGCGGAGCGCGTCCACCCGCTCGATGAACCCGTTCAAGTTCATGAGCCCGGTCTGTTCATCCGTATAGGCGAGCTTCGTGATGTGTTCATCGATCTCGCGGCGGTCGAGCCGGAGATAGAGGATGGCGATAAAGTCGGACAGCGTGCTGACGATCAGCTCCTCGATGAACGTCCATTGCCGCGGCGCGAACGTCTCGCAACAGATGACCCCTTTTGCCCGATTGTTCGCATAGATCGGGGCGTCGAGCATCGAGTAAATCCGTTGCCCTTCCACGAAGTGCTGCTGGTATAAATCCTTCACCCACTCGTGGGTCCGGACGTCTTCGAACGGGAGCACCCGGTTCGTCCGCAACGCGTCGAAATAGACAGGTGCGTCCCCACGCATGACCGTCAACACCGGTTCGCTCGGTCCCGTCTCTTTCGAATAGGCGACTTGGCAACTGATTGAGGCATACGTCTCGTCGAAATGCCAAATCGAGACCGTGTCGACGTCGAGCATATCGGAGACGACCTCGCACATATATAAGAGCGCTTGCCGTACCGCAGCCTCCGTCACCTCTGGCATTCGGACGAGTTCGAACAGTTTCTCTTGATGTTTGCGATATGATTGTGTTGAAAAGTTCCCCTCGTTCATAAGTCCCCTACTCTCATTCAAACGTTTTGCATTCATGATAGCACGAAAAGAACTATGGATAGGTTTCCAAAATTCAACAGAAAGTCAATTTTCGATTCCCCTGTTTCTTTAGTACTCCCGCCTCATCCGTGTCCGAAAATATTGACCTCATTTTTAACGGAATCCACTGATTGAGCCATTTCCACCATTGCTTGCCGTTTGTGTAAACCCTACAATAAACATGTATTGCTTTACCTGTCGATAATTGTCAAAAGCACTCATTAGAGAAGGAAGTGACCCAATGTCCCCTAAGTCCGGCCTCATGTACTCATTCGCAGCCATCGCCGCCGTAAGCATCATCGCCCAGGCCGACGAAGTCGCAGCAGCCAGCTCACACGTCGTCCGTGCTGGTGACACGCTCTGGTCGATCAGCCAACAGCACAACGTGTCACTCGCCAATTTAAAAGCTTTCAACAACTTGAATTCAGACCGTCTCGCCATCGGGCAGACGCTTAAATTGAACGGGAGCGCCCCGACCACAGTGAAACCTACTGCCACATCAGGCACGGGCACTGTCACGACGGCCGCGTTGAACATGCGTCTCGCCGCAGGCACGTGGCACGACGTACTCGTCACGATCCCGAAAGGCCAAGCACTCACACCGATTCAAACGAGCGGTGCCTGGACGAAAGTCAGCTATGGCGGGAAGACCGGTTGGGTACATAACGGGTATTTGACGGCCTCATCTGTCAAACCAGCTACACCGAGCACACCGACTCCAATCAAACCTGCTGCTCCAGCACCATCAAGCGACGCCACCGTCACGACGGCAGACTTGAATATGCGCGTCGCCGCAGGTACGTGGCACGACGTACTCGTCACGATTCCGAAAGGCCAAGCGCTCAAACCGATTCAAACGAGCGGCGCCTGGACGAAAGTCAGCTACGGCGGGAAGACGGGTTGGGTACATAACGGTTACTTGACGAACTCATCCGTCAAACCGACTACACCGAGCACGCCGACAAAACCGGCCGCTCCACAAGAGCAGAGCATCAACCAGTCGTACACCACGACCGCCAACTTGAACGTCCGTCAAGGCCCGGGCATCGGCTACGCCCTCGTCACGAGCATCCCGAACGGCACGACCGTCAAAGCGACGAAGCAGAGCGGCACGTGGGTATACGTCACGTATAACGGCAAGAGCGGTTACGTCAGCACCGGTTACTTGAAACAGACGACGACGGCACCGAGTGCGCCGGTCACACCGAACGCCGGAGACGGCGGTGCAGGCAATGCTTCGTTCGACTACGTCGTGAATACACCCTCGCTCAACGTCCGCACGTCGGCCTCGACGAGCTCGGCCATCATCGGTCGCGTCACGGCCGGACAGACGCTCCGGATCGTCCAGACGTCGAACGGTTGGCATCAAATCTATATCGGGAATACGACCGGTTTCGTCTCGGCGTCTTACGTCAAAGCGGTGCCGAAAGGCTCTGCAGTAAGTCCTGCTCCAGGCACGTCAGAGGCAGGGATCGCCGCCATCGCCGTCGCCAAGAAATACGTCGGCACCCCATACATCTGGGCATCCTCGAACCCGACCAACGGTGGGTTTGACTGCTCTGGACTCATCTATTATGCCTTCAATCAGGCAGGCTATAGCGTCCCACGCACGAACGTCGCCACGTACTGGGCCGGGTCTTATTTCGGAACACAGCTCAGCAAGACGTTCGTCCCAAAAGCGGGCGATCTCGTCTTCTTCGAAAACACGTACACGGCCGGCCCGTCACACATGGGCATCATGATTGATGCGGACACGTTCATCCACGCCGGGACGTACGGACTCGGCTATAACACGATCAGTAAAGAGCCATACTGGAAATCACGCGTCATCGGTTACAAGCGACCGTGACCTTCGGCGCATTGAAAGACCCGACCTTTGTCGGGTTTTTTTTCGTGGGGCAGGATTTCCCTCGAAAGACTCGAACAGGGACTATAGAATGGGAAGAGAAAGAAGGAGGTGTCCGATGGGAAGCAATCGATTCGCTAAAATTCCGTACCGGATTTACACGATGGCTCTCGCCGTCGCTTGTCTCATCGGCGTATTGTTGTTCGGGCTCGGCCTGAGCTATTACTGGAAAGAAAAACATGTCGCCGTCGACGAGACGGTGCGCGACTTGAACCACGCCTCCGACTTGGCCGGCGTCGAGTCGTATCTCGTCTTGCATCACGCGGCCAAACTCTACGAGACGAACTCGGAGCAACCGACGGCGTTACTGTCGGCCCCGTACCGTGAACGGGCGCTCCAATACAATCTTCAACTGCTCGACGACTTCGAGACCGGGGTCGACGAGCGCGAACGGGAGGCGTTGCTACGCTTCTCGGAAGAACTTGAAGACACATTGAACGAGGACGGCTCGAGCCGCTTCCAAGCCGTGCCGTTCGACGTCATCGAGTCGATCAACCGGCGCTGGCTCTATCAAGGGCTCGAGCGGACCGCCCAAGAGAACACGGCCTATGAATTGACCGATGCCATCATGCGCATGCAGATGGCGTTCGTCGAAGGTGTCACGAACCTGCTCGCCGAGACACCGGATCAAGACCAGCTCGAGTTCGAGGTCTCGACGATTGCGAACGAGGCCCGTCTGATTGAGGACATCGTCGCGACCGACCCGTCTCTCGGGACGAAATCGGTCGACGACTTGATTGAGAGTGCGCTCGCCCTCGGTCGGGTGACGGCCGCCAATTCGACGCTCGAGGCCCGTTACGTCAACGGGACGAGCTTCTATGAGGATTCGCACGCGGCACTACAAGCGGTACGCTCGGCGGCTGACGACACGCTCATGACCGAGCGTGACCGTTACGGCACACTCGCCATCGCCGTCCTGTTCATCACGCTCCTGTTGTCAGGCGCGCTCTTGTTCGCTCTATGCTCGACACGCAAGATGTACGCCCACGACTTGAGCCATTTGAAGGCACGCGCCCTCGCCATCGACCCGAGCACGGAACCGGTCGAAGATTCGTTCCCACCGAGCCACGACTTCCGCGGCATCGAGGACGAACTCCGCGAGATCGCCGCCAGTGTCCATTCGACGGTACACACGCTCGAGAAGAAATCGAACGACCTGCTCCGGTATCACGAGCGCTGGTCGTCCTTGTTCTCCGAGACAGGACTCGCCATCGCCTTGATCGACGACACGTACAACTTCATCGAACGAAACGATGTGTTCCGCCAGTTCTTCGGCGAACGGAACCTGTATGAGATCAACCAGTTGTTCACCGACACGGGCCGCCGCCTGTTGCGCGAGGCGCTCGCCGGGGTGACGGAGAACGGTACGAGCGCGCAGTTCATCCTGCATTTGAAAGGTGAACACGTCCGCTTCTTGAACGTCAAAATTATCCCGCTCAAGCGCGGCGAGACGCTCACGTATTACATCATCCTCGAAGATGAGACCGAGCGCGTCGAACGCGAGCGCAAAGTCGACCGGCTCGTCCGATTCGACCTCGCCACCGAGCTCTACAACGAGTACGGCTTCCTGCGGGCGTGGGAGAAACAGGATATCGACGGGACGTTCCTCTTGATTAAACTGAACGACTTCCATCACCTCGTTGACTGGTACGATCCGACGTACGCCGACCTACTCATGACCGAGTTCGCCCGTCACGTCGAGGACCGGCTCGAGAAGTACGCGCACCACTTGTTCGGCCGTTACCGGGACGACACGCTCATGCTGTATGTGAAAGGGCTTCGCAACGTCGACGAGACCGAATTGTTGGAGCTGTTCCCGACCGAGCTATTGATTAACCAGAAACGCCAGACCGTCCACCTTCAAATCGGGGCGACGCATACGACGCCGAGCTTTAACGATTGTCTGTTCGAGGCGACGAAGGCGTTACAACACGCCAAAGAGACGCGGACCCCGTTCGTCTGGTACGACGCGAGCATCCTCGCCCAGCTTCAATGGGCCGCCTTGATTGAACAGGCGCTCCCAGAGGCGATCGAGCAAGGACATATCACCGTCGCCTATCAGCCGCAAGTCGAGTTGAAGACGGGCCGGGTCGTCGGGGCCGAGGCGCTCGCCCGCTGGCAGCACCCGGACATCGGCAACGTACCACCGAACGAGTTCATTCGCATCGCCGAACGCTCGGACCAGATTCTCTGGCTGTCGCACTCGATTCTCGATTTGGTCGTCGAGCAGCTCGTCGCCTGGCGCGACACGTCGTTCGCCGATATCTCGTTGTCGTATAACTTGTCGGCCCATTCGGTCGACCCATCCATCGTCACCAAGCTGCGCGACTTGATCGCGACGTATCCATGGCTGCCCGACCGGTTGAAAATCGAACTGACCGAGTCGGCGGACATCATGTCGCACACGAACGAGCTCGAGCGGCTCGAAGACATCTCCGATCTCGGCTATTGCCTCTCGATTGACGACTTCGGGACCGGCTACGCCTCGTTCGAAGCGATTTGGCACTTGCCGATTCAAGAAGTGAAAATCGACCGCATGTACGTCAGCGGCAAAGCGAAGGACAGCACGTCATTCCTCCGCGCCGTCTCTCGCTTCGCGAGTGAACAGAAATTGACCTCGCTCGCCGAGGGCATCGAAACGAAACAGGACCTCGAGCGGATTATCGCGGAAGGTGTCGAACTCGGACAAGGTTATTATTACGCCCCTGCCCTTGACGCGACCACGTTCGAGGCCTGGGTGAACGACAAAAGAGGGCACCTCGCCTGAGCGAGCGCCCCTCCGACCGGTTGACATATGTCAGCCGGTTTTTCGTTTGATGAGATTGAGCACGAGCTTCAGTGCGATCAACAGTCCGATGACCGGCAAGATGATCGGCAGCGACCCGCGCGGCAACAGCCCGAACACGATGAACGCCGTCATCCCGATGGCGAAGAACAGTTTGATCCCCCGCTCGTGGCCGTCGAACTGATCCCAGCGCCAGACGAGGAGTAGCAAGGTCAGCGGTGCGAACAAGAACGTCAAGAAAAAGAACGGCATGTGCCGTGTATACCAAGGTTGCGTCATTTCTGTCGTACCTCCTCATATAACGCTTCCGTCGCCTCGTGCGACTCGACGTTCAGATAAATCGGTTTGCCGCTCCAGTCGATCCGGACGACCACGTCGATGTCCCGGTCGACAAAGACGAGCACGTCCTCCCCGTTCGTCGTCCGGAAGTGTCCGGTCAGGCGTGAACCGACGGCGGCCCCGTTCGTGCGACGAGCGAGGCTCGGTTCATACGTCAACGTCACGGCTTCCATCTCGTCATATGGCACCGTCTCGCCGTAACCGCCCTCGATGATGAGCGCCGAATCGGTGAGCGTCACCTCGGTCGGCTGACTGAACCAAAACAAGAGGCCCCCGACAAAGCCCAAGATGAGCGTCAAGACGAGGATGAGCGGGATGAGTTTCTTCTTGCCTCCAGGACGAAGCTTACCGCGCTCATCAAAAATATTCCCGTCATACTTTTGGGCGCGCCAAAGCGTCACGACGACGAGCGCGACGATGAGCAGAAACAACGGCTCGAGCGGAATGTCGAGACCCGACACGTCAATGGCGACGATGACGAGAAAGATCGTTGCGATGCCGTAACACATGAAACCGATTAACCGCGCCACCGCCTTAATATTGACGCGCGCTTTGTCTTCGCGCTTCATCGTGTTGTATCCCGAGATGAGGAAATGCCAACCCAAGCGATGGACGGCGAATCCGAGCAAGAACAGAATGAGTGCTGCAATCACGAGTCCCCACATAGAGGTGTCCCCCTTTCTTCTATACTCTACGTGAAAATGAAGACAAACGTTTCAAAATCATGAATCTGCGTCGTATACTCAGGGTAGAACGCTCAAGGAGGAATTCGATGTATCGTACGAAAGCAGATTTTCTACAAGATTGGATCAAATCATCGACTGGCACGCTCGACGTGCTCCGCGCCGTCACCGACGAGGCGCTCGGACAAGAAATCGTCCCGGGCCACAACTCGATTGGCTGGATCGGCTGGCACGTGACGACTGCGCTCGGCTATTTCACGAACTTGCTCGGCTTCCGCTTGTCGGCGCTGAAGAGTTTGACGCAACCGGCTGACGCGTCAGCCATCGCCGACCAGTATGCGCGCTATGCCGACGAAATCAGCCAGGCGGCCGAACAGTTCTCGGACGAATACCTACTCGAAGAAGTAGACGTCCACGGTGCGAAACAGCCGCGTGGCGCCGTCTTGCGCATGATGATCGACCATCAGACGCACCACCGCGGCCAGATGACGGTGCTCCTCCGTCAGGCGGGACTCACGGTCCCGGGCGTCATGGGACCGACGAAAGAACAGATGAAGGCGTGAAAAAAGGCGAGGCCCCGTGGGGTCTCGCCTTTCGTCACATCGATGACGGTGTATTCTCCTTGTTTTGCATCCGACCGACCCCTTCGTACTGGACGGTACCCGGGTCGCGTGCATACTTCCAAGCGTTGCGCGCATCGATCAAGCGCTTCGTCCGCATCCCATCGAACGCTTCCGGTTTCAACGCGACGAGCTCGTCCCATTCCGTGACGAGGATGGCGATGTCCGCTCCCTCGAGCGCAGCTTCGACCGTCTCCGCTTGGGGGAAGTCCCACTTGGCGAGCGGGTCGTAACCGATGACTTCGACTCCACGTATCTCCAACAGTTGAGCGAGCGTCATTGAAGGCGCATCGCGCATGTCGTCCGTCCCCGGTTTGAAGGCGAGGCCAAGCAAGGCGACTTTGAGATCGCTCTTCGGTTCGACTTTCGAGGCGACGTACTCCATCTGGGCGTCGTTCGCGTGCATGGCCGCTCGGATGACCGGTAAGTCGACCTCGTTCTCGTTCGCCACGTTCAAGAGCGCGTGCATGTCTTTCGGGAAGCACGAGCCCCCGTAACCGAGTCCGGCGTTCAAGAACGAACGTCCGATGCGCGGGTCGAGCCCCATCCCGTCGGCGATCGTCGTGATGTCCGCTCCCGCCTTGTCGGCGAGACGCGCCAAGTCGTTGATGAAACTGATTTTTGTGGCGAGGAACGCGTTCGAGGCGTATTTGATGAACTCGGCGTCAATCGGTGATGTACAGACGATCGGCACCCCGAGGCGTCCGTAGATACCGGCAAGTTCCTCACACATCTCGAGGTTGTCACTGCCGATGACGACGCGGTGCGGTTTCAACACGTCGGCGAGGGCGCGCCCCTCTTGAAGAAATTCCGGCACGACGGCGAACTTATGGGCCGGGTACATGACCGACAGCATGTCGGTCGTCCCCGGCGGCACCGTGCTGCGGACGATGATTTTATGTTTCGACTCGACCTCGGACAAGGCCGCGTCGACGAACGTCAAGTCACAGCTGCCGTCTTGCTTGCTCGGCGTCCCGACAGCGAGGACGAGGTAGTCGACCGTTTCTGTATCGGCCATCGAGTCCGTGAATGTGATTGAACCGTGATGATCGCGTAACACGTCTGCCATGCCCGGTTCGTGGAACGGGACGTCCCCGTTCATAAGACGGAGCAGTCTCGGTTGGTCTTTCTCGACACCGATGACCTCATGCCCCGCTTTTGCTAGTCCACACAGGGTGGCCAGCCCGACATAGCCAAGGCCGATGATTCCAAATTTCACGATAGTTCCTCCTTCAATAGTCTTCTATTAACAGTACAGAAAAGCGGCATGCAAGGGAAGGCTCTAACACTCTCTGAATATTCTCTGCTATAATGAGTCAAAATGAGGCTAGAAAGGAATAACCGCATGGGATTGCTCGCTTTCTTTTTGATTACGCTCTTCGTGTTCTACTGGTTTCCTATTCGAGGTGGACTCAAGACTTTCCTGCTGATTCTCATCATGATCAGCGGATGGCTCTCGATTTTCGAACTCGTCTCCATCATCGAAGCCCGCCCTTGGGTTGCGGCCCCTGTCCTCGCGCTGATCGGTTTGTTCGTTTGGAAATGGCGCAAAGACAGACGGACGAACTTGAACAAGCACCCAGACATTTGACACACGTCGAATGTCTTTTTGAATTTCTGTACAATTTTTTCGCTAAATATGGGAAAACAATTTTTTGATGCTATCATACGTTCAGTACATGGTTTTTTTGAAAATAAGGGGAGACAATTATGAATTTTTACGGGCTCGACATCGCACCTTGGATCGAACCACTGGCCCAATTCGTGTTTTGGTATCCGTTCTTCATGGCGCTGTTTTGGATTGCTGGCGCTCTCTTATTCAGCTTGACGCGGGAGAAAGAGGAAGAACTCGATTTGAACGAGCGGGAATGGCCGCTCATCAGTATCTTGATTCCTTGTTATAACGAAGAAGAGACGATTGCCGAGACAATCGAGTACTTAGATCGTCTCACCTATCCGAATTTTGAGATTATCGCCGTCAACGATGGCAGCCGTGACAAGACCGGCGACATTCTCGTCGGACTCGCCGACGAATATGAACGTCTGCGTGTTATCGACTGTCATGAGAACCGAGGCAAGGCAAACGCGCTACATATGGCCGCCCACGCCGCCCGCTCCGAGTATTTGCTCTGCGTCGACTCGGACGCATTCTTGAGCGAGGAGGCCCCGTATTACCTCGTCCGTCACTTCTTGAACCGCGGTGAGCGCGTCGGTGCCGTCACCGGCAATCCGCGCATCCGTAACCGCGACACGCTCCTCAGCCGGATGCAGCTCGTCGAATACTCGTCGATTATCGGCTCCATCAAACGGACGCAGCGTGTCATGGGTAAAATCATGACCGTTTCCGGCGTCATCGTCATGTTCCGCAAGAAAGCGTTGCTGTCGGTCGGGCTTTGGGACCGCGACATGATCACCGAGGACATCGCTGTCTCGTGGAAACTCCAGAAGAATTTCTGGGACATCCGTTATGAGCCACGCGCCCTCTGCTGGATGCTCGTCCCCGAGTCGATCTCTGGCATTTGGAAACAGCGCGTGCGCTGGTCGCAAGGCGGACATGAAGTCGTCTTGCGTCACTTCGACATCTTCAAAGACTGGCGCCAGCGCCGGATTTGGCCCGTCTATATCGAACAGGTCGTCAGCGTCCTCTGGGCGTATGCCTGGCTCATCGTCACGGTGTATCTGTTCGCGACGGCCGACACGTGGCAGGACATGTTGATTTGGTTCACGTACAACTCGTTCGCGCTCGTCCTCGTCAGCCACGTCCAGCTCATCATCTCGCTCTGGAACGACGCCCGCTACGATAAAGTGTTCAAATATTACGTCTGGGCCGCTTGGTATCCGGTCATCTACTGGATGCTCAACACGTTCGTCGTCATCGCGGCGACACCGAAAGCGATTAGAGCCCGTGTGAAAGGAGGCTATGCGACATGGAGTTCACCAGACCGGGGGGCACGGCGAAGCAGCCTGTAAGTGAGTTATATGATTACGAGCAAGAGATTCTCGTCAAGACGAAACAGAACGTGTTCCGCAAAGGGATTGAGCTGTTGCTCACGGTCGTGTTCTGGCTATACACGTTCATCGTCACATGGTTCTTTTTGAGCGCCGTCGTCGACGTGAACGACCGCTATATCGCCATCCTCAAGACCGCCTTGAACGTGACGAACGCCGACATCCGCGAGCTGCTCTTCTTCGGGATTGTCTCGTCGTTCATCGCCGCCCTGTCGCTCTTCCTTTGGCGGACGTACAACAAGCGGAAGTACGGCCCGCTCAACCGCCGGCAGATGCCGACGGACACGACGCTCGACGATTGGCTCAAACTCGACTTGATGGAACCGGAAGATATCGAGCGACTTCAGCGTGACAAAGTCATCGTGTTCACAGAAAATCCGGTGAAAGAGTTGAAATGATGCGCTACATGAAACAGTTGGTCGTTCTATTGATTATTAGTGGCATCGTCTGGAAAGTGTACGACGTGTCCTCGACGACACATGAGGACGTGGCTCCAAGAGGAAGGCGTCCACTTCGCGACGCAGGACGACTTGCTCGGCTATCGCGCCGGGGAGCCGATTCCGGACAAATGTGTGTGGATCTCGTTCGATGACGTCGATCATACCGTCTATGAGAACGCGTTCCCGGTGCTGAAAGACAAGCAAATCCCGTCCACGCTGTTCATCATCACCAGTCACGTCGGCGAGGCGTTCCAAAACTTGGATCTCGCCCCATGGACTGAACTGAAGGATATGCAGACGAGCGGACTCGCTGATTTCGGGACGCATACGCATGACATGCACTACGTCAAAGACGGGGGCGCCGTGTTCTTGCCGGAAGACATGCAAGATGAGCTCCGACAAGATTTGGAGACAAGTGTCGCCGCCATCGAAAAGAATCTCGGGACGCGCGTCACGACGATCGCCTATCCGTTCGGCAACACGAGCGACGCCGTGATCGAGACGGTGCAAGACCTCGGCTTCGAACAGACTTTCATCTTGAGCCCGAATCCGATCACGCCGGACAACGACCCGTTCTATTCGAACCGGTACTTGCTCAACGCCGAACTGTTCGAGTTGTTCGTCAAACCGTATTTCGAGAATAGATAAAATGAGGCTGGGACATAACTCAGTAGATTTATAAGAAAGAGGCCACCTGGCGCGACTCGTTCGCGCCAGGTGGCCTCTTCTCCTTTTTATGGGTTCGTACGCACATTTCGATATAAACAGATAGGGGCGA
>NZ_JACSLT010000028.1:0-1144 GCF_018618275.1 Exiguobacterium sp. s194 | reverse complement strand
TGAGATTTCCCTTTGAGCAATCAAGAAAGACCCCTCAGAGACGATGAGGTAGATAGGTCATGGGTGGAAGCACGGCGACGTGTGGAGCTGAATGATACTAATCGGTCGAGGCTTTGATCTAGTCTAAGGTTTGGATGAATTGATGAGTCTTCAGTTTTGAGAGAACAATCTCTTAAAAAGGAGTTGACATTATGTTAAAATAATGTTAATCTCATATATGTCTGGTGGCGATAGCGAAGCGGCCACACCCGTTCCCATGCCGAACACGGAAGTTAAGCGTTTCAGCGCCGAAAGTAGTTGGGGGTCTCCCCCTGTGAGGATAGGACGCTGCCAGGCATTACATATTTGGAGGATTAGCTCAGCTGGGAGAGCACCTGCCTTACAAGCAGGGGGTCGGCGGTTCGATCCCGTCATCCTCCACCATTACACCTGCCGGTGTAGCTCAGTTGGTAGAGCATCTGACTTGTAATCAGAGGGTCGAGGGTTCGAATCCTTTCGCCGGCACCATTTTTTTAAAATAGTCTACCGCATGAATTATACCTTGCCGGGGTGGCGGAATTGGTAGACGCACAGGACTTAAAATCCTGCGAGGGTTTCCTCGTGCCGGTTCAAGTCCGGCCCTCGGTACCATCTTAATATCCCATGAAAGTTCATTCGTCTCGCACCCTTAGCTCAGCTGGATAGAGCGTTAGACTACGAATCTAAAGGCCGGGAGTTCGAATCTCTCAGGGTGCACCATCTATTTCGGGAAGTAGCTCAGCTTGGTAGAGCACTTGGTTTGGGACCAAGGGGTCGCAGGTTCGAATCCTGTCTTCCCGACCATCATAACTTTTGGGGCCTTAGCTCAGCTGGGAGAGCGCCTGCCTTGCACGCAGGAGGTCAGCGGTTCGATCCCGCTAGGCTCCACCAATTCTTTAAACCGACGAACTTTGAAAACTGAACGATGAGGCAAAAAAAGTTTTACAATGTTTGAATGAAGCGCAAGCTTCGTCATTTTTAAAGAGCTATATCAAATTTTTTGGAGAGTTTGATCCTGGCTCAGGACGAACGCTGGCGGCGTGCCTAATACATGCAAGTCGAGCGCAGGAAATCGACGGAACCCTTCGGGGGGAAGTCGACGGAATGAGCGGCGGACGGGTGAGTA
>NZ_JACSLT010000027.1:0-1455 GCF_018618275.1 Exiguobacterium sp. s194 | reverse complement strand
GCGCTCGACTTGCATGTATTAGGCACGCCGCCAGCGTTCGTCCTGAGCCAGGATCAAACTCTCCAAAGAATTTGATATAGCTCTTTAAAAATGACGAAGCTTGCGCTTCATTCAAAAATTGTAAATCATTTTTGCCTCATCGTTCAGTTTTCAAAGACCAAATTGAATTAAGAAATGGTCGGGAAGACAGGATTCGAACCTGCGACCCCTTGGTCCCAAACCAAGTGCTCTACCAAGCTGAGCTACTTCCCGTTATAAATGGTGCACCCTGAGAGATTCGAACTCCCGGCCTTTAGATTCGTAGTCTAACGCTCTATCCAGCTGAGCTAAGGGTGCATTAATGCGGTCGAGAGGACTTGAACCTCCACGGTGTTAACCACCACTAGGCCCTCAACCTAGCGCGTCTACCGATTCCGCCACGACCGCATATAATTGGAGCGGAAGACGGGATTCGAACCCGCGACCCCGACCTTGGCAAGGTCGTATTCTACCACTGAACTACTTCCGCAATATAAAATTAGATTAGAGATGCGGGTGAAGGGACTCGAACCCCCACGTCAAAGACACTAGATCCTAAGTCTAGCGCGTCTACCAATTCCGCCACACCCGCATATAAAGTATTTAAGTATAGAAATTAATGAGAAATGGTGAGCCATGCAGGGCTCGAACCTGCGACCCTCTGATTAAAAGTCAGATGCTCTACCAACTGAGCTAATGGCTCATTAATTTTTAAAAAATGGGGCGGCTGAAGGGAATTGAACCCTCGAATGCCGGAATCACAATCCGGTGCGTTAACCACTTCGCCACAACCGCCATGAGAAAAATGGTGCCGGCGAAAGGATTCGAACCCTCGACCCTCTGATTACAAGTCAGATGCTCTACCAACTGAGCTACACCGGCGCTGTAAATGGTGGCTTTGGACGGAATCGAACCGCCGACACAAGGATTTTCAGTCCTTTGCTCTACCAACTGAGCTACAAAGCCAACTTATTAAATTAAATAAAAAAATGGCGGTCCCGACGGGATTCGAACCCGCGATCTTCTGCGTGACAGGCAGACATGTTAACCACTACACCACGGGACCGTTTTAAATAATTACTGTATCGACTTTACCTATTTTAAGTCTCCTCAAGAAGAAAGTCAATAATTTTTTCAAAAAAATAAACAGCCTGGCAGCGTCCTATCCTCACAGGGGGAGACCCCCAACTACTTTCGGCGCTGAAGCGCTTAACTTCCGTGTTCGGCATGGGAACGGGTGTGGCCGCTTCGCTATCGCCACCAGACATAGAGAGATCGTTCTCTCAAAACTGAAGACTCATCAATTCATGCAAACCATTAGACTAGATCAAAGCCTCGACCGATTAGTATCATTCAGCTCCACACGTCGCCGTGCTTCCACCCATGACCTATCTACCTCATCGTCTCTGAGGGGTCTTTCTTGATTGCTCAAAGGGA
>NZ_JACSLT010000025.1:0-1948 GCF_018618275.1 Exiguobacterium sp. s194 | reverse complement strand
GCGTCTGAGCCGTTGAAGATCGACCCGGTCACGGGGCAGTCCCAATTGGACGACGATTATTTTGCGATTGAGACGAGGCCCGAACATATCGTCCGGAAGAAAGTCTCGTTGGACATGGATGTGGCGTTACATAAGCAGTTGAAGCAGATCGCTCTGGAGAACGACATGAAACTCTACGAGTTGGTCGAGGGGGTGCTTCGAGATTACGTACGTAAAAAAACATGACTCGACCGAAGGGAGATTTATTGATGAAGAAGATGCTCGTCGTTTTCTTGTCGGCAGTCTTGCTTTTACAAGGCTGTTCTACGAATGAAAGTGCACAAAAACTTGTTGAGTGGGGAGAATATAGTACGTCCCAGGAAGAACGGCTGAAGAAGAATGGAATCGACTTTAAGGTCGAAGACGACACGATCTATATCGAGGAGAAAGACTTGAACAAAGCCGCAGCATGCTGCAGTTGATTGAAAAAACAAGGAATGGGAGTGAGAAAGTGATTCTGACAATCAATGTATTTGAGAAAAGGTACGAGGAAATCATGCGAGATCCGTCGGTCCGCCAGCGTGAAAGTCGTCTTGGTGAATTGATGACGGAGATGGAAGGGGTATTCAAAATCCCGATGCTGAAGAACACGACGTGGGAGAAAGAGAACCCCCAGGTGATCGAACTGTACCGGAAGGTGTCCGACTCGAGAAATCTCTAAAAAGGGCGAAAAAACATCAAGTTTGCGTGAAATGAAAACTCCACGCAAACTTGGCGACGCTCTCAAGCCAAAGTATAAAAACAAGGCGAAAAACGACCGTTTTCACAAAGTTTTTTATTAAAAAATGGGCAAAAAATAAAAGACCTTACATAAGGTCTTTTATTTTTTGCCCATGTCAATAACAATAGGGTCACTATGGGATAGGACATGAAATTCTTGATCAAACGTCCGAATCACAAAATGAGAAATTGGACCTCGATCGGTATTTGCAACTTGAGTTTGCATATTTTCTTTGGCGAAAGAAAGTAATTTTGAATCTGATAGTTTTACTATCGGCCTTTGGTTCTTCAAGTCATCTTCATGAATCCCGTGTTCTTCTAAAGTTCCTAAAAACATTGCGTATTTGTCGAATTGCACTAAGAAATATTTTCTTGATTCATCGTCAATTAAGATTTTAGTGGCATCCGTCGCCGCGTGGAAGTACATATTTATGGCGAAGTGATTATTTCTTTCCAACTGAAATTTGTCTAATTCCAATATGTATTCCTCTGTAGTAAGAAGTACGTCCAAATCAAAATTAACCAAGAAAACCCCTCCCATTAATTTCAAATAATTCGATGTATTCAGATAGCTTTTGTATTATTGTACATAAAAAAGGAGGGTTTTCGTTGAAAAAATTTATTTCAATTTCTTTGTCGTTAGCATTAATTTTTTTACTTCTGCCGTTGGGTAAAACGGTAGATGCTGCTTGCGATCGCGTTTGGTCTTTAGAAGAAATGAACATTTCAGCGAATTGGATGCAGGGTTCATCTGATTCAGATTTTGTGGAACCAATACAAGAGAATGCAGAATATGAAAATCCGACCGTTGATCCTTTATGTGGTGGCGGTAAATTGCCGCCGTCTGGGTGGGGGAGTGTTTTAAGTGGGGCTAGATTGACTAACGTTACTTCGTCCGGAACTCAAAATTATGTTAAAAACGCTACTACGGCACAAGCCAGCCGTGAGTTTAACAAATTGGCTCCAGGGTCTCAAGTTAGACCTTATCCAAAAGATGACGGCTCAGTTACATTTGTTAAAACTTCTCCTCAAGGAGATATTCGTTTGTATCAAGCATCTTCACATAATGGTGCAACTTCGATTTCTTGGCACAATCAAAAAATTAGATATTTGGATTGAAGCTCAGATGCGGAAGAACGAAAACCGATATTTCCCCGTCCAAAGAGCATAAGGGGAAACTGCTATCACT
>NZ_JACSLT010000024.1:0-2365 GCF_018618275.1 Exiguobacterium sp. s194 | reverse complement strand
TGTATTTTGCAATACAAATGTGCACAATAATGCAACGAAAAGTACAGAACTTTGCCAGCTGGGTTTTAGTGTTTCGACAACGCATGCGTGACACGATAACTGTCACCTGTAAAGTTTAGTATGTGAGCGTGATGGATGACGCGATCGACGAGTGCCGCAGTCAAGCGCGCGTCGCCAAAGATGCGATTCCATTGGCTGAACTCAAGGTTGGATGTGATGATCAGGCTCTTTCGCTCGTACCAGTCGGTGATGAGATGAAACAGAAGTTCCGCAGATTCTTTTGTGAGAGGGAGATATCCCATCTCATCTAAAATAATCATATCTGCCGACTCGAGACGAGAATGGAAGTTGCCTAGTTTTCCATCCCGCCAGGCCTTGTTAAGTTGCTCGACGAGTTCAGAGACCCGGAAGAACCTCACCTCATAACCTTTGTGACAAGCTTCTCTCCCGAGCCCGATGGCCAAATGGGTCTTTCCTGTACCCGGGGACCCTGTCAGAACGACGTTCTGTGAGTGCTCGACGAAATTCAGTGAGGTCAGTTCGTCCTTATCTAAATGCTTTGGGAAGTAGATGTGATTGCCCCAATGATAGTCGTCTAGTGACTTATTGTTGATGAATTTTGCCTTTTTGATTAACCGTTGCGCTTTCGCTTCCTCGCGGAGGCGCATTTCCATCGAGAAAAGCTCCGTGAGAAACTTTTCAGGGGATTCCGTTGGAATCGATTCATAGATTTCAGCGACATAGGCAAGGCGGAGCGATTTGCACATTTCTTTTAGGCTCATACTGCACCACCTTCTCCCCAAGGCCGATTCAGGCTATCGTACTTGCTCCAATCCACATCATAAGGATGGTCCTCAACCACGGCTGGATCGTCGTCCTCGCTCAGTAGCTCGTATAGGCGTTCATTGATCTCGAGGATTGGATAGAGTGCGAGCTTGGCTCGGATCCAGGCCAGTCTTTCCTGCCGAACGAGTAAGTTGGGTACGCCCAGGTACTCTTTGATTCTACCCGGCAGATATTCGGAATAACGGGAGTGCCCGAAGCTTCTCGGCTTCTTGTGCCAAGTGCTGATGATGTTTTCCCATGGGAGCGCACGCTTTGTCATCATGTAGGGACGTTTTTCTTCGTAGAGGATTTCTCCGTGAAGTGAGAGAATCTTCATCGAATCCCACCTTAAGATGGCGCGTACTTGCCCATGACGAGCCCCTGAAGGGATCAAGACTTTCGTCTTATCGATCGTTATTTCGCCGTACTTGTTCACCTTGAACAGTTCTTCTTTGAAGACGGGGAAGTCTTCTTGCGGCAATCGCAATAGATGTCTCTGCTCTTCTTCGAACAACTCACGGATCAGCACATGCTTTTCGTAATGCACTCTCTCCATGTCATCCCGTAGGGAAGCTGCGAGTTGCCGGTTCGTCGAATCGTAATCATGCATGACAGGGGCTGGGACAAGAAAATTGTACCGAACGTATCCTACCTTGTTCTCGACACTTCCTTTCTCGTTACCTCTGTAAGGATTACAGCTTTGAACTTGGAAGCCGTAATGTGCCATGAACTGCAGGAAAGCATCTGTATAGATCGCCTCTTCTTTTGTCGTTCGTGGTTGGATGACTGCGGCGGGGAGATTATCGATTCTGAGCTGTTGCGGTACACCACCGATTTCTTCAAAAAGCATTTTGAGTCCCGTCAAAAAGCACTCTTGGTTTTCTGCGGGCAGGGCGACAGCTGCTGTGCGGTTACTGAAGGGCAGGCTCATGACGAGGCATTTTACATCGACCGCATGACTATCTTTGACGACTTCCATCGTCCCGAAATCTACCTGTGCCTCACCCGGAGGGTGTTGCAATCGTTCTTGCCTTGTGTCGTTTTCCTCCTCGCTCGTCATATGCCAGCTCTTGATGAAATTGCAGACCGTCCGGTAAGAACCCTCGAATCCGTTCGCCACCAGCGTTTCATAAAGCTTTTTATTCGTTCGTCTTAACTTTTTCTGAAGCATTTGATCCTCGGTCAACCAATCCTCGACCATCTCGCCCCATTTCGTTCCGTACATCATGCCTCTCTTGGGGCGAATGGTTTCACTCGGCAGTTGAGCTGAATCCGCGTATTTTTTTACCGTCCTCCAGTTGAGGTCTAGATTTTTAGCGATTCGATTGATCGAATGTGATTTGTGGTTTCTCAGATATTTGATACAATTGATATCGGACATTGCTAGCATTCCTTCCATCTCCTAACGTTCTTGTGTCGCAACTTAAACGTTAGGGTGAGATTATGGTTGCTGGCAAGTCCTTTTTCTTTTCTAAAATAGGAGTGCAGAGTTGTGTACGTTTCCGTTGCACACTTCTGCACTCCTATTTTGCATTACACA
>NZ_JACSLT010000023.1:0-2631 GCF_018618275.1 Exiguobacterium sp. s194 | reverse complement strand
TTAGACTAGATCAAAGCCTCGACCGATTAGTATCATTCAGCTCCACACGTCGCCGTGCTTCCACCCATGACCTATCTACCTCATCGTCTCTGAGGGGTCTTTCTTGATTGCTCAAAGGGAAATCTCATCTCGGAGGGGGCTTCATGCTTAGATGCTTTCAGCACTTATCCCGTCCGCACGTAGCTACCCAGCGATGCTCCTGGCGGAACAACTGGTACACCAGCGGTGCGTCCATCCCGGTCCTCTCGTACTAAGGACAGCTCTCCTCAAATTTCCTGCGCCCACGACGGATAGGGACCGAACTGTCTCACGACGTTCTGAACCCAGCTCGCGTACCGCTTTAATGGGCGAACAGCCCAACCCTTGGGACCTACTCCAGCCCCAGGATGCGATGAGCCGACATCGAGGTGCCAAACCTCCCCGTCGATGTGGACTCTTGGGGGAGATCAGCCTGTTATCCCCAGGGTAGCTTTTATCCGTTGAGCGATGGCCCTTCCATGCGGAACCACCGGATCACTAAGCCCGACTTTCGTCCCTGCTCGACTTGTAGGTCTCGCAGTCAAGCTCCCTTCTGCCTTTGCACTCTTCGAATGATTTCCAACCATTCTGAGGGAACCTTTGGGCGCCTCCGTTACTGTTTAGGAGGCGACCGCCCCAGTCAAACTACCCACCTGACACGGTCCTCCAGCCGGATCACGGCTGCGAGTTAGAGACTCTATACGCAAAGGGTGGTATCCCAAGGGTGTCTCCACCGAAGCTGGCGCTCCGGCTTCACAAACTCCCACCTATCCTGTACATCGCGTACAAAGCCTCAATATCAGGCTGTAGTAAAGCTCCATGGGGTCTTTCCGTCCTGTCGCGGGTAACCTGCATCTTCACAGGTACTATGATTTCACCGGGTCTCTCGTTGAGACAGTGCCCAAATCGTTACGCCTTTCGTGCGGGTCGGAACTTACCCGACAAGGAATTTCGCTACCTTAGGACCGTTATAGTTACGGCCGCCGTTTACTGGGGCTTCGGTTCAGTGCTTCTCTTGCGATGACACATCCCCTTAACCTTCCAGCACCGGGCAGGCGTCAGCCCCTATACTTCATCTTGCGATTTAGCAGAGACCTGTGTTTTTGCTAAACAGTCGTTTGGGCCTATTCACTGCGGCTTATGTTGCCATAAGCGTCCCTTCTCCCGAAGTTACGGGACCATTTTGCCGAGTTCCTTAACGAGAGTTATCCCGCGCGTCTTAGAATTCTCATCTCGCCTACCTGTGTCGGTTTACGGTACTGGCGCCGACCTCCTTACTAGAGGCTTTTCTTGGCAGCGTGAAATCCGGTACTTCGCCCTACGGGCTCCACGTCACAGCTCAACCTTGTGTGCCGGGCGGATTTGCCAACCCGACGGCCTCGCTGCTTGTCCGTGCACTTCCAGTCGCACGGTTACCTTATCCTTCTGCGTCCCCCCATCGTTCAAACGGTGGTACGGCGGTACAGGAATATCAACCTGTTGTCCATCGCCTACGCCTTTCGGCCTCGGCTTAGGTCCAGACTAACCCTGAGCGGACGAGCCTTCCTCAGGAAACCTTGGGCTTTCGACGGAGGGGATTCTCACCCCTCTTTTCGCTACTCACACCGGCATTCTCACTTCCAAGCGCTCCACGGCTCCTCACGATACCGCTTCACTGCTGCTTGGAACGCTCCCCTACCATCCCTTACGGGATCCATAGCTTCGGTGGTATGTTTAGCCCCGTTACATTTTCGGCGCGGCGTCACTCGACTAGTGAGCTATTACGCACTCTTTGAATGGTGGCTGCTTCTAAGCCAACATCCTAGTTGTCTGTGCAACGCCACATCCTTTTCCACTTAACATACACTTTGGGACCTTAGCTGATGGTCTGGGCTGTTTCCCTTTCGACTACGGATCTTATCACTCGCAGTCTGACTCCCGAGTACAAGTTGCCGGCATTCGGAGTTTGACTGAATTCGGTAACCCTGTGGGGGCCCCTAGTCCAATCAGTGCTCTACCTCCGGAACTCTACACCTCGAGGCTAGCCCTAAAGCTATTTCGGGGAGAACCAGCTATCTCCAGGTTCGATTGGCATTTCACCGCTACCCACACCTCATCCCCGCACTTTTCAACGTGCGTGGGTTCGGACCTCCAGTCAGTGTTACCTGACCTTCATCCTGGACATGGGTAGATCACCTGGTTTCGGGTCTACGACGACGGACTGATGCGCCCTATTCAGACTCGCTTTCGCTGCGGCTCCGCCTCATCGGCTTAACCTCGCCCGCCATCGTAACTCGCCGGTTCATTCTACAAAAGGCACGCCATCACCCGTTAACGGGCTCTGACTACTTGTAGGCATACGGTTTCAGGATCTGTTTCACTCCCCTTCCGGGGTGCTTTTCACCTTTCCCTCACGGTACTGGTTCACTATCGGTCACTAGGAAGTATTTAGCCTTGGGAGATGGTCCTCCCGGATTCCGACGGGGTTTCACGTGTCCCGCCGTACTCAGGATCCACTCTGGAGGGGATACGATTTCGGCTACAGGGCCGTCACCTTCTCTGGCCGACCTTTCCAGGTCGTTCACCTATCCTATCCCTTTGTAACTCCGTATAGAGTGTCCTACAACCCCAGGA
>NZ_JACSLT010000022.1:0-2758 GCF_018618275.1 Exiguobacterium sp. s194 | reverse complement strand
TCATATGTTAACTATAAAAATATATTTAATTATCCAAAGTCTTCAAACCTCCGTTTGACTTTAACCTAATACAAAACTGTGCCCCCAAGGTTAAAGAAAATTCAACTTTTGGGAGGCAGCACTTTTCGTGTACGACAATTAAACACGGTGTTAAACAGCTCTATTTCTTAGTTTCAATGTCATCGCATTGATAGCCACGATAACCGTGGACACGGACATCAGAACTGCTCCTGCGGCAGGAGCCAACGTAATCCCAATGGAGGCTAGAACACCCGCCGCTATGGGAATGGCAATAAAGTTATAACCGGCTCCCCACACGAGGTTCTGTTTCATTTTACTGGTTGTTTTATTGGCCAATTCGATAAAGGATTCAATATCGCCTGGATCCGACTGAGTCAAAATCACATCAGCGGAATCGATGGCGACTTGAGTTCCGGCACCGACTGCTATCCCAACGTCTGCTATTGCAAGGGATGGTGCATCGTTGACGCCATCGCCGACCATGATAACCGTTTGTCCATTATTTTTCAGTGATTCCACTAAACCATATTTATCTTGCGGTGATTGATTGGCTCTGTATTCAATGCCCAGTTCCTCTGCTACTCCTTGGGCCGCCGTTTCATTGTCACCTGTAGCCATAATCGGTTTTATATTGTAATGCTTCAATGCCTGTATCAGCGTTCTGCTCGTTTCTTTCAATTCATCGCCTAATGCGACCGTACCGATCGGATTCCCGTCCTCAACTAGTATACTTAATGTTGCCCCTTTGGGAACATCCACCGCTACATCTCTTCCAAGTGCCTTTTGGCTGATCAATTCGTATTTGCGGCCATTGGCGTTTCCTTCTATACCCGCACCCGACACAACATCAATCGAATCAAAGTGGACAGGCTGAATCCCTTGTTTCTCAGCGTATTGGACGATTGACTGGGCGATTGGGTGGCTGGACCCGCCTTCAATCCCTGCCATTAACGCCGCGATTTCGGCTTCGGTATGTTGACCATCCAGTGTTTCCATGTTCAAAACTTTAAATTCGCCAGTAGTCAATGTACCCGTTTTATCCAGTATCATTACATCAGCCTTAGTTGCCAGCTCCAATGCTTCGCGGTCTTTCACCAACAGCCCGCGGCTTGCACCTAAACTGGTGCTTCGTGCAATAACCAGCGGAATGGCAAGGCCGAGAGCGTGTGGACATGCAATGACTAATGTCGTAACCGTAAAAAGAACAGCGGTTTGAATGTCAGCAATGTACAGCCAAACGACAAAAGCGAGGAAAGCCGCCGCAATGGCGATATAAAACAGCCAGCCGGCTACTTTTTGAGCCAGATTTTCAGCTCTTGAAGGTTGATCCTGCGCCTGGCTTATCAGGGTTTGTACTTGGGAAATGAACGATTGGTCGCCGGTTTCCTGTACTTCAAGATATATGATGCCTGCACCGTTCGTGGAACCGCCGATCACTTTGTCTCCGGCTCCTTTTTCAATGGGTTTAGATTCCCCCGTCAGCAAAGCTTCATTGATCCGCGAGGTGCCTCTTTTGATGATGCCATCGGCAGGGACGTTTTCTCCGGCCTGAACCCGTACAAGGTCTCCGACTTTCAGCTCATTTACGGGACGCGTCTCGATCGAATCATCTTCCAATACCACATGTGCATCTTTCGGCACCAATTCGGCGAGCGATTTTTGCGCGTCTCCTGCTTCTCCGATAGCCTTCATTTCGATCCAGTGTCCAAGGAGCATGATCAACAGCAAGGACGCGAATTCAAAGAAGAAATCCATGATGTGATCGCCGGTTACGTAGCGTGCCAGCACGGCGTAAATGCTGTACAAATAGGAAACGGATATCCCTAATGAAATAAGGGCCATCATGCCCGGTGCTTTTTCCTTAAATTCAGCGATTGCACCTTGATAGAAGGGTTTTCCGCCATAAACCAATAAGATAGTTGCTAATACAGCGACCACAATATCCGAGTATGGAAAAGTAAATTGGAAAGGAAGCCGAACGTCCATCATCGGCGACAATAATAGAATGACAATGCCCAAGGGCAGCGACTTCAGGAAAATTTCTTTGAAATTCCCATGATGGTGATGTCCATGGTCACTATGATCGTGGCCACCATGATTGTGATGGGCATGATCATCATGAATTTTGGCAGGATTGCTGTCGTCTTGAATGCCTTCTTTCACTTGGTCTTCATGGTACGAATGCCCAACATGTTTGGAATGATCCATTTTACTGTGATCTACCTGTTCGTCTTGATGGTGGTGATGGTCTTTATCATTTTTAGCCATTCAGTGCGCCTCCTCCAAACTAGTGGTTCTTATCCTATTTAACCCTATTTACATTCTTAACATTCACAAAGTTCTTGCCGAATATACCACGCGAGGGTATATTTCATTTAAAAGTAAAGTGTGCTGTGAAAGCACCCTTATACGACGTCATACCCTTGTTCTTCAATCGCTTTCTGAATTTCGTTTAATGATGTCTTGGCAGTATCATAGTCTACTGCCACTTCGCCTTTTTTAAGATCAACTGTCACAGATGAAATCCCTTCGAGTTCACCGACGCCCGTTTCAACCGAGTTTGCACAGTGGCCGCAGGACATACCTTGTACTTTTAATGTTTCAATCATTATTATTCCTCCTAAAGTAATATTTCCTTAAACTTAACATACCCCGATAGGGTATATCAAGTGTTTAGTATCATTTTACTTTATCGCTGTTTCCATGACTCTAATTTAGAAGTTCACAATGACCCCCC
>NZ_JACSLT010000021.1:0-3105 GCF_018618275.1 Exiguobacterium sp. s194 | reverse complement strand
GAAAAGTGCTGCCTCCCAAAAGTTGAATTTTCTTTAACCTTGGGGGCACAGTTTTGTATTAGGTTAAAGTCAAACGGAGGTTTGAAGACTTTGGATAATTAAATATATTTTTATAGTTAACATATGAGATATTATCGGAAGAGAGGAAGCCCAAAAGCTTCTTCTCTTTTCTACTTAAATTCAATTAACACAAAAAAGTTTTCAAAAATTGATCATTCATTCATTAATCGCCGATTGTAAAATTAAGCTAGACAATTGAAAAAGCCATTCGTGGTACACTCACAATGTATTTTCCGACCAAAGAAAAACATAGGAGTGATCACGAATGACCTACACCCATCTTACCACGGATGAACTGGTGATGATAGAATCCTACCACCGCCAAAATATACCTGTAGCGATCATTGCTAAGTTGATGAACCGTTCCAGGCAGCCAATCTACAACGTCATCAATTTCCTGAAATCAGGACATACAGCGCTCGACTTCTACACGCAATACAAGAAAAATAAGAAACGCTGCGGCCGGCGGAAGATTGTCCTGCCGAAGAAACAAGTGGCCTATGTTCAAGACAAGGTGGCGCAGGGCTGGACGCCGGATGTCATTGTCGGCCGGGCAGAAACGGCCATCGATTGTTCCGCGCGCACCATCTATCGCATGTTCAAAAATCAGGTCTTTGACGCCGCCACGCTGCCGATGAAAGGAAAACGGAAACCCAATGGACACCAGGAACGCCGGGGAAAACAGGCGTTCAAACGCCATATTTCCGAACGGGAAGCCGACAACCCGTCGTTCAAAAAAGAGTTCGGGCATATCGAAGGCGACACCATTGTGGGTGCCCGCCACAAAAGTGCGGTGATCACGCTGGTCGAACGGCTGACGAAAGTCATCATCGCCCTGAAGCCTGCAGGACGCAAGGCTTGCGATATTGAAACTGCGTTGAACCAGTGGTTCCAAGGGGTCCCGAGAAATCTGTTCAAATCCATCACGTTTGATTGCGGCAAGGAATTCTCCAATTGGAAACCGTTGTGCAACCGGCACGACGTCTCGATTTACTTTGCGGATCCCGGCACGCCTTCTCAGCGCGCCTTGAATGAAAACTCCAACGGGCTCCTGCGGAAAGACGGCTTGGCAAAGGAAATGGACTTCAACCAGGTGGATCAAACATTCATTTCGTCGGTGGCCGACAAGCGGAATAACATCCCAAGAAAGTCACTGAATTACCGCACACCGTTGGAGGCATTTTTGAGTCACCTGAATGGAGTCGATCTGTCTAGCTTAAATTGACAAACGGAATGATTTAAAGATATCAGTGTACTGCAACTTTTAACTGATACATCTATAAAAGCAGCAAAGGATTTTTCGTCAGCAACCGCCAGGGCGTTAGTCTATCGATTGTTCGACGTGAATGATTGCCTCGAACGGCACATGGATGATCCCTTCCCTTTGATTGGCCAGCTCGACGGTCCGCTCCATGTAGTTCGTCCGGTGCACGAATCCTCTGAATCGTTTCATCTCCCGCTTCTCCACATATTTTACCTCTACCAAATCTCCGCTGAAGATCGCGTCGTTCAGCACATTCTCATAGACCGATAGGACCTGTTCATCGATATCTGGCATCTCAATTTTTTGAATCTCTTTATAGTATTTCGTCAGTAGCGCCTTGTGCTCGGGCATGAGGAATGGGATCCATTTCAATTCGCCCCGATCGCGATACATCGTCATAATAATTACCCCTCTCAATAAAACGAACGTTTGTTCTTATTTTATACCCGATTTGTCCCGTTTGAACAGCCTTTTTCGTGATTGGTAATCCGTGCGTCCTGTTTCCGTACTCTAGCTCGCTGGTCTTCGGTGCAAGGGACGTCAAAAAAATGACGCGCCCTCCGGCCCGTCTTCCTTCGCTTTAGGCTCAAAGCGAGGCTTTTCGCTCGTTGGCTACGGAAGCCTGTCCCTCCGTTTGCTCTACGCATTTTTTTGAGGCTCTCCCTGCGGTCGCCCTTGCACCGTCTCCCGACGCTCGCTTCGTTCCCGTCAACAGGACGCACAACGGTGTTCGTTCTGAGCTCGGCTTATCCGAAAGGGGACAAACCATCATGGAACTTACATCCATCATCGAGGTCATTCGTATCAAACAAGAGATTCGCGAGGAGATGGTCGCTCTCGAGCACGCCATCATCCAATCACCGGACAGTGCCCGACAAATCGGTTCCTCGTTCATCGGGGACGACGACCGTGAAGTGTTCCTCGTCATCATGCTCAACACAAAGAACCGGGTCATCGGCGTCCACCGGGCACACGTCGGGAGCGTCAACTCGAGTGTCGTCCACCCACGGGAGGTCTTCAAATGCGCCATCTTGAACAACGCCTCGTGCCTCATCGTCTGTCATCAGCACCCGAGCGGGGACCCGACGCCGAGCCGGGAGGACATCCTCGTCTCCGAACGGTTACATGAGGCGGGGGACCTCATCGGCATCCCGGTGCTCGACCATCTCATCCTCGGAGCGGACGAGTCGTACGTCAGCATGAAACAGCGAGGTTACATGGGTTGAACGGAATGGAGTGGGGCCGGGGGACCGGTCCCGGTCCGTCCGGTAAGGACAAGGAAGAAAAACGTACGTTTTTCTTTGACTGGATGGGCGACTCGCGTTGCTCTCGCCTGGATCCATAGAGCGGGATCCGGAAAAGGGTCGTTTTCGCATGACGAAAACGCGATGGTTCGTGTGTGAAGGTTGGACGTTGTTTTGGTCTGTCTCGTAAGAAGACTATTTGATGAAATGACAGAAGTGAAAACACGGTTTGTTTATTGAAAATGAGCATGTTTTCTAAACAAGCCCTAGGGCTTACGTGAAATTAGGCGAGATGTTGTCTGCTTGGATGCGAGGTATCATGAGGCTATCAACAGGAGAGGAAGATTCAGATGGACAGTTACCAACTAGATCAACAGACGATGGACGAGATGACGGAGGTATTGCTTCGACTGTATTTTGCAATACAAATGTGCACAATAATGCAACGAAAAGTACAGAACTTTGCCAGCTGGGTTTTAGTGTTTCGACAACGCATGCGTGACACGATAACTGTCACCTGTAAAGTTTAGTATGTGA
>NZ_JACSLT010000020.1:0-4038 GCF_018618275.1 Exiguobacterium sp. s194 | reverse complement strand
TGCGGAAGTTCATCGCCACCGTTGTCGCCCGAAGTACAAAGAAGGGGTCCGGTCACCGAAAATCGGTGACCGGACCCCTCTTTTTGATTGAAATACTTTAGAACTGGCTAGTTATGTCCCAGCCTCGCTTCATTTAATGATGGCCGTTCTAAAGAAATGATCGAACAGCTCGATGGCGACATCGATGGCCCGCTCATCCGGGTTGAGCGTCGATTGGTGAAGTCCCGACCCCATATCGTTCACGCCGAGCCAGACCATAAAGCCTGGAACTTGTTTCAGCATGTATCCGAAATCTTCACCGGTCATGGCCGGTACGCACGTCTTGTATGAGTATCCGACTTCCTCGACCGCTTCTTCGAATTGGAACAAATAACGTTCGTCGTTGACGACCTCGTGGTACCGGTTGCCGAACTCGAGGTCGATGTGGACGTTATACGTCATCTCCACCCCGGCGATGATTTGACGGATGCGTCGTTCGAGCACGACCATCTCCTTGTCCGACAAGGCCCGAATCGTACCGTCAAGCTTCGCCGTGTCCGCGATGATGTTCTCTTTCGTCCCAGCCATCACTTTCCCGATCGAGATGACCGCGCTGCCCATCGGGTCGATGTTCCGCGAGACGATTGTTTGCAGCTGCATAATCAACGCGGCCTGAACGATGACGGCATCAATTCCGGCGTGTGGGAAGGCACCATGCCCGCCTTTCCCATGAATCGTCAAATGCAACTCGCGCGCACTCGCGAACAAAACACCTGGACGCGACGCGATCGTGCCGACAGGATATTCTGGTGCGACGTGAAGTCCGAACATCGCATCGGGGCGGAAATGATAGAACAGTTCCGACATGGCCATCGGTTCAGCACCGCCCGGACCTTCTTCGGCTGGTTGGAAGAAGATGACGAGGTGATGGTCGAGCGGCTCTTCGACGGCTCGCTTAATCAACCCGAGAGCGATTGCCATATGAACGTCATGGCCACAGGCGTGCATCATCCCTTCATGGACCGAGGCAAACTCGAGGCCCGTCTCTTCGGTGATCGGTAAGCCGTCCATGTCGGCCCGGTAACCAATCGTCTTTTCACCGACAAGCCCGTCGATGCGGACGAACAAACCGGTACGCCAATGCGAGATGTGCACGCGCGGCGAGTTCAAGGATCGAATCAGTTCCTCAAGCGTCGCCTGTGTCTTGAACTCTTCATAACCTCGTTCTGGAATCAAATGTAATTGCCGTCTTGCCTCAATTGCCCAACTCATTCCACACTCTCCTTCGTCACTTCATCAACAATCTCCCAAAACGCCTTCACTTGCGCCAACTCGAGCATCGACTCGGTCGATAACATCCACGTATCCCGGACGAGCGGAATCCCATCCGACGACGTGAGCGGAATCTTATTGATCGCCTCGACATCGCGAATCGTCGACTCAGGTAAAATCGCGAATCCGATTCCGTGTAACGCCATCTGTTTGCACGTCTCGATTTGGTCGACGACGAGCGTCGTGAGCGGCGGGCTCGAGAAGCGCTCTTGCCACCACTCCAAAATTTCTTGATAATACGTCGAGTCGCTCTTGAATTGAATGAACGAACGCTCGTTATTTTTTAATTGTTTCAAATCGGTCATCCGCAAGTCGACCAGGTGAAGCGAATCTGAGAACAATTTCATCTTCTCGCCGCGCCAATCCGGATTCCCGCGAATGATGCCGATATGGAAATTTTCCTCTAGCATATAGCGCATCATCTCGCTTGACCAGCCCGTGACGAGTTTGACTCGAACCGATGGATACCGCTCGACGAATCGCTTCAAGACGCGCGGTAGCCAATACTGACCCATGATGGATGCGACGGCGATTTTTAATGTACCGTACACCTCACCTTGTTGCGCTGTCAACTCCCCACGCAGCTCCTGCTCCTCGCTATACATCTTCTTCGCGAAGTCGATGATTTTTTCACCGTCCGGCGTGAGCGCGAGGCCCCGGGTCGAACGGACAAAAATTTTCTTGCCCCACTGATGCTCGATTGTGACGAGGCGCTGACTGAGTGCGGGCTGGGAGACAAACAAGCGCTCCGCCGCTTTCCGCATATTCAACTCTTCGGCGAGGACGATTAACACTTCCACTTCTGATACTTGCATGACGTCACCTATTTCTCTATCGTTTCAAAGATTGTATACTGGATACGTTATTGCTTCACTGTATCATATCATGTTTGTCGATTAGTTTTGAATCGTCAGGAGGAAATCAGATGCAACGTCATCATTTTGCCTTTATTGTCGCCACCATCGCGACGCTCGGCAGTCTTTATTTCTCGGAAATCATGCTGTACGTGCCATGCAAGTTATGCTGGTTCCAACGCATATTTATGTATCCGCTCGCCATCTATTACTTGACGGTGCTTCTCTCGAACCGTGCTGTGAACAAATTGTTCGTCGGTCTCATGGCCGGGGCGGGTTGGGCAATCGCCCTCTATCACGTCATTCTCGAACGCATCCCAAACGGCGACGCGTTCTGCAGTAACGACTGTTTGATTCGTTGGGTGAACTACTTCGGATTCATCACGATCCCGCTGCTCAGCTTGATCGCGTTCACACTCATCTTGCTCATCCAATTCGTGCCGACACGCGCGAAGCGCTAATCTGTGATACACAAAAGAACCGGTCTACCGACCGGTTTTTTTGTTTGATTTACGATTGCTTTGGCCGGCATCCTTCGTTTCTGGGGCGATGCGGATGCCTCCGCAGCGCGAATCGCGCTTTACGGGGTCGTCCTTGCATCGCTCTCCCCTAGGAGTTCGGTTGCCGGCTTTTGGCATCGATTGATTTGTAGCATAGGGAAGTCCCTTCGATCCGGCCCGTGGCGCCCTGACTCATGCAGGAAAGCAATCCGACGAAGACCCCGCAGTGCCGAATTCGGCGCGAGGAGGCTTCGGGATTGCCCGCTGAAAGCATGGGCGCCTAACGGGACGGTTCGAAAGTTACCACATAAAAAAGAACCAGCCGGGGGCTGGTTCTTAAGATCATTGCCACCACTCGTCATAGAGCGAGGCCGGCATATGGTGTTTATGGCGCGACCGTTTGAAGATTGTCTCAATCCGTTCAGCGATGGCTGGATCGACTGATTTCCCTTCGAGATAATCATCGAGTTGATCATACGTCATCCCGAGAGCGACCTCGTCCGGGAGTCCCGGTTTGTCATCTTCCAAATCAGCCGTCGGCACTTTATAAATCAAGCTCTCATGCGCTTCAAGTTCATGGAGCAACGCTTTCCCTTGGCGCTTGTTCAATCCTGTGAGCGGCGTCAAGTCGGCCGCCCCGTCCCCGTGCTTCGTGTAGAAACCAGTGACGTATTCGGCCGCATGGTCCGTACCGACGACGAGGGCACCGTACGTGGCTGCGATGTCGTATTGCACTTTCATCCGCTCACGCGCTTTCGTGTTCCCTTTATGGAAGTCGCCAAGTTCGAGTCCCGTCGCTTCATGGAACGAGTTGGCTGAGGCATCGACGGCCGGTTTCACGTTGACCGTGAACGTTTTGTCCGGTCGAATGAAGTCGAGGGCACGTTTGGCGTCGGCCTCGTCATGTTGCTCGCCATATGGCAGACGGACGGCGTAGAATGTAAAGTCCGCACTTGTTTCCTCACGCAATTCTTCCATCGCCAGCTGGCAGAGCTTGCCGGCGAGCGTTGAGTCCTGTCCTCCCGAGATGCCGAGGACGAGCCCTTTCGCGCCTGCTCGTTTGACATAAGCCTTTAAAAAATCGATTCGGCGACGAATCTCTTCGGCTGGGTTGATGGATGGTTTGACGTGTGTCGTCTCAATAATATGTTGCTGCATTCTCAACTTCCTCCCTATCTGATATCGGTTTGCCTAATTGTCTGACAATCTATGAATGCCGTCAACTTGTTTCATTCCCGAAACAAAACGAGGCTGGGACATAACTCAGTAGATTTATAAGAAAGAGGCCACCTGGCGCGACTCGTTCGCGCCAGGTGGCCTCTTCTCCTTTTTATGGGTTCGTACGCACATTTCGATATAAACAGATAGGGGCG